>CAZNLW010000153.1:0-5229 GCA_964574205.1 uncultured Rhizobiaceae bacterium | reverse complement strand
CCCGGCGCCAGCAGGACAGCATTTCCGGCTCAAGTGAATCGCAAGGTTCTGACGAGATATCGCCAGAACCTTGCGATTCACAGCCATCCAATCATCTGCAAAGTTCTTTCAACTCAATACCTTGTCTATACCTCACATGCGACCGCCGAGGCAGCACACCCCGTTCATGCCAGGGGGGCGTCCGCAGGCGGGCGCTCAGGTGGATTTCTTCCGTTCCTGCCTGATCTGCTGCCAGCGCCATGCAGGCAGGAGCAGGCCATGGACCCTGTCCGTCATGGCGCCTTCCTTCAGTTCGCGATAGAGCAACCGGGCCGGATCGAAAGGGCCGGGCAGCTGCAGGCGGCCGAAGGGGCGCACGGGGGCAAAGCCGAAACGGGCATAGTAGGGCGCATCGCCGACAAGAAAGACGAGGGCATGTCCCTGTCGGGCGGCGGCCGTGAGGCCCTGGCTGATGAGCGACGCCCCCAGTCCCTGACGCTGCACGTCCGGGTGCACGGCGAGCGGGCCCAGCAACAGGGCCGGCACGCCTTCGGGAAAGGTGCGCAGAGGCCAGAAGGAGAGGGTGCCGACCAGACGGCCCGTGTCCTGTTCGCGCGCGGTGAAGGACAGGCCGGGCACGGGGCAGGACCCCTCGCGCAGGCGGTAGGACGCCCTGGTGCGGCGATCCAGGCCAAAGGCGGCGTCCAGCAGGGACTCGGCCTCCTCGGACATCGCCGCGGCTTGCTCGATGACGATGGTGGACGGGGCGTGATCACTCATGACACTTGTGCCGGCCGGCCCTTGTACGTGCGCCGGGGCCTGGCCACTCCCTGATCTGCCACGATGAACGAAAGGCAAGAGCAGGCGCTGCCGGGCCGGACCGGGAATGGCCAGAGCGCCCGCAACAGAACCGACCGAACGCACTGGGCGGCCGGTGGTCAGGCAGAATGTCGTCGTCGCGGCGGAAACGGCCTTGCCGGCATGAGCACTCCCCACGTTCCTGGGAACTTCCGGGCAAGAGGCATTCGCCAGGTCCCGTACCCCTGCTGCGGGCGGATTAGCACTGCGGGCGAGGGCAGGCAAGGGGCGAATCACCAGCATTCGGCCGGTGGGCGGCCTTCCAGCACCTCCCGGATGCGGCGGCGGGTGCCGGCGGTGGCCTCCTCGGGCAGTGTGTCGGGCGCGAAGAAGCCGATTTCGGCAATCTCGCGCGAGGGTGTCCAGGGCAGGCGCTCGTAGGTGCCGGGCTCGACCACATAGAGCAGCACGTGGTCGTTGGGAAACCAGGCATGATTGGCATAGATGCCGAACAGCCGGGGGCGTTTCAGCAGACGAATGGCGGCCTCGTCCATCAGTTCATGGCGCACGGTCTCCTCGGCCGTTTCCCGTTTCTCCACGCCGCCGCCGGGCAGGGCCCAGCCGGGCATGTATGTATGGCGCACCAGCAGCACCTCGCCGGCTTCGTTGCGCACCAGCACGCGCACGCCCAACGTGAGGCAGCGGGTCAGGCGGAAGTAGCGTTGAAAGGCCCAGCGGCGGAGGCGGAACCCCAGCGAATGGCGGGAGGTGACGGCATCACCGGGCAGCAGCCCCGTCGGCCCGTCATCGGCGTCCATGGAAGAGAGCGTGCGCATGTCTCTGTCCGATTCGGTCATCAGATGGTAAGAGGCGGCAAAAGGGAGTGTTCTGTCAATGACCGATCATGCAGGCATCACCATCCGGCCGGTGGAGACCCGGCGGCTGCTCAAGGCCTTCATCCGCCTGCCGCATCGCCTCTATGCGAATGATCCGGCCTGGGTGCCGCCGCTGGATCTGGAGCGAAAGGCGCATCTCTCGCCGCGCCAGAATCCCTTCTTCGAACATGGGGAAGCGGCGTTGTTTCTGGCCTTTCGTGGCGAGGTGCCGGTGGGACGCATCTCGGCGCAGATCGATCGGCTCCATCTCGATCGTCACCAGGACGGCACGGGATTCTTCGGCTTTCTGGAGGCGGAGGATGACGGCACCGTCTTTGCCGCGCTGTTCGAGGCGGCAGCCGAATGGCTGCGCACGCGAGGCATGCGGCGGATGCGCGGACCGTTCGGTTTCTCCATCAATCAGGAGAGCGGGCTGCTGGTGGAGGGATTCGCGCATCCGCCCGTGGTGATGATGGGCCACGCCCGGCCCTACTACGACGAGCGGGTGAAGGCCTGTGGACTTCGGAAGGTGATGGATCTGATCGCCTACGACTATCCAGGCTTGCAGCCGGTGCCGGCAGCCATGGCGCGCATGCTGGAACGGCTGAAGGCGAAGGGCGTGCTTTCCGTGCGCCCCATGAACAAGCGGCGGCTGCGCGAGGAACTGTCGCTCATCATGGACATCTTCAACGATGCCTGGGCGGAGAACTGGGGTTTCGTGCCTTTCACCGAGCGGGAGATCCGCAAGCTGGGTGACGAGCTGAAGCTGATCGTGGACGAACGCGACGTGTGGATTGCCGAATACAAGGGCGAGCCGGCGGCCATGGTGGTGACGCTGCCGGACATCAATGGATACATCCGTGATTTTGGCGGGCGGCTCTTGCCATTCAACTGGCTGAAGCTGATCTGGCGGCTGAAGTTCGGCGGACCGCCCGAAACGGTGCGCATGCCCCTGATGGGCGTGCGGCGGCGCTATCACAACACGGCCGTGGGGTCTGCCCTGGCGCTGGCGGTGATCGACGCGGTGCGCTTCCATCATGCTGATCGCGGGGTGCAGCGCGGCGAGCTTTCCTGGATTCTCGAGACCAACACGCGCATGCGCCACATGATCGAGGCGTTGGGCGGTGTGCCCTACAAGACCTATCGCATCTACGAGAAGGCCATCGCATGAATGCGGGTCCGTCAATACAGGCCACGGGCGAGACAGGCCACTGGACCGCCATCGTGCTGGCGGCCAGCCGCGGGCCGGACGACCCTCTGGCGCGCCATGCCGGCGTCTTGCACAAGGCCACGATCGCGGTGGGGGGTGTGCCCATGTTGCGTCGTGTGGTGCAGGCGCTCGCGGACAGCGGGCCGATCGGCGCCATTCATGTGGTCATCGACGATGCCGATGCGGCGCGGGCCGCATTGGGGCCCGGGCTTGCGCAGCGGGTGCGGCTGCTGGCGCCGGCGTCGTCGGCTTCGGCCTCGGTGCTGAAAGCCGTGGAGGCGGCCAGTTTCCAATGGCCGATACTGGTGACGACAGGCGATCTGCCCTTCCTTTCCCCGGAGGCGGTGCGCACCTTCCTCTCGGCGGCGGCGGCGAGCCCGGCAGCACTGGTGGTGGCCCTGGCGCGTCGCAATGACGTGCTGGGCACCTTTCCGCAGATGCAGCGCACCTGGATGCCTCTGGGCGGTGAGCCAGTGACCTCCTGCAATCTGTTTGCGTTGAAGGACGAATCGTCACTTCAAGCCGTGCGTTTCTGGCAGCGGGTGGAAAGGGCCCGGAAGCGTCCCTGGCGCATGGCGCTCAGCTTCGGTCTGCCGACGCTGGTGCGGCTTCTGTTCTTGCGGGCAGGGGCACGCGCCGTGGTCGCCGCGGCCGGGCGGCGCCTGGGCACGACGGCGGATGCCGTGTTTCTCGATGATCCACGGCTGGCCATCGACGTGGACAAGCCGAGTGACCTCAGGCTTGCCCGGCAGGTGGCGGCAAGCCATGGGCAGGGATGAGAACGCTCCTGCCGACGTTGGCTGTTTCACTGTGCCGTGGCCGGAGCCAGGCGGATGCGACGCAGGAGGCGGCCGCGGCGGGTGTCGATGACGAGGATCTCGTGCGTGCCATCCGGATGACGAAGGGCCACGGCCAGCTCACCGCGGCTGCTGGCCATGGACTGGATGGTGGTGCCGGCCGGCATGGCCATCGTCTCCGGCAGCTGCTGACCGGCTGGTGGCCGCTTGCCCGCCCCCTTGACGAAGATGCCGGCCACGAGCGCGATGAACGACAGCACGAGCAAGACCCCAAGGACGATCACGATCCCTCTCAGGATCAGAAGCTTGCGCTCCTGCCCGGCCTGCCTTGCCGGCATCGGGTCCCGGCCGGGCCGGTGCCGGCGGGAGGGAAATGATGCAGGCGGATCGTCGATCGGCTTGTCTGGAGCGGTCATTCTGCTATCGCTCATCCGTCATGCATGCCCGAGAGGAAAAGATCCTGCACATCGTGGTGCCGGCGGACGCGGCCGGTGAACGGCTGGACCGTCATCTGGCGACAGTCCTGCCGACACTGTCGCGTTCCCGGATCCAGTCTCTCATTGCAGAAGGGCGCGTGAAGATCAATGGCGCGCTGTCCTCACGCCCGGGGCAGAAGCTGAAAGGCGGCGAGCATGTCATGCTTGTGCTGCCGCCGCCCGCGCCAGCCGAACCGGAACCGGAAGCCATTCCCCTGACCATCCTGCACGAGGACGCGCATCTGATCGTGATCGACAAGCCGCCGGGCATGGTGGTGCATCCGGCGCCGGGGCACGAGCGCGGCACGCTGGTGAACGCGTTGCTGCACCATTGCGGGGCGAGCCTTTCCGGCATCGGCGGCGTGCGCCGGCCGGGCATCGTGCACCGGCTGGACCAGGACACGGGGGGCGTGATGGTCGTGGCCAAGACGGATGCCGCGCACAAGGGGCTGGCCGCACAGTTTGCCGAGCACGGGCGGGATGGGCGGCTGCTGCGGCGCTATCACGCGCTGGTGTGGGGGCATCCGTCCCTCGGGCGTGGCACGGTGGAGGCGTCCATTGGCCGCCATCCGCGCGACCGGCTGCGCATGGCCGTGGTGCCGCCGGAGAAGGGACGGGAGGCCATCACGCACTATCGCACGCTGGAGACCTTTCGCGATGCGCAGGGGCGGCCGCTGGCGGCCCTGGTGGAATGCGAACTGGAAACGGGGCGCACACATCAGATCCGCGTGCACATGGCGCACATCCGCCATCCGGTGATGGGGGATCCACTCTATGCCACGGGCTTTGCCGCTTCCGCCCGGCGACTGCCGGCGGCGGCGCGGGCGGCTCTCTCGGCCCTGGGACGGCAGGCCCTGCATGCCTCGATCCTGGGGTTCGAGCATCCCGTGACGGGGGAACGGATGCTTTTCGAAAGTCCGCTGCCCGATGACATGGCGCGGCTTCTGAGCGCGCTGCGCGAGGCCCAGGGCGGTGGGGCGGAGGGTGAAGGGTGAGAGGGAGCTCACCGGCCCCGGAGCATCAGCCACCGGCGCGAAAGAAGAGGCGGTCGAAGCGGGCCATGAAGTCAGCCCTTTCCTGTTCTGACAAGGTGG
>CAZNLW010000152.1:0-5340 GCA_964574205.1 uncultured Rhizobiaceae bacterium | reverse complement strand
TGCCATCCAGCAATATGCGGAATCGCAGCATTGCGCCGTGGTGCGCGACTTCTGCGGCCATGGCCTGGGGCGCCTGTTCCACGACGCTCCCAACATCCTGCACTACGGCGAACCCGGCACCGGCTACGAGCTGAAGCCCGGCATGTTCTTCACCGTGGAGCCCATGCTGAATCTGGGCCGCGCACACGTGAAGATTCTCGCCGACGGCTGGACGGCCGTCACCCGCGATCGCTCGCTTTCTGCCCAGTTCGAACACACTGTCGGCGTGACGGAAGACGGCGTGGAGATCTTCACCCTTTCGCCTAGGGGGCTGCACAAGCCCCCCTATGACACGCCGGAAGACAACGGCCGGGAAAAAACAGGCTGACCGCCGTTTCGCGGCCGGTCCGGAGCACCCCGGAACCCCATCCTTCGCCGAGGCCCCATCGATCTGGGGCCTTCCGGACCTTCCGAAACTGCGGAGGATGTCCTGCCTGTGCTGTACCGCGATCCGGGCCGGCGGATCGGACGGGCCTCACACCGCCCCGAAGGCCTGGGCCAGGGCGGCCACGTGTGCGGCCCCCAGACCGGCAGTGAGGGCAAAGATCTGCGCCTTCTGCCGGCGCCAGCGTCCGGCCTCGATGACATATTCCTCCGGGCTCACTTCCGCTCCTTTCCACAGCGCCCGGTCCTCGCCGCCCCGTTCGGGGATATGGGCCTCGCCATTGACCAGGTTCACGCCCTGATACCCCGCCCATGCCATGCGCAGCACCTGCAGGGCATCGGCAACGACCAGCGGATCCGTGCTGCTGATGACACAGGCCACCGCTCCCGTGCTCATGAGGCTCGAGACCATGTCCTGCAGCTGCCAGCGGCAGGACCCCGCGCTGCAGATTCCACCATCCGGCCCGCGCTGGATCGCCAGCTCCACCCACACCGGAAGCCCCGTGGCCACGGCGGCCTCGGTGGCGATCACGCCACGGCGAAGGCCCCGCACCCGTTCCATGTAGATGAAGTCCACGCCATGATCGCGGAAGATGGCCGCCTTGCGCGCAAACAGCCGCTCCAGTTCCGTTGCCGAGAGATCCTCGCCCAGCCGTTCGTCATCGGAAACGGCCCCATGAACGGAGAAACTGGCCCCCAGCGCGATGTCCTCGCCCGTGACCGCGATGGCCTCGCGCAGAAGGCCAATGGCGCGGGCATCCATGCGTTCCATGTCGTCCAGTCGTCCCAGCGCATGCATGAGCAGCGGACCGGTGGAGAAGGTATTGGCCAACACCGCATGGGCACCGGCGCGAACGAAGGCCTCGCCCGCCGCTCGCACGGCATCCGGCGCTTCCAGATTGGCCGGTGAAGTCCACAGCGGCCCCGCCGGCTCCACGCCTTGCGCCGCCAGTTCCGTGCTCCAGCTACCGGCGAGGATGACCGGCCGCCCCGTCATCAGCCTGTCCTTCACATGCACGTACATGATGTCATCCTGGCCTCGTCATCCGACACCCGCAACTGTGACAATCCGCGATCCGCCGGTCTTCGGCAGCCCCCGCCAACTCCATTGGATGCCGAATGTTCCGAAACAATCCGTAAACGGACGATTGCGACACGAATCTCGGGGCGACAAGCCAGCCCCCGAGGCAACGAGAACCCCATGCTCCCGAGAGATCACATGCCCGCAGCCGGCACCGCCTCACATGCCCCTGCCGCAGCAACGCGGTGCACAACACACCGGCCTGGCCCATCCGATACCAGAAGACAGACGGGCCGAAGCCCTGAAGGCCCCGGCCCGCCATGATCAGACAGCTATCGTGTCAGGACATGTGGTGTAACGGAACGGCCGCATGCTCACTCCACCTTGGTGAACACACCGGTGGCACAGGCGCCATCGTCCGTGCAGCCGTCCAGCTTCCAGGACTTCTCGTCGGGCATGCTCATCTTGGTGTTGTAGACCTTGCCGTTGCCCGGATGCTTGATGCGGCCCACGATGTAGCCGTCCTTCTCCTCCAGCTTGGACTGGATCATCTCCATGCCCACGTTCTTGGGGCCGGAGACCACCTTGGCGGAAATGCCGTACTCGCCGCCCTCGGTGACCTCGACGACGAAGTCCTGCCATTTCCACTTGCCGAGCATCTTCTTGGTATCGAGGGCCCAGGCCGAAGTCGCCATGACACCGGCAATCGCAAGGCCGACAGCAGCAGCAACGATCTTCCGCATGGTTGTTTCCTCCTCTTTTTCCTCACGCCAGTTTCTCCCGCGGGCCATCTTGCCTTCACGCTGATCACGCATCGGAGAACGGATGCGCGCCACAGGCGAATCGGCAGGCCCGCACGGATCATGATGGTGGAAACTCTTGTTGTGATTATGGCGCGGATGGGCACATTCGGCAGCCGAAGCCTTCAAGAAGTGTTCAGACGTTGCCTTTCCTGCCCGGCCCCTCAGGCAGATCGGCCGTCGGCTGCCGCCCCGATACCGCTTCGTCCCCACCGCAGGCAGATTAACATATTCGGATCTGATGCCGCAATCGCCAAATAACCGAAGCGTCAATCTCTGAACCCGGACAGGCTGCACCGGCCGTGTCCGGCACATCCGCCCCAGGCGAGCCGTATCCTGCCGCCCTCCCGGAAGCCCGGAAAGGCCGGACCGCAACAGACGCATGCCGCCGCCGGCACACGAAGGAGACACGGCGCCGGACGGCACCGTGCCCCATTACTGTTCCTTGCCCGGGCAGACGCCGGGAGAACCTGCACCCCCGCCACCGACGGGACGGTCAGTGTGCCAGGGCCGCCAGCAGCAGCAATGCCACGATGTTGGTGATCTTGATCATGGGGTTCACTGCCGGACCCGCCGTATCCTTGTAGGGGTCGCCCACGGTATCCCCCGTGACCGCGGCCTTGTGCGCCTCGGAGCCCTTCTTGTGGGTGACACCATCCTTGTCCGTGAAACCGTCCTCGATGAGCTTCTTGGCGTTGTCCCAGGCGCCACCGCCCGTGGTCATGGAGATGGCCACGAACAGGCCGGTCACGATGACGCCCAGGAGCATGGCGCCCAGGGCCGCGAAGGCATTGGAGGCCCCGGCGATGAAATAGACCACGAAGAACACCACGATGGGCGAGAGCACCGGCAGCAGGGAGGGAATGATCATTTCCTTGATCGCGGCCTTGGTGAGCATGTCCACGGCCCGGCCGTAGTCCGGCTTCTCGGTGCCTTCCATGATGCCGGGCTTTTCCCGAAACTGCCGGCGCACCCCCTCCACCACGGCGCCGCCGGCACGGCCCACGGCCGTCATGGCAATGCCGCCGAAAAGATAGGGCAGCAGACCGCCGAACAGCAGGCCGGCCACCACGTAGGGATTGGACAGCGAGAAGTCCACCTGCACGCCATGCAGCAGCGAGCCTTCCGGGGCCCGGCTGGCGAAATACTGCAGGTCGGCCGTGTAGGCGGCGAACAGCACCAGCGCGCCCAGGCCCGCCGAACCGATGGCATAGCCCTTGGTCACGGCCTTGGTGGTGTTGCCCACGGCATCCAGCGCATCCGTGGTCTCGCGCACTTCCGGCGGCAGGTCGGCCATTTCGGCAATGCCGCCGGCGTTGTCCGTCACCGGGCCGAAGGCATCGAGCGCCACCACCATGCCGGCCAGCGACAGCATGGTCGTCACCGCGATGGCAATGCCGTAGAGCCCGGCCAGCATGTAGGTGAAGATGATGCCGAAGATGATTACCAGCGCCGGCAGGGCCGTGGCCTCCAGCGACACCGCCAGGCCCTGGATCACGTTGGTGCCGTGCCCCGTCACCGAGCTCTGGGCGATGGCCCGCACCGGCCGGAAGCCGGTCCCCGTGTAGTATTCGGTGATCCACACGATCAGCCCCGTCACCACGAGGCCGATGACGCCGCACCAGAAGAGTGCCTGGCCGGTGAAGGTCACGTCACCGGCCTGGAAGGTCTCGGACGCGCCCAGCCAGCCCCAGACGATGCCCGCGATGCCGAACAGGGACATCACCGCCGTGGCGATGAAGCCCTTGTAGAGCGCCCCCATGATGGAGTTGTTGGTCCCCAGCTTCACGAAGAAGGTGCCGAGAATGGAGGTGATCACGCACACCGCCGCGATCAGCAGCGGAAAGAGCATCATCTTCACCGCCGTCTCGCCGGTGAAGTAGATGGAGGCCAGCACCATGGTGGCCACCACCGTCACCACGTAGGTCTCGAACAGGTCGGCGGCCATGCCGGCGCAGTCGCCCACGTTGTCGCCCACATTGTCGGCGATCGTGGCCGGATTGCGCGGATCATCCTCCGGAATGCCGGCTTCCACCTTGCCGACCAGGTCGCCGCCCACGTCGGCACCCTTGGTGAAGATGCCGCCACCCAGACGCGCGAAGATGGAGATCAGGGACGCACCGAACCCCAGCGCCACCAGGGCGTCCACCACGGTGCGATCGGCCGGCGCATGGCCCAGCGGGCCGATCAGGACCCAGAAGTAGCCCGACACGCCCAGAAGGGCGAGGCCCGCCACGAGCAGGCCCGTCACCGCGCCGGACTTGAAGGCCACGTCAAGGCCGGCCGCCAGCGACTTCGCTGCGGCCGCCGCCACCCGCACGTTGGCGCGCACCGAGACCATCATGCCGATCACGCCGGCCATGCCGGAAAAGATGGCACCGATGGCAAAGCCGATGGCCGCCGTCCACGAGAGGAAGAGCCCCACCAGGATGAACACCACCACGCCGACTCCCGCGATGGTGGAATACTGGCGCGACATGTAGGCATTGGCGCCCTCGCGGATGGCGGCCGCGATTTCCTGCATCTTCGGCGTGCCGGCATCCTGCGACATCACCTGCTGGATCATCCACAGCGCGAACAGGATCGAGAGCAGTGCCGCCCCGATGACAATCCACAACGTGCCACTCATGCTTTCAGGCCCTTATGTTGTCGTGAGTCCCAAGGGTGCGGATGGACTGCTCGCGGGACATCCTGGAAGGGACCTGCGGCATGCCGCGCCACGAGAGGCCGCCACACACGGCAACATGCGAGCCGGCATCTCCCCGGAAACGGCACCCCGCACCGCCTGGCCAGCGTTTGGGAATGGTTGTTTTCCGGCCCGGCGGCAAGCAGTGTCTCCGCCTCCCCGCTTCCTTCCTTCCGCGCGGAAACATGCCAAAGTTTGAATGTCAAGGCAACCGCAAACCCGCTCGCCTGGACATAAGCTCTTTCGCCAAAAGGAATTTTTCTTGATCTGCATCAACGGTAGAAAGCCTGCCCGCCTTCGGCTGTTCCCGCTTTCGACGCGTGCCATCGGCCAGGACACGAGAAGCACCGGCTGTCATGCCAACGTCTGCCTTTTCGCACATGCGCGGAGAATGCTACAGCTCATCCGGG
>CAZNLW010000151.1:0-5407 GCA_964574205.1 uncultured Rhizobiaceae bacterium | reverse complement strand
TGTAGTGCATGCCGGCGGGCGGAATCACGCGGAGCGTATGGAACTCGGAGGACTCGGGGAACTTGTCCGCCACCTCGGAGAAGCGCGGGATCACGCCGCCACCATAGCCCACCACGGTGATGGTGCCACCCTTCCAGAAGCCGAGACGCTCCGTGTAGGAGTGCTCGAGCTGACCCAGAAGGTCGTTGATCATCGGGGAATAGCGCTTCCCGGCATCACGCAGACGCTTCAGGCCGGAGACGAACGAGGGCCAGGGCCCCTTTTCCAGCTCGTCCAGCTTTGGCGTCGGATGCACCTTGAAATCGTTGTTCGCCATCTGTCACTCCCTCTTCAGTTGGCCTGGCGGCAACCGGTCATCGATGAGGCAAGGTTCCCCCGGTACCGTCCGCTCAGGGCTTCACGCTGCATCGTTGAAACTCATGCACGTCGCCATCACAAGGCGCCGGCATGATACCATTGGCCAATCCGCTTGGGCCACTCAGCGTGCCGCCTCTTTCGCTCCGCGGAAGGGTCCTTCCGGAACCGACAGGCGGCTCTATAGCACAAGACATTTTCATATTCCAATATGCGTATTCGATAATTTACAAAAAAAGCGACACTCACAAGCCCTTCTCGCCCCTCCTTGCCATCAATTCCGGATCTCGAAAATGATCTGCATCATTGCTCCCTTTCCACAGCCGCGCCAACCATGCTTGCCGCCACGCGCGCTCGCAGCCATGGGCGGCGGCAGTGCTGAAGGGGAGCTGCAGGGCTGCTTCGGGCCGCCACGCCGCTCGTGCCAGCTTGTGAACTGCTCGGGAGTCGGAAAGATCATGACTGCACAATCCCCTCTCTCCCCGCCGCGTCTGGGCCCGCCCCCAGCCGGTCCCTTCTCCCTTGATGACGAGGAGAGCTATCGCCGCTGGCGGGCCTGGAAGCTGGCAAACCACCCGACCACGCCGGAGGAGCTGATTGTTCCCCTGCAGGACCTCTCTGCCCCTTCGGAAGAGGAGAAAGCCCGCATTCGGGATCTCTGCCGCCGGGCCAATATGGCCATTTATGACACGCATGACCGCTCCGGCCAGTCGGGTCCGCCGCTCGAGCGTGCGTTGAAGGCGTTCGCGGCTGCCTTCGGGATGACCGACGTGGAGGATCACCGCTCCATGGACGACGAGCAGGTGGTGGCCATAGAGGTGGTGGACAAAACCGCGCGCCCCCGCTCAGGCTTCATTCCCTACACCACCCGCCGCATTCTCTGGCACACCGATGGCTACTACAAGTTCGGCTGGCCTGGTGCGCCCGTCATCCGCTCCATGATTCTCCACTGTGCCCGCCAGGGCCGCAGCGGCGGCGAGAACGAGCTGCTGGATCCCGAGATCGCCTACATCCGCCTGCGCGACGAGAACCCCGCCTACATCCGCGCCCTCATGGATCCGCAGGCCATGACCATTCCCGAATTCGTGGAAGAAGACGGCCGCCTTCGCCCCGAATCACGCGGTCCGGTCTTCTGGGTGGACGAGGAGAGCGGCGCCCTGCAGATGCGCTATACCGAGCGCAGCCGTAACATAGAATGGAAAGACGATCCCCTCACCCTTGAGGCCGTGGCCTTTCTGCGCCATCTTCTGCGTGAGAGTGGCGAGCCTTTCCTTTTCCGTGTGCGCATGCAGCCCGGGCAGGGCCTGATCTGCAACAACGTCCTGCACACGCGCACCGCCTTCGAGGACTGGGAGGAGCCCGGTCGCGGCCGCCTCATGTACCGTGCCCGCTACAGCAACCGCATCGCCGGCACGGAGCGCGTGGAGCCGGCCTGACCGCTTCCCGCGCCGGCACGGGAACATCGCCACGGTGCCGCTGGTGACCTCGCTCCCGGGACGACGCCGCTGGAGAGGAGCGATTGAGGGCTCGCCGGAAACAGACACAGCGAAAGCGCCGCAGGGAGGTGCCAACCATGGCCAAGTTGTCGGAGCTGATGATCGCCAATCCGCAGATCGAGAAATTCGAGGAGCTGCGCGAGCTGGTGATTCTCGTCGCGAAGTCCGGCGAGGTCTTCCTCGAGTTCGACGTCAAGCCGGACTATCCCGACACGCCGCCCAACTGGCACCTGGAACTGGAAACCGCCTTCTATTGGGGTGATCGCACCGAGGAACTGAAGAAACGCTGGGCCGAACAGGAAAAGAAGGGAGAGACGGGCCAATGACCCCCGAGGAGACGGTGGAGACCCTGGCCGAGTTCGTCACGGCCTTCCGCCGCGAGCTGAAGGTGGATGCCGTGGACGCCGGCAATGACGTGCACTTCCTCCGGCTCACCTACAAGGAAGGCAAGCGCATCACCCAGATCGGGCTGGACCGTGAGGACGCCCTGCGCCTTGCCCGTCTCTTCGAGGAGTGGGCACGGAAGGTGCCGGGCCGCGATCCCGGGGACTGAGGCGGGCCGACGGACGGGATGCCGCGGAAATCCGGTTCTAGGGCACGCCAGCCGGATGGACAGCGAGGAGCCATGGACTATCTGCCCATATTCCTTGACGTGCGCGACCGCACTGTGATCGTCGCCGGCGGCACCACCGTCGCCGCCCGCCGCTGCGACGTGGCCCTGCGCGCCGGCGCCCGCGTGAAGCTCTTTGCCGGATCGGTGGAGGAGGACGATTTCCTCGACCTGCGGGACCATCCGCGGCTGGAGCATCAGACGCGCTGTCCGCGCCGCGAGGATTTCGAGGGCGCCGCGCTGGCCTTTGCCGCCTGCCGCCGGGAGGAGGACGACCGCCGTGTGGCCGAGTTGGCCCGTGCGGCGGGGGTGCCGGTCAATGTGGCCGACCGGCCCGAACTCTGCGATTTCATCATGCCTTCCATCGTCGATCGCGATCCCATGATCGTCGCCGTGTCCTCCTCCGGCGCCTCGCCCATCCTCGCGCGCATGATTCGCGCCCGTCTGGAGACCATGCTCCCGGCGGCCTATGGCAAGCTCGCCCGCTTTGCCGGCGACATTCGCAACCAGGTCATGGCACGATTGAAGAATCCGGAAAATCGCCGGCGCTTCTGGGAACGCATCCTGGAAGGCCCCATGGCTTCGCTCGTCTTCGCCGGCGACGAGGAGGCGGCTCGCGAGCTCATGGAGCGCGAGCTGGCCGTGGCCGAGGCCGAGGAGAAGACCGGCATTGCCGGCGAGGTCTATCTCGTCGGCTGCGGGCCTGGCGATCCCGATCTGCTCACCTTCAAGGCCCTGCGCCTCATGCAGAAGGCCGATGTCGTGCTCTATGACCGCCTCATCGGCGACGGGATTCTCGATCTCGTGCGCCGCGAGGCCGAACGCATCTACGTGGGCAAGCGCCCCGGCGAGCACGCCCTGCCCCAGCCGCAGATCACCGCGCTGATGATCCAGCTGGCCAGGGAGGGCAAGCGCGTGCTCCGGCTCAAGGGGGGGGATCCCTTCATCTTCGGCCGCGGCGGCGAGGAGATCGAGCGGCTGGCCGAGGAGCGCATTCCCTTTCAGGTGGTGCCCGGCATCACCGCCGCGGCCGGTTGCGCGGCCTATGCCGGCATTCCCCTCACCCACCGTGACCATGCCCAGAGCTGCCTGTTCATCACCGCCCACGGACGCAACGGCATCCTGGATCTCGACTGGGAGCAGATCCTGCGCCCGCACCAGACGGTCGCCATCTACATGGGCCTGCGCATCCTGCCCGATCTGGTCGCGGCCTTTCTGGAGCACGGGGCGGATCCCGCCATGCCCGCCGCCGTTATCGAAAAGGGCACGCGCCCCGGTCAGCGTGTGGTCACCGGCACCCTGGGAGACATCGTGGAAAAGGTGAAACAGGCCCGCTTCACGGGCCCCGCCATGATCATCGTCGGCACCGTGGTTACCCTGCGCGACAAGCTGGCCTGGTACACACCCGAAAAGGAGGCGCGCCCCGAACCCCTGCCCGAGGGCCGCTTCACCGGCACCCTCTGACAATCTGCCCCAACGGCCCGCCCGCTCCGCTGGCACCCGCCAGCGGTGCGCAGACAGATTCGCTCGCACGCATCCCGTGATGGCATCATCCTCTTGTCCTTGAACGCGGGAGAATGAAGCGATTCGCAACCGGCACGCATGGCGCATGAACGTTGCACTCACACGGGGCTGTCGAAATGAACCGAAGTGACCTGCCATCCGGCGCGAGGGAGACCCCCCTGTTGCGCTTCCTCCTCCGCCGCATGCGGCACACATGCCGGCCCCTCGGCGGCAAGGCCGCTCCCAAGGCCGGCGCCACCGCAACATCACGGTGGCAATCCTTGCGACACGTCGGCCGTTCGGCTGACACCTTGGCCAATCTCCTGCCCCTGGCCATCCTCCTCCTGGTGGCCGCCCTCCCGGCGCACGCCGGCGAGCCCGTCCCGCCCCCGTCCCCGCGGCCCGCGTGGGACTGGCAGCTCTCCCCGCCTCTGGAGCTGCGGCGCCGCGTGGACATCCTGGACATCGATCCGGATCTGCTGTCGGCCTCGCAAGTGCGGAAACTGCGGGCCCGCGGCACCTATATGGTGTGCTACGTTTCCGTCGGCACTTGGGAACGCTGGCGCAGGGACAGCGGCCGCTTTCCCCGATTCGTGCTTGGCAGGACCTACGAGGACTGGCCGGACGAACGCTTCCTGGACATTCGCCGCCGGGACGTGCTGCTGCCCATCATGCGCAAGCGTTTCAGGCGCTGTGCAGAGATGGGCTTTCAGGCCATCGAGGCTGACAACATCGACATCTACGAGATGAACACGGGCTTTCCCCTCACCCGCGAGGATGCCCTCGCCTATGCCCGCGCCCTGGCCGATGCTGCCCATGCCCTGGGCCTCGCCATCGCCCAGAAGAACGCACCGGATATCGTGGACGATCTGGTGAACGTCATGGATTTTGCCGTGGTGGAGGAATGCTTCTCCCAGAACGAATGCAAGACCTATCTCCCCTGGCGGGCGCGCGGCCGGCCGGTTCTGGTTGCCGAATACGCGCTTGCCGGCGCGGCCTGGCTGGCCGCTTGCCGCCAGGCCGAGACCCTGGGCTTTTCTCTCATCCGCAAGAACCGGGACCTGACAGGCAACGTCTATCGCCGCTGTCCCATGCACTGAAAGCTCAAGGCCGCGGCCGTATCATGGGCGCCCGGCGGCAGCTCCCTGCCCGGCCGGAAAGCGTCGCATGTGAAGCATAGACAAGGTATTGAGTTGAAAGAACTTTTCGGATGGGATGGCTGTGAATCGCAAGGTTCTGGCGATGCATCGTCAGAACCTGGCGATTCACTTGAGCCGGAAATGCTGTCCTGCTGGCGCCGAGCCGTGCCCTGAGCCAGCAGGACGCATCGTTTTTTCTGAAGAAAAGGTTGGGGCTGTCCTGGATAACCTGACAGCTTCCACTGCAGCTATTTGTCATTTTGCCATTTTGATGAATATTGGCCAGGAGAAGCGCCAATGGCGAT
>CAZNLW010000150.1:0-5496 GCA_964574205.1 uncultured Rhizobiaceae bacterium | reverse complement strand
GAGAGCCTGTATTTCTCCGTCACCTCCATGATCGCCATGATGGTGCCCGTCTCCGGGTCCACCAGGGCCACCTCCTCGCCCTCCTTGATGGAGTCGGCGATGTCCTCCTCCACCGGGCAGGTGATGGGAATGGGCCAGAACAGGCCGCTGGTCGTCTTCATGTCCGCGCAGACGCCCTTCCAGTCGTCATGGCCCATGAAGCCCTCGAGCGGCGTGTAGGCCCCCATGGCGAACATGGACACGTCCGACACCTCGCGCGAGCGCAGCGGCACCTGCTTGAGGCTCTGGGCGCGTTCCAGCTCGGCGGCCCGCTCCACCTCGGGGATGAGCAGGGGCATCACCTCGTCCGAACCGTGCGGCGGAACCAGCTTCGACATCGGTCTCTCCCTCCTTGCAAGACATCTGGGGCGAAGATGGCCTTCAGGCCCGCCCGCCTGCCAGACAAGCTCTCAGGCTCTCCTGTCGCGAATGATCAGCCCCCCGGAAAGCGTCCCGGAACGCCCCTGAAGACGTCACTGGGCGCGCCGGGCGTCCCTCCCTCCGGGAAAACCGGGCAAGGACATACCACTCAACGGCCCGAATCGCCATACCGTTCCATAAAAAAATACGCATAAATGAATGTGTGGGCTTTTCCGGGCGCGAAAGGCGCGGTATATGGGAACCGCGCCTGACTGGGGCGCAGCGGCTGCCGGATGTCGCTGACCGGTCCGTGAAAGGGATGATCGCGCCTCATCCATCCGTCAGGGGCCGGGGCATGTGGCCCGCCATGCCGGTGGTGCCGTGCGCGGGTCCGGGCCGGCGGGCCCGGCGTTTGGCGCGGTGACCGTGCACGTGTGAGGAGGGGAGAGTTCCGGGTGCCCGCTGTGCAATGGTGACGGCTCGCGGCCGGAATGACCGAGGGGCGGGCGTGATCGGCCGGTGCGCCTTCCTGCGGCCGATGCGCCAGGTGATGATCAGGCTCCAGGTGATGATCGGGCCGCGACCAAGGCGTGGCGAGGGCGAAAAACGGCCGCGTGACGCCAGGCCCGGATCGGCGCGGCCGGTGTGGCTGTGGCAAATTGCGCTCTTCTCGTCTCCCCCCGACATCGGCCATCACATCCGGCGGATGATGGAGTGCAACGGCAACAGCACCTTTTGGAAAAAGAAGAGGGACCATGGCACAGGACGGACCGCACAGCCAGACGATTGCCGTCATCGGCGGCGGCATCGCAGGCATCACCGCGGCGCTGGAGGCCGCCGAGACCGGCTATGACGTCATCCTGATCGAGAAGGAGCCGGCCCTGGGTGGCCGCGTCACCCGTCTCAACCGCTATTTTCCCAAGTTCTGCCATCCCACCTGCGGGCTGGAGATCAACTATCAGCGCATCAGGAAGCTGCATCCGCGGCTGAAGGTGCTGACCATGCACGAGGTCGTGGCGGTTGAGGGCGAGAAGGGCAACTATGTCATCCGGGCGAAGAAGCTGCCGCGCTTCGTGAACGAGAAGTGCACCGCCTGCGGCGAGTGTGCGAAGGTCTGCGAGACCGAGATCGACGATCCCTACAATTACGGTCTCGGCAAGGTGAAGGCCGCGCGCCTGCCGCACGAGCATGCCTTTCCCATGCGCTATGTCATCGATCCGGCGGTGAAGGGCACGGAGGACGAGCAGCGCATCCAGGAGGCCTGCAAGTATGGCGCCGTGGACTTTTCCGAGACCGAGGAGGAAGTGGAGCTGAACGCCGGCGCCATCATCTGGGCCACCGGCTGGAAGCCCTACGATGCCCGCAAGCTGGAGACCTATCACTACGACTCCAGCCCCGACATCATCAACAACGTGGAGATGGAGCGTCTGGCCAACCACGACGGCCCCACCGAGGGCAGGGTGGTGCGGCCCTCCAACGGCGAGCCGGCAAAGAAGGTGGCGCTCATTCAGTGCGCGGGTTCGCGCGACGTCAACCACCTGCCCTACTGCTCCATGATCTGCTGCCTGGCGTCGCTCAAGCATGCGGCCTATGTGCTGGAGCAGTATGAGGACGCGGAAGTGCACATGTATTACATAGACATCCGCGCCCACGACAAGATGCAGACCTTCTACGAGCGCATCAAGGTCGATCCGCGCCTGAAGTTCATCAAGTCCAAGCCTGCCGAGATCGGCCTCGGCGAGGACGGCCGTCCCTATGTGAAGGGCGAGCTGATGGTGCGCGAGGATTCGCCGGAGCGTCAGCTCTACTGCGAGAGTTACGACCTGGTGGTGCTGGCTACCGGCATGGAGCCCGAGGCCCGCGGCATCGACATCAGGGGTGACGTCGTGAAGGACGAGGATGGCTTCGTGCTCGCCATCGAAGGCGAGGAGGGTGGCCAGTTCTCCTGTGGCGTGGCGGCGGGGCCGTTCGACGTGGCCCTGTCCACCATGTCGGGCACGGCGGCGGCGTTGAAGGCAATTCAGGCAGTGGGAGCCAGGTAAGGAACAATGTCTGACGACATCAAGATCGGCATCTATCTGTGCGAGGGCTGCGGCATTGCCGAGGCCGTCAACATGGACGAGCTGGAGCAGGCCGTCTCCGGCGAATACCAGGTGGCCAAGTGCCAGCGCCATGCGGCCTTCTGTTCCGACGAGGGGCGTGCGGTCATCGAGAAGGACGTCAAGGACGGCGAGGTCAACCGCGTGCTCGTGGCGGCCTGCTCGCACCGTGTCATGACCGACCGCTTCCAGTTCGAGGGCGTGCCGACGGTGCGCGCCAACCTGCGCGAACAGGTGGCCTGGACCCAGCCGCCCATGGACGAGGACACCCAGGCCTTCGCCAGGGACAACGTGATGATGGGCATCGCGCAGGCGCGCACCTGTGATGTGCCGGAGCCTCACGAGAACGTGGTGAAGTCCGAGAAGGTCCTGGTTGTCGGTGGCGGCATTGCCGGTCTCACCGCGGCCCTGGATGCGGCGAAGGCGGGTCATGATGTGGTCCTTGTGGAGAAGACGGACCAGCTCGGCGGCTGGACGCGTCGCTGGAGCCGGCTGATTCCCGCGCGGCCGCCCTATCGCGGACTGGTGGACAACAACATCGAGGACATCATCCGGGCCGTCGAGGAGAATGACCGCATCACCGTCAAGACCAATGCCCTGGTGACGAAGACCTCGGGCGAGCCCGGCGAATTCTCCGTGACCATCTCCCAGGGCGGCACCGAGGAGGAGGATGTCTTCGGCGCCATTGTCGTGGCCACCGGCTGGCGCCTGCCGGACGACATGACCCCTTACGAGAAGTATGGTCTGGGCAAGGTCGATGGGGTCATGTCCGGTGTGGATTTCGAGGAGGTGCTGAAGAACGGCCTCGAGAAGGACGGCAAGAAGCTCGGCACCATTGCCATTGTCATCCCCTGCGAATCGGAGGCCATGCCCTACACCTCCGGTGTGGCCGACCGCATCGCCATCAAGCAGGCCATCCAGGTGATGGACACCGATCCGTCGGCCATGGTCTATGTGCTGCATGACAACCTGCGCGCCCATGGCCAGGCGGAGGAGCTCTATCGCGAGGCCCAGGAGAAGGGCGTGGTCTTCATGAAGGCCATGGTCAAGTCCGCCGCCGATGGCCCGCAGCTCACCATTGACGATCTGCTGCTGGGCCAGGAGGCCACGCTCACGGGCCTGGATGCCGTGGTGGTGATGACGGGCATGATGCCCAACTCCACCAATCCGGATCTGCCGCAGGCCGAGAAGGGCAACGAGTTCCTCTGCGACGACGTCAACCCGCGCGTGCCCATCACTGTCAACGGCCAGCCGGCCGGCGATGGTGACGCGGCCAAGGGAGACGGCGAGGGTGGCAACGGTGCCGCGCAGGCGGATTGCGATCCGGAGAATCCGCCGCTGCCGGGTGGGCCCATCCTCAACCTGCAGTATCGTCAGGGGCCGCACATTCCGGTGCTCTACAACGGCTTCATCGACAGCCACTACATCTGCTTCCCCTACGAGACGCGGCGCACGGGCATCTACGTCTGTGGTGCGGTGCGCAAGCCCATGACCACGGCGGAGGCGAAGGAGGATGCGGCCGGCGCCGTGCTCAAGGCCAAGCAGGCGATCCACCTGGCGAAGGAGAGCCGCGCCACCCACCCGCGCGTGGGCGACCTGTCCTTCCCCCACTTTGGCCTCGACATCTGCACCAAGTGCCGTCGCTGCACGGTGGAGTGTCCCTTCGGCGCCATCGACGAGACGGAGGAGGGCTACCCCAAGCTCAATCCGTCGCGTTGCCGCCGCTGCGGCACCTGCATGGGCGCCTGCCCGGTGCGCACCATCAGCTTCAGGAACTACTCGCCGAACATGGTCGCCGAGATGATCGAGGCGGTGGAGCAGCCCGATCCGTTTGACGAAAAGCCCCGCATTCTCGTTCTGGCCTGCGAGAACGACGCCTATCCGGCGCTTGACATGGCGGGTATCAACCGGCGTGAAATCAACAAGTACATGCGGTTCATTCCGGTGCGCTGCCTCGGTTCGGTGACCCTCATGTGGGTCTCCCACGCGCTGGAGAAGGGCTACGACGGCGTGATGCTCATGGGCTGCAAGTCCGGCGATGACTACCAGTGCCATTTCGTGAAGGGCTCGGCCATCGCCAAGGAGCGCGTCGGCAAGGTGGAGGAGACGCTCCGCAACCTCATGCTGGAGCCGGAGCGGGTGACCTTCGAGGAAGTCTCCATTGCCGACAGCCGGCGCGTCGTCGATCTGCTCAACCGCTTCGGCGAGCAGATCAAGGAGATCGGGCTCAATCCGTTCAAGGGGTTCTGACATGACGGCTCTTCCGCAACCCACCCGCACCTACGACCTCTCCTTTGCACGCTGGGTGAGGGAGAACGTCGAGGGCGGCGACAAGCTGAACCTGTGCATGCAGTGCGGCATGTGCTCCGGCTCCTGCCCCAACGGCCAGGAGATGGATCACGGCCCGCGCAAGATCTTCATGATGGTGCGCGCGGGGCTGAAGGACGAGGTGCTCTCCTCGTCCACCCTCTGGGAATGCACGTCCTGCTACCGCTGCTATGTGCGCTGTCCGCGCGGCATTCCCGTCACCACCATCATCCAGCATCTGGCGGCCGTGGCAGCGAAGGAGGGCTATGCGCCGAAGCAGAAGGTGGAGAACTACTACTTCTCCAAGGCCTTCTGGTGGTCTGCCGAATCCTTCGGCAAGACCGACGAGCGTCTGGTGACGATGAAATATTTCTTCTCCTTCGGTCTCTCCGAAGGCATCAGGAAGGCGCTCGACAATCTCAAGATCGCGCTGGGCATGGTCAAGGCCGGGCGCATGCACATCGGCCTGCCGCACACGATCCGGCAGAAGAGCCAGCTGAAGGCCATGCTGGCCAAGGCCAAGGAACTCGAGCAGAAGGGGTAAGACATGAGCGAGAAGATGAAGTTCACCTACTACCCCGGGTGCAGCTCCGAGGCCACCGGCAGGCACCTGGACGAATCCACCCGCGCCGTCTTCCCCGAGCTCGGCATCGAGGTGGAGGATATCGAGGACTGGAACTGCTGCGGCGCC
>CAZNLW010000149.1:0-5510 GCA_964574205.1 uncultured Rhizobiaceae bacterium | reverse complement strand
AACGGCGGCAAACAATCCCCGCAGCCCCACAGGGCTAATTGTTCACGTTCGACTCAATATCTTATCTATACTTCACATGCGACTGAGCCGAAGATGGGCGGCCGGAGGACCTTTCAGCCGCCGTAGACCGTGTCGGGATCGAAGAGGCGGTCGGCGTTGTCCGGTTCCAGATGCCAGTGGCCGTTTTCGCCCTTGAGCACACGATAGAAACAGCTGCGCCGGCCGGTGTGGCAGGCCGCCCCGCGGCCACGGGGGCGAACCTTGAGCCAGATGACATCCTGATCGCAGTCGGTGCGCACTTCCGTCACCGCCAGCACCTCGCCGGAGGTCTCGCCCTTGCGCCAGATCCGCCCACGGGAGCGCGAGTAGAAAACGGCGATGCCTTCCTTCAGCGTGAGCGCGAGGGCCTCGGCATTCATCCAGGCAAACATGAGCACCTCACCTGTCTCCGCATGGGTGAGGATGGCGGGTATCAGCCCCTTTTCGTCGAAGCGCGGGCAGAAGGTGCGGCCTTCCTCGATTTCCTGCCTGTCCGTGCAGGTGTCGAATGCATCGCTCATGTCCTGCTCCCGCCGCTTGCGGCCCACCGGGGCCGGGCATGACCTGGAGCGTCACGGCCGGGGCATGCGCCTCGCTAGAGCGCAAAGGGCTCGGAGGGTGTGCGCACCAGCTCCATGAAACGCACCTGAAGGTTCGGATCCTCGCGGAAGGCGCCCAGGAACTCGGTGGTTACCGTGGCCACGTTGCGCTTCTCCACGCCACGCAGGGACATGCACATGTGCACGGCCTCGATGTAGACAGCCACGCCCCGGGGCTTCAGTTTCTCGTTGATGGCATGAGCAATCTGCGCCGTCATGGTCTCCTGCGTCTGCAGGCGCTTGGCGAAGATATCCAGCACACGCGCAAGCTTGGAGATGCCGACGACCCGCTCGTCCGGCAGATAGGCGATGTGGCAGCGGCCGATGAAGGGCACCATGTGATGCTCGCAGTGGGAGGCGAATTCGATGTCGCGCAGCATCACGATGTCGTCATAGCCTCCCACATCCTCGAAGGTGCGGGAGAGGGCCTCGCGCGGATCTTCGTCATAGCCGGCAAAGAATTCGCGGAACGCCTTGATGACGCGCTTGGGCGTGTCGCGCAGGCCCTCGCGGTCGGGATCGTCTCCCGCCCAGGCGATGAGCGTGCGCACGGCGGCCATGGCCTCCTCCTCGGAGGGACGCGGCACCCTTGGCCCCCTGCCGATGTCGGGAACAACGGTTTTGGCCTTCTTGTTCATGTGATTCACCTCTGAAAGGCCGCGCAGTCCCGCCCCCGTTCCCGCAGGTTCCCCTCGTGAGCCGGGGCGGGCAACGCCAGATGGACGATCATTCACGAATGCGCCACCTGTCTATGGGCGGCAGGGCGTGGGGTCAAGTGGCGAGGCCCGCTCCCCCGCGCCGGATGGCGAAAAGCCGCAGGCGGTGATATGAAAAACGCATGCGGATCGAAGATCTCTATACGCCCGAGATCCTGGCCCTGACCACGCAGATCCCCCACCTCGGCCGGCTCGATGCGGCCGATGGCGAGGCGATCCTGCGTTCGCGCACCTGTGGCTCGCGCATTCACGTGATGCTCAGGCTCGATGACGAGGACCGGATTGCCGCCTTTGCCCAGGAACTCGAGGCCTGTGCCCTGGCGCAGGCGGCCGCGGCCATTCTGGGACAGGGAATCGTGGGCGCGCGTGCCGAGGAGGTGCATGCGGCACGCGATCATCTGCAGCGCATGATGCACGCGGGCGCGCCGCCGCCGGAAGAAGGTCGGTTTGCGGGTCTTGCCGTGCTGGCGCCAGTCCGGGATGTGCCGGCGCGGCACGAGTCCGTGCTGCTTCCCTTCGAGGCCGCCTGCCGGGCGCTGGCGGCGGCAACAGCGGAAAGGGCGGGCATCCGGCCGAGGGTACCGGGAGATGACGGCGCGGAATGACAAGGTCGAGCCCCGCAAGCAACGTGCGGGACCGGTGGCCCTTGTGCTGCTGGGGCTGATCCGGCTGTATCAGCTCTCGCTTTCGGCTTTCGTCGGGCGGCACTGCCGGCATCTGCCCACCTGTTCCGAATATGCCATGGACGCCATCCGCCTGCATGGAGCCTGGGCGGGGTTCTGGCTCGGATTCTTCCGGGTGATGCGCTGCCATCCCTTCGGCACGCACGGACTGGACCCGGTGCCCGAACGGGGGGTGCCGCCGCATGATCCCTTCTTCTGGCGCTATGCGCGGCATGGGCGTTGTGGCGGACAAGGGGGCAACCGGGCGGCGCTTTCTGAAAGTGCGGAAAAGGACAGGGGCTGCGCCCGGGAAGGCGCAGCCCCGTCTTCTGCCTCGCGGGCGGACAGGCGAGGCCTGAGAAGATGAAACTGGCCGGACTCACCAGCCGCCATGGTCTCCGGCACCGCCACCCATGCCGGAGGGCAAGGCTTCGGTCTTTCTCGCGGATGTGCCAGGGCCAGGCAGGCGGTCATTGCTGGCACTGGTGCAGCGGGTGGAACTGGATGCCGGTGACGGCATGCGTCCCTACATGGTGATGGTGGCGCGCGAGCGGCGGCTGGCAGAGGCGGCCGTGGCGGCCTTTCGTGATGATGTGTGGCGGACGCTGGCGGTGCTGGGGCTCTTTCTCGTGCTGGCGCTGCTGGCGGTAGTGGCCAGCGGACTTGAGCCGGTGGAACGGCTGCGACGGCAGGTCATGGCCATCGAAAGGGGCGAGCGGAGACGTCTCACGGTCGACGTGGTGGACGAGCTGCAGCCGCTCGCGCGCAGTATCAACACCCTGCTGGACAAGCTGGAAGCCGACATGGAAAGGGCCCGACGCCGGGCGGCGGAGCTGGCGCGCGGGCTGAAGACGCCGGTTGCGGTCATGGTCTCGCATGTGCGGGAAGCGGAAGAGGCCGGGCTGACGGACCTGGCGGAGCGCATGATGCGTCAACTGGAACGGTTGCAGGCCGCCGTGGAGCGGGAGCTGGCCCGCGTGCGCCTGAAGGGGGACGGTGAAACCCGGGAATGGACGATACCGGCATCGGCCGTGTTCTCGCTGCGACAGGCCCTGTTGCCGCTCATGGAAAGCCGCGGCATCGAATGCCGGCTGGACGTGCCGGAAGCCGTGGCGTCCCTCGAGGTGGGCTTAAGCCGGGGGATTTTCTGGAACTTGCGGGCAACGTGCTGGAAAATGCCTGCAAGTGGGCGCGGCAGCGTGTGGACGTGAAACTCGCATTCAGGCCCGATGGCGCGCTCGAGATCGTGGTGGAGGATGACGGGCCGGGCCTTGCGGCCGATGTGCGGCAGCGCGTGTTCGATCCGGGCGTGCGCCTGGACGGGCGGCAGGAAGGCCAGGGCCCGGGACTTGCCATCGTCCGCGACATCGCGGAAAGCTGCGGCATCGGCATCCGCCTGGCAGTCGGGCGGGTGGGCGGCCTGCGCGTCACGCTTTCCTTTCCGGCGGCGCGGGTGCGCAGGCATCGACGAGCCGGACGGTGACGTGCGTGGCCCTGTTCGCTCGCCCTCCGGAAAGACACGGAGGCCGGCCCGTGGGAGAGGGGCCGGCCTCGTGGGAGAGGGGGGAGGGAACACCTGATGGTCGTGGATCCCTCTGGCTCACCACTGGGCGACCGGGAAGTTCCAGGTGACGCCCACGCGGAAGGTGTGGAAGCGGTTCATCTTCTCGCGCACATCCACGGCAATGTCGCAGGTGGTGCAGAAGCGGCCGTAGGTCTTGTCCTTGTAGGACGAGAAGAGATACTCGCCGCGGAGGTGGATGTTCTCGGTGATGGCGTGCTCGAGACCGCCACCGATGACATAGCCCGGGTGCGTGCGCGAGAAGCTGCTGCCCGTTCCCATGTCCTTGAGCGTGCCACGCAGCCAGGAGAAACCGCCGGTGATGTAGGCCAGCGTGTTCTCGCTCATGAGGTAGCCCAGGCGCAGGCGCAGGTTGGCCTGCCAGTCGATGTCGTAATGATCGAACTGGGTGTGGCGGTTGCCGGCCGGGTCATAATAGTGCGTCACGTGCCGGCCGGTATAGCTCCCCCAGGTCCACTCGCCTTCCAGGCCGAAGACGATGGTGTCCATCTGGTAGTTGTAGCCGGCCACGAAACCGCCGGAACGGCCACAGCCGTTCATGTCGCTGGCCAGCACCTCGCTGGGCGTGGTGTTGCGCTCGCCGGGGTCATACTTGTTGTTGCCGTTCCTGTCCGTATATCCGTAGGTGATGTAGTCCGTTTTGGTCTCCATGCAGGTGCCACCGAAGACACCTCCCACGTAGGGGCCGGTCCAGTCGGTGACGGAAGGACGGATCTCCGGCGCTGGCGGCGGAGGCGGGGCCAGATCGGCCGCACCGGCCGCCGTGGACGCAGCAAACAGCGCAAGGGCCGCAAGGGCAGTTCGTGTGATCGTCTTCATGGTTCTGATCCTGACCCGTTGTTGAAACCTGCGGCCGTTATACATGTGTCAAGGTTAATGATTGGTTGCGATGGTGCTTTTTTATGAAGATGATCACCATGACACGCCATGTTAATCTTTGGTTAACCTTGATCCTGGCTGTTCTTGCGGGGCGCGGACGCCCTCGGCTCTTCTTGTCACGACCTGTTTCCGGCCGCCGCGCGGATCTCGCTTGACGGACCGGGCCCTGCCCCTTAAAGCCGTGGCCAGGGACAGGCGGCCACAGGGCAGGCCCCGGGCCTCCGTTCCGTTGTCGATTCGCCTCCGCTTACCTGCATTCGTGGGCAGCGAGTGAGCAGGGAGATCCCATTCATGTCGCAGATCACGCTGACCTTTCCCGATGGGGCCACGCGGGCTTTCGAGGCCGGAATCACCGGCGAGGACGTGGCGAAATCCATCTCCCGATCCCTGGCCAGAAAGGCGCTGGCCATCGAGATCGACGGGGAGCTGAAGGATCTCTCCGATCCCATCGAGCGGGATGCGCGCGTGCGCATCATCACCCGTGACGATCCGGAGGGGCTGGAGCTCATTCGGCACGATGCCGCACACGTGATGGCGCAGGCGGTGCAGGAGCTCTTTCCCGGCACGCAGGTGACCATCGGGCCCACCATCGAGAACGGTTTCTATTACGACTTTCATCGCAACGAGCCGTTCACGCCCGAGGACCTGCCGAAGATCGAGAAGAAGATGCGGGAAATCGTGGCCCGCAATCTGCCCTTTCGCAAGGAGGTGTGGCCTCGGGAAAAGGCCATCGAGGTGTTCCGGGAGAAGGGCGAGCATTTCAAGGTGGAGCTCATCGAATCGCTGCCCGAGGACGAGGAGATCCGCATCTACTGGCAGGGTGACGAATGGTTCGACCTGTGCCGCGGGCCGCACATGCCAAGCACGGGCAAGATCGGTGATGCCTTCAAGCTGATGAAGGTGGCCGGCGCCTACTGGCGGGGCGATCCGAACAAGCCCATGCTCACCCGCATCTACGGCACCGCCTGGGCCGACAGGAAGCAGCTCAATGCCTACCTGAAGCAGCTGGAGGAGGCGGAAAAGCGCGACCACC
>CAZNLW010000148.1:0-5546 GCA_964574205.1 uncultured Rhizobiaceae bacterium | reverse complement strand
GGCGTCCTTGACAATCATGGGCTTATGGAAAAAACAGCCCTGTCTGGGACAGCCCTGAAGGAAAAACCCGTGCGGAACGTCAGCGCCGGACAGCTACCTGCCGGCCGCCGGCGCCAGCACCATCACCAGCTGGCGCCCTTCCATCCGAGGCGCAACCTCCACCTTGGCGGCCTCGCCCACGCCTTCCACCACGCGATCCAGCAACTCGCGCCCCAGCTCGGCATGGCTCATCTCGCGGCCGCGGAAGCGCACGGAGACCTTCACCTTGTCGCCCTTTTCGATGAAGCGGCGAATATTGCGCATCTTCACATCGAAGTCATGGGTGTCGATGGTGGGGCGCATCTTGATTTCCTTGACCTCTACGGTCTTCTGCTTCTTGCGCGCCTCCGCCGCCCGCTTCTGCTGCTGATACTTGAACTTGCCATAGTCCAGGATCTTGCAGACGGGCGGATTGGCGTTCGGGGCCACCTCGACAAGATCCAGCCCGGCCTCCTCGGCCAGGGCCAGCGCCTCCTTCACCGGCATGACGCCCCGCTTCTCGCCGTTCTCGTCAATGACGAGAACCTCCGGCGCCCTGATCCTGTCATTGACCCTCGGCCCCTCATCCCGGGGTCGTGCGGGTCCCCTGAACGGTCTGCGAATGGCTCGGTCTCCTCGTGTCCGTGGTTGAACGATTCCGGCCGCCGTTCCTTGCCGATGGAAGCGGCCGGTCCCCCGCGCTGGTCTGCCTGCCCGTGTTCATGACCCTGCATGAGTCGGCGGGCAAGCGCGCCGTCAAGCTGCATAATAGATGTTCAATGCCGTCGGCAAGTCAAGCAATCCCGAAGACCCCTCGCCACCGGAAGCGAAATGTGGCATTCAGGACATGTCACATTGCTCCTGCCGGCAGGTCTCGCCCAAACGGCACATACGCAACCCGGGAAAACCAGGAGGCCCGAGTCATGAGCCGCAGCGGAACCCTCGTCATGCCCGACGGCACCGCCATCGCCTGGATCGAGGACGGACCACCACCGCCGGCACAGGGGCCGGTGCCCTGCGGCTTTTTCTGGCTGGGCGGCTTCAGGTCGGACATGAGTGGCACCAAGGCCGCCACCCTTGGCCACCTGGCCGAGAAGACCCGTCGCTCGGCCGTGCGTTTCGACTATTCCGGCCATGGAGAGTCCGGTGGCCGTTTCGAGGACGGGACCCTCTCCCGCTGGCTGGACGAGGCCGAGGCCGTCTTCCGCGAGGTCGCGGCAGGCCCGCGCATCGTCATCGGTTCCTCCATGGGCGGCTGGCTCGCCCTGCTCCTCTACCGCCGGCTGAAGGAGACCGCACCGGCAGAGGCCGCGCGCATCCGCGGTCTCGTGCTGCTGGCCCCGGCCACGGACATGACGCAGGACCTCATGTGGAATCGGTTTTCGGCAAGCACGCGAAAGGAGCTGGAGGAAAAGGGCCGCGTGCACATTCCCAGCGACTATTCGCCGGAACCCTACCTCATCACCCGTGCGCTCGTCGAGGATGGCCGGCAGCACCTCCTGTTGGCACAGGGACTGGACGTGAGCGTGCCCGTGCGCATCCTGCAGGGCGATCGCGACACCGACGTGCCCTGGCAGCATGCAATGAAGACCTTCGAGGCTCTCCGTGGCGAGGATGTGGCCTTCACCCTGATCAAGGGCGCGGATCACCGTCTCTCCGGTCCGCGCGAGCTCCAGCTCCTGCAGGAAGTGGTGCTGGCCCTGGCAGCCCGTGCCGATGGCGGCACGCCGAACACCGCCACGAACGCCTGACAGACACGGCCCGGGCCGAATGCAACAGGGCGGCGCCAACCTGGCGCGACGCCCCGAAACGTTTCACTGTTGCATCTGCCACGCCTCACACGGCCTTGGCCAGCACCGGCCGCGTGCTCCAGCCATCATAGGCGCCGCCCAGCTGCTCCGCCATGTGCGTAATGGCCGCCGTGTCCGCATCGATCTCCTCGGGCAGCAGCGGCATCACCCGATGGAACTGCAGCACGAACCACGGCTCCTCCTTGCTGGGCGAAAGGATCCCGTCCACGATGAAGCGATTCTTGCGCGCCCAGTTGGCAAAGGCGATGGCCTGATGCCGGTTGGTGAACCGCGCCGTGTGCTCCACCGGCCGGTTGACATGCAGGTGATCGCCCTCTGCTTCCAGTGCCGCGATGGCGGCAAGGTCCCGCATGCGCCGCCGCTCGTCCTTTGTCGGCAGCAGCAGGTCGAAGAACACCCGGTGGCCGGGATCCGCCTCCATCTCGAAGCCCAGCTCCACGTCCTGCCGCAGGGCAATGCGCCGCACCAGGTTTTCCGCCTCCTCGCGTCCGCAGGCGACATAGAAGAACAGGGTGCGCAGCCCCTGGGCCGTGAGCTGGGCCACATAGCGGCCATCGATGGCCCCCACCCAGGTCTCCAGCTCCTCTTCCAGCACCGCCAGCCGCTCCTCCTCTGCCGGCAGCGGCAGGCCATCCTCGCCCGCCACGAACGCCACCTGCACCTTCATCAGGTTGGGCAGATCCAGCTTCGGCAGTTCTTCCACGGCCTCGCGATTGAAGACGATCCACGTCGGAACGCCCTCGATGGTCGTGGAGAAGGCTTCCCATTTCGTGCTCATGGCACCGAAACTCCCGGTCACCGCAGTTACGCAAACGCACTCCAAGGCCCTGCAACATCCGCATCGCACCTGGCAGCCAGGGTTGCCAGGGTTGATCGCTGCTTGCGCAAGGCTCTGCAACTGCCGCCATTGTCGCCACCAGGCATTAACGACATCTTGTCAGGCACCGGCACGGCGGAACGAATTGAGACCATGGTTGACAAAGCCCAAACGGTCATGACGCCGCCGCATCCATTGGCTAAAGTGCCAGAAGATCTCCCGACCGGGGACCGGACAACACAAGGGGGGCACAGGCAGACATGAACCGCATCTGGACTGCGAGCGGCCCGCGCCGGGTGCTGATCACCGGCGCGTCCTCGGGCATTGGCGAGGCCTTTGCCCGCATCATTGCGGAGGAAGGCGGCTGGGAGATCGCCCTCGTCGCCCGCAGCGAGGACCAGCTGCATCGCATCGCCGGCATTCTCCATGCCGAGCATGAGAGCGTCACCCACGTGATTCCCCTGGACCTGAGCGAGCGGAACGCGCCGGCGCGCCTGCAGGAGCGACTGAAGGCGCGTGGTTTCGTGCCGGATGTGCTGATCAACAACGCCGGCATCGGCCTTGCGGGCGCCGCTGCCGGGCTGCCACTGGAAGAGCAGATGCGGCTTGTGGATCTCAATGTCCGCGCGGCCACGGAACTGGCCTTGCGCGTTCTGCCCGACATGGTGGCTCGCCACCGCGGCGGCATCATCAACGTCTCCTCCCTGGCGGCCTTCATGCCCGGCCCCGGCATGGCCGTCTATTTCGCCACCAAGGCCTATCTGCTGTCCCTCTCCGAGGCCCTGGCCGAGGAGGTGCGGCGCGACGGCCTGACCATCACCGCCCTCTGCCCCGGTCCCGTGCGCACCCGTTTCATCGAACGGGCCGGCATGGATCGGCTGCCCCTTGCCCGCTTCATGTTCAAGGCCCGCCCGGAACAGGTGGCCCGCGCCGGGTGGCAGGGATTCAAGGAAGGCCGGGTCGTGGTTGTTCCCGGCCTGCTCAATGCGCTCATGGCCTTTGCCGTGCGGGCCACGCCCCGTCCCCTCATCCGCACCAGCACCCATGCCCTGTTGCGCCCGCGTCGTTCCGGCCGCACCCGCCGGGCATCGGCAATATCCGGCCCGTCCCCGGTTCGGGACGATTCCCCGCACATGTCGGGCCGCGAGTGACAGCCCGTCTTCCGCCCATGGCAACACGCGCACGGGTGTTCACGCGCCTTGCCTTTTGCCGATGAGCGGCTATTGTCGCGCAGGAGTTCTTGCGATCCGTGACGGCGTCTTTCGAGGGGACTTCGGCCATGCGCGTGTACTATGACAGCGATGCAGACGTGAATCTCATCAAGGGCAGGAAGGTGGCCATTGTCGGCTTTGGCTCGCAGGGTCATGCCCATGCCATGAATCTGAAGGATTCCGGGGTGAAGGAAGTGGCCGTGGCCCTGCGCCCCGGTTCCGCCTCGGCGAAGAAGGCGGAAGCTGCCGGCCTGCCTGTCATGTCCGTTGAGGAGGCTGCCGGCTGGGCCGACGTGCTCATGATGGCCATCCCCGACGAGCTGCAGGCCGATGTCTATCGCAACCAGATCGCGCCCCACATCCGTGACGGCGCGGCTCTCGCCTTCGCCCACGGGCTGAACATCCATTTCCGCCTCATCGAGCCGAAGGACACGCTGGACGTGATCATGATCGCCCCCAAGGGCCCGGGCCACACCGTGCGCGGCGAATACCGGAAAGGCGGTGGCGTGCCCTGCCTCATCGCCGTGGCCCGGGATGCCACGGGCAACGCCCATGATCTGGCGCTCTCCTATGCCTCGGCTATCGGTGGCGGACGCTCCGGCATCATCGAGACCACTTTCCGCGAGGAGTGCGAGACGGACCTCTTCGGCGAACAGGCCGTGCTCTGCGGCGGTCTCGTGGAGCTCATCCGCAACGGCTTCGAGACTCTCGTGGAAGCCGGCTATGCGCCCGAGATGGCCTATTTCGAGTGCCTGCACGAGGTGAAGCTCATCGTCGACCTCATCTACGAGGGCGGCATCGCCAACATGAACTATTCCATTTCCAACACGGCCGAATACGGCGAATATGTGTCGGGCCCGCGCGTGCTGCCGAAGGAGGAGACCAAGGCCCGCATGAAGGCCATCCTCGAGGACATCCAGAACGGCAGCTTTGTCTCCGACTGGATCCGCGAGTGCCAGGCCGGCCAGCCCCGGTTCAAGGCCATGCGCCGGCTTGCCGACGAGCATCCCATCGAGGAAGTGGGCGAGCGCCTGCGCGCCATGATGCCCTGGATCACCGCCAACAAGCTGGTGGACAAGGAGAAGAACTGAAAGGGATGCTGCCGGGCAGGATCGCCTCCATCATGTCCTGTTCCGGAAGGGGTGGCCATTTGCTGGCCAAGCTGGCTGAAGGGCCTGCACGTCATGCCTGTGCAGGCCCTCGCACTTTCTCGCGGCCCCACGCACCATGAAACATCTCCGGAAACATGATCGACAGCTCTTGATCCCCACCCTTTCCGGGCCTGTCCGTGTTGCCCGGCTGCGCCCTGTGGGCTAAAAGCCCAGCAGACCTGACATGACCTTCGAGAAAGAATCCCGTTTCCGCATCCTTGGGGCCGATCCATGAGCGAGAGCAAGAGCACGGGCCGCGACTATCGCAAGACACTGTTTCTGCCCAGGACCGATTTTCCCATGCGTGCCAACCTGCCCAGGCGGGAGCCGGAGATCCTGGCACGCTGGAACGAGATGGACCTCTATGCCCGCGCCCGCGAGATTTCCCGGGGGCGGGAGAAATACGTGCTGCACGATGGTCCGCCCTATGCCAATGGTCACCTGCACATCGGCCATGCGCTGAACAAGATCCTCAAGGACGTGATCACCCGCACCCGCCAGATGATGGGGTATGATTCCAACTACGTGCCGGGATGGG
>CAZNLW010000147.1:0-5553 GCA_964574205.1 uncultured Rhizobiaceae bacterium | reverse complement strand
CTCCATCATGATTTCCAGTCGCTCGCGCACGGACATGGCGCGCTTGCGCAGATCGTCCGAGATGCGGTCGGGATGGGGCAGCGTGTCGATCCAGCGCACGTCCCAGTCCAGCGTCACAAGCCAGATGTCGCCGTTCTTGTCTTCCATCACCGCGATGCGGCAGGGAATGAAGACGATGAATTCGGGGACGTATTCCAGAATGCGCGCCAGCGTCTCCAGATCGCAGAAGGAATAGATCTCCACTCGGGGATAATCCGGATCATAGATCTCGCGAATGACCTTCCAGGGCGTGGAGACGCCGACGAAGCGCATGTTCACCTCGTTGCCCTTGACCTTGAGCGACTCCACCACCTCCTCGAAGGTGAGCCCCTTCGCCGCCTTCTTCTTCGCGGCCATCATGTTGATCATCTGTTTCAGCGAGAAGGGGTTGTAGTACATCATGGACTGCATGAAGCGCATTTTCGCCTCGGCCGAGATGGGGGGCGAGAATGCGAAGGTCTTCGCGGGTTCCTTGGGAGGCGTGGGAATCTGGAACCAGCCCGTCTGCTCCGGCAGGCGCTTCGGTATGGGCGCATCGCCCTTGTAGAAACTCTTGGCATTGAGTTTTGCCGTTTCCGGGTCCATCTCCTGGGCAAGCCCGGTGCCGGCCTGCACCATCGCCGTCCCGATCATGAGGGCGGCGGCCAGCATTGCCTTCATCCGTGTCATGTCGCTCCTTCCCCTGGCATTTGAGGCGGATGACTGCCTGTCGCTGTTGTTGTCGTGTCTGCCGTAGATGTTCCTTTCGCTGCCGGCCCGTGGAAGGCACGCTGCACGTGCTTCCTCCGCGATTGTTCGGCCTCTCAGGAGGGGCGGCGGCAGGAGGCAGCCGGGCAGTTCCTTCCGCCAGATCGTTCTTGCCGCTTGCCGCTCCTGTCCCTGCCTGGCGTCTCGCTCCCGGGTGCCGGCGGATTCACATTCAGCGCTGCCGCTGCTGACTGGGCGGAATGAGACCCAGCGCCTGCGGCGTGGCGTTCATGATGGCCATGGAGGCGCGCACGAACTGCACCATGAGATTGGGATCCATCATCCGCATCATGGCATCCAGCATCTCCGGCTCCATCATCACCTTCATCCACTGCTGCATGAGAGCCGGATCCACCACCGCCAGCATGGTGGAATACCACTGCGGATCGAACATCAGTTTCAGGAAGTCGGCATAGACGTCCGTGTCGGCGGCCAGTCGGGTCATGTTTTCCATGAACTTCGGATCGGCCACCAGCTTCATGTAGCCTTCCATGACCTCGGGCCTGACCATCTTTGCCGCCATCTTGAGGAAATCGGGATCGGCCATGACCTTCAGGTAGCTCTCCATGAGCCGGGGATCGGCCATTTTCATGATCCCGTTGAACATCTTCGGATCGGTCATGATCCGCATGTAGCTCTCCACCAGCTTCGGGTCGGCCATCTTGGTCATGCCCTTGATGAAGCTGGGGTGGGTCATGATGCGCAGATAGGGCTCGATCACCTTCGGATCGCCCATCTTCATCATGGCCTCCATGAGCTTCGGGTTGCCCAGGAGGTTCACGTAGTTCGTCAGCAGCGCGGGGTTGCCCAGCGCCAGCAGGGCGTTGAAGAAGGCGGGATTGGTGGCGGCCTTCATCCACTCCGCCATCAGTTCCGGATCGGACATGTCGAGCATGCCCTCCAGCATCTTCGGGTTGGAGAGAATGCCCATGAAGGCCGTGATCTGGTTGGCCGAGGGCGTGGCCGAGAAGATGCCGTTCCACTTGGGGTCCTTCAGGCTCTTCAGCCATTCCCCCGCGGAATTGAAATTCGGCACCGGGATCGGCAGGGCCGACTGTTGCGCCAGCGCCCCGGGCAGGGCCAGCCCCAGGGCAGAGGTCATCACGAGGGCGGCGAGCAGCCGTTTCGCGATGGCGGCTTGGATGGTCATGGGCGTTTCCTCTGGGTTGTTCTGGGCAATCACGAGCATGGGTGCCAGATTTGCACCTGCCCGGGATGGCGATTGCGCATCCCGCCACGCCGGACGGACGCTGACAGCGTCCTGCCGGCCGGGTGAACATGAGACGGACGGACCGCATGCCAGCGACCCGCCCTCCATGCCTCAGTTGTCGGACTTTTCCTTCTCCTTGGCCTTCTTGTAGGCCTCCAGTGCCTTCTTCAGCTCCTCGTCGGAGAGCTTCTTGTGAACGTTGGGATCGAACGAGCTGCCCAGCTGGTCGTAGATGTTGGACAATGGGGCATGGCAGGCCGTGCACCATTCGCCATATTCGCCAAAGATCTGGGCGGTGGAGGACCACATGGGCTTGCTCATCTCGTTCCACATCTTGAACATGGCGCCCATCATCATCATCATCGAGTCGGTCATGGCCTTGGTTGCCTCGCCATAGGCCTCGCCGATGTTCGTGCCCTCCTCGGCCTGGCCCGCCGGCGCCACTGCCAGCATGCCCGCGGCCATCGCGGCGATCAGAAGCTTGCGGAAATGCTTCATGGTCTCTTCCCTCCTGGTTGATGGCGGATCCCCTGTCATGCGTCCGGGTCTCCCGGGGACGGCCGTCTTGAAGGCAAGGCCGGCACCCGGCAGAAGAACGCCCGACCAGATCCGCGCGGCCGTTTCCTCCCGGCATGGCGACAGGTTCTCCGGGAACGCTTGCACCCGGAACACGGACGGATTCCGCACGAATGGCCAAAAGCCGTCACAGGGGCGGGAGCGGCGTGTCTCGTTGATTGTGTTCTCCAAAAGATCTGCGCCCCCGAAGCCGTGTTCCGGCGCGATGATCGCGAAGGACCTGTCGCAAGAATGGCCGGAAGCCCCTGGCTGCGCTCCGTTCCCGCCCGAACACATATCATATTCGGAATATGAAATACAATAACTTTCTCGCCGGCATCGCCGTCTTTCCTCACTCAGTCCACAATTCGGGATGGGCGAAAGGGGGACTGGCCGGGCGCATGCAGCCGATCGGACGTGGCGCTTTCGCCATGTGGAATGGAAGTGCCGTGGCAGGATTGAATATTAGAAAATCCTAATATAATGTCCCGAAAGGGCAGAAAACGACAGCAGCGGCAGCCGGCAGGGCGGGGCTGTGGGCAGCAGGCCGCCATGGCTTGCAAGTGACACGACGAGTGCCCACAATGAGCGCGGGTGAATCGCTCCGGGGCGGCCACACGCATGTGTTGCCGACTGCCGGTGCGCCGTTGCAGGACAACACATTCAGGGGAACGCAGGATCACCATGCAGAGGGCAATCTTTGCGGCCGCCATGCTGGGCCTGGCCGTCATGCTGCCATCGCTGGCAGCGGTCGACAGCCCGGCCCGGGCTGAGACGCCGCCGCTGGAGACCACCGTGGTCAGGCGCATCGAGGCGCCACGCGAGCGGCTTTTCGAGGGCGTGGTGGAGGCGGTCAGGCAGTCCACTGTGTCGGCGCAGACCTCCGGGCGCATCGTTGCCATTCACTTCGACGTCAACGACCGCGTGAACGAGGGAGATATCCTCGTCGAGCTGGATGATACCCAGCAGCGTGCCCAGCTGGAGGCGGCCCGGGCGCAGGTGAAGGCCGCGGAGGCCCGCCTCGTGGCCGCGAAACAGGATTTCGCGCGCGTTTCCCGCCTCTATCGCCAGGGCACCGTGCCCAAGGCGCGCTTTGACCAGTCCAAGGCCGAGCTGGACGCCGCCATTGCCGGTCTCAACCAGGCCAGGGCCGCGCTGAAGCAGGCGGAGGAGCAGCTGGCCTACACCAAGGTGCGCGCGCCCTATTCGGGCATCGTGATCAGGCGCCATGTGCAGGTGGGCGAGCTTGCCAGTCCCGGCACGCCGCTCATGACCGGCTTTTCGCTGGAGGAGCTGCGTGCCCATGTGGAACTGCCGCAGCGCTATGTGCCTGTGGTGCGCGGGAAGCGCAAGGCTTCCCTCGTGCTGGATCTGGACGGCCGCAGGCGTCGCGAGGTCTCGCACATGGTGATCTTTCCCTTTTCCAATCCCGAGACCAACACGGTCACCGTCCGCCTGTATCTCAAGGACAGGGGGCGCGGGCTCTTTCCCGGCATGCTGGTGAAGGGCGCCTTCGAGGTGGAGACGGCGAAGGTCCTGGCCGTTCCCGAGAAGTCTGTGGCCCGTCGTGGCGAGCTGGCCGGTGTCTACGTGATCACGAAGGACGGGCGCATCCACTTCCAGCAGGTGCGCACGGGTCGCCCCGTGGGCGAGGGGCTGGTGGAGGTGCTGGCCGGCCTGAACGAGGGGGACGTGATCGCCCTCGATCCCCTGCAGGCCACCATTCACCTCAAGGAGGTGCAGGAGGCACGGGCGAGGTCCGGCAAGGCGGGTGAAGAGTGATGGCCGAGGCGAATGCGACCAACCCCTACGGCCGGATGGGCATCTCCGGCCTCATCGCGCGCACCTTCGTGCGCAACGAGATCACGCTGCTCATCCTCATCGCCACGCTGCTCTCCGGCGTGTTCGCCACCCTGATCACGCCGCGCGAGGAGGAGCCGCAGATCAACGTCACCTTCGCCAATGTCTTCATTCCTTTTCCGGGCGCCTCGGCCAAGGAGGTGGAACAGCTGGTGACCACGCCGGCGGAGCAGGTGCTTTCCGAGATCTCCGGGCTGAAGCACGTCTATTCCGTCTCCCGCCCGGGCATGAGCGTGATCACCGTGCAGTACAGGGTCGGCGAGAACCGCACGGATGCCATCCTGCGGCTTTATGACAAGGTCTTCTCCAACATGGACTGGCTGCCGCAGAACCTCGGCGTCGGCCAGCCCATCGTCAAGCCGCGCTCCATCGATGACATCCCCATTGTCACCTTCACGCTGTGGGATCCCTCCGGCCGACACTCGGCCGCCGACCTGCTCAAGGTGGCGCACACGCTGGAGGCGGAGCTCAAGCGCATTCCCGGCACCCGCCAGGTGCGCACCATCGGGGGGCCGGAGCGCGTGGTGAACGTGCGCATCGATCCGCAGAAGCTGGCGGGCTACGGCCTGGCCATCGACGATCTGCGCAAGGCGCTCATGGCTTCCAACGCCTCCACCGACCAACAGGCCATCATCACCGACAATCTCGAGATTCCGGTGCGCGCCGGCACGTTCCTGTCCCGTCCCGAGGAGGTGAAGAACCTGGTCATCGGTCTTTTCGGCGGCAAGCCGGTCTATCTGGCGGACGTGGCCGAGATCACCTTCGGTCCCGATACGCCGAAGAACTACGTGACCTACGCCACCGGCCCCGCCGGGCGGGAGAAGGGCGAGCCGGCCGGCCGCTTCCCGGCGGTGACCATCGAGGTGGCCAAGCAGCCGGGCAAGAACGCCGTCATCATTGCGCAGAAGCTCATCGATCACATCGAGAAGCTGAAGGGTGTGTTCATCCCCGACGGGGTGAAGATCACCATCACCCGCAACTACGGCAAGACCGCCGACGACAAGGCGAAGAAGCTGATCATGAAGCTGCTCTTCGCAACCGGCTCGGTGGTGGTGCTGGTGCTGCTCACCATGGGCTGGCGCGAGGCCGTGGTGGTGGGCATCGCCGTCATCTCCACGCTGGCCGTAACCCTGTTCGCCTCC
>CAZNLW010000146.1:0-5572 GCA_964574205.1 uncultured Rhizobiaceae bacterium | reverse complement strand
CCGTGCCCGTGTTGCGGATCGTGATGGTGAAGGTGCACTGCGAGCCGGGCCGGCACCTGAAGGCGCACGGCCGGTTTCCAGAGACGGGCATCCCAGACGAATCCCGGCGCCCCCAGGGCAAAGACGCGCAGCGAGGGGGCCTCAGGGTCGATCATGGTCCGTTCCAGAGCGGGGGTCTTGCGTTGCCCCTGCACAGGCAGGACGTGCGTGCCGGGAAAGGCGCTGACGACCGCGTCACCGGGCCCGAGCAAGGCCTGCATTTCCTCTTCCGGCGTGTTGGCGGCCCATGCCGGGCTGCCGGCCGTGAAGGTGGCCACAAGCGGCAAGGCCGCGGTGCCGGCCAGGAATCCGAAGCCCACACCCGCCAGCAACCGCGACAGGCGCCGCGGGCCCATTTTCGTTCTTTCGGACGCATATGTCCCTGTCGGCCTGCGCCCTATCCCACGGGGTGGTGCATGGCCCTCTCTCCGACTGTTCTTTTCTGCCGACCTGGACATTTCCTGTCCTCCTTCCCTTCCGAAGAAACGAGAAACCTCCCCGGCCAGCGCGCATTCTTGCTGGCCGTTGACGGGTTCTCCCGTCCGTGGACCAAGCTCTGATGTGAACATTAATGATAATTAATCACCATTCCTGAACCTGATCTGAATGGTGAGTTTGGCCGTTGTTCAGGAAAGTGGGGGATGGGGCGGGGCGTATGGCACTCGCCGGGTTCGAGTGCTGACAGGGGTATTGATTTTTGGGATGAAATTCCCAAAGTAGGGAATACAGCGTGCCGAGAAGTCACGCTTTTGCCCGTCCCCATTCATGACAGGGACTGTCGGATGCGCGCGGGGCGTGCCGTTGAGGGCGCTCCGCGGGCGGCGGATTTCTGTTGTGTCTGAGGAGGGATGAGCATGTCGGACAGGAAGATTCGTGTCGCGATTGCAGGCGTTGGCAATTGTGCGAGTTCTCTTGTCCAGGGCGTGGAATACTACCGGCGCAACGGTCATGACGGCAACACCGGCCTGATGCACCCCGACATGGCCGGTTACAGGCCGTGGGACATCGAGTGGGTGGCCGCCTTCGACGTGGATCGGCGCAAGGTGGGCCAGCCACTGGAGAAGGCCATCTTTGCCAAACCCAACTGCACCATGATCTTCCAGGAGGACATCCCCGAAACGGGTGTGACGGTGCAGATGGGGCCCGTGCTGGATGGTGTGGCGCCGCACATGGCCGACTACGACGAGGACGAGGCCTTCCGTGTGGCCGATGCCGAGCCCGTGGACGTGGCCGAGGCGCTGAGAAAGGCGAAGGCCGATGTGCTGGTCTGCTACCTGCCCGTCGGCTCGGAGCAGGCCGTACGCCACTATGCGCAAGCCGCACTGGATGCAGGCGTGGCTTTCGTCAACGCGGTGCCGGTGTTCATTGCCTCTGATCCGGAGTGGGCTTCCCGGTTCCGGGCCGCTGGCGTGCCCATCGTGGGCGACGACATCAAGAGCCAGGTGGGCGCGACCATCGTGCACCGGTTGCTCACCCGCCTGTTTGCCGACCGCGGCTATTCGGTGGATCGCACCTACCAGCTCAACACGGGCGGCAATACCGACTTCCTCAACATGAAGGCGCTGGACCGTCTGAAGTCCAAGAAGAAGTCCAAGACGGGGGCGGTGGTCTCGCAGCTCGATGCTCCCATCGATCCGAAGAACGTGCACATCGGTCCGTCGGACTACGTGCCCTGGCAGAAAGACAACAAGATTGCCTTCATCCGCATGGAGGGCAAGGGCTTCGGTGGTGCGCCCATCGAGCTGGAGCTGCGGCTGTCGGTGCAGGATTCGCCCAATTCCGCCGGTGTGGTCATCGACGCCATTCGCTGCGCCCAGATCGCACGCGAGCAGGGCGTGGCCGGCCCGGTGCATCCGGCTTGCAGCTACTACATGAAGACGCCGCCCATCCAGATCCGCGATTCGGAGGCCCGCGAGGCCGTGGAGGCCTTCATTCGCGGAGAAGACTGGAGTCGTTTCTTCCCCACCCTGCGGGCGGGGATTCGCGAGGCGGCGGAGTGATCACTCCTGCCAACGAAAGGCGCAAGGGAGTCCTTGCGCCTTTTCCGTTGTTCCCGGGCGCTTGCTCGTGTCGAGACCTCTCGCCCGCTTGCTGCTGAAGTCGATCCCTTGACGGGAGGGCGTGGACCATGAGCATCTGGCCACAGCTGCTGGTCCGCATGGCCGAGGTGGCCAGAACCTGTGCCTGCGATGCCGGTCTGGCCGGGCACACCGGCGGGCGCAATGCCAAGGGCGATGCCGTGCGTGCCTTCGATGCCGCGGCGCACGAGCGGTTGCTGTCGCTTCTGCACGATCAGCTGGCGAAGGCCGGTGAGGCTGCCGAGCTGCTCTCGGAGGAAGGGGCGCCGGTGCAGGTGGGCCGGGGCGATGTGCGCTGGCGGGTGGTGATGGATCCGGTGGACGGCTCCGACAATGCGGGGCGGGGGCTGCCGCTTTCCGCCTTTGCCTGCGCCGTGCTGCCGGCGGGCGCGGCGCTGGATCCGGCGAGAGTCGAGGCTGCCATCGTGGCCCCGGTGGAGACCGGGCGGCCGTGGCTGCTGGCTGATGGCCACGTCGAACCGGCCATTGCACCTTCCCGGGTCACGACAGTGTCGGATGCACTGCTCTCCGTGGAACTCAACCATCTCGTGGTGCCGCGGCCACTGGCTGCACTCATGGGGCTGGCGCGGGGCGTACGCTCCTACGGCTGTTGCTCGCGGGCGCTGATGCTCGTGGCCACGGGGGCATTGGATGCACACATCGACATGCGCGGGCGGCTGACGCCGGAAAGCTGGCTGGCCCCGGCCGCCATCCTGCGCGCTGCCGGCGGCGCCCTGGCCGTGATCGACGAAAAGCTCGATCCGGCCGCGCCCCCTGCAGACCTGTCGGTCCGCACCGGCATCCTGGCGGCTGCCACGCCGGCGCTGCTCTCCGCCCTGCGCGCCCGACTTGGGGAGAAGGGATCATGAACATGGCCGCGCAACCGAATGACCGCAAGACATCCGCGGGCAAGGCCCATGGCCCGGAAAGGATGTCCCGTCTGGAGAAAGGGGGGGCACCACGGCTGCCGCAGGCGGCGGTGATCCTGGCCGCCGGCAAGGGCACGCGCCTTCGGGGCGCAACCCGCAGTCCGAAGCCGCTCACGAATGTGCTTGGCCTCTCGCTGCTGGAGCGGGCACTTCTCTTCTACCATCAGCTGGGGGTGACGCATCTCGTCGTCGTCACCGGCCACCGGGGGGGAGAGGTGACCGCCCATGCGCGAAAGATCGCGGCGCGGCGGGGGATGAATGTCGTCTGTGTGCCAGCGGCGGACTGGGAAAAAGGCAACGGCGCTTCCGCCCTGGCCGCACGAACGACCTTGTCGGATATCGACGGTCCTTTTTTCCTGTCCATGGTCGATCATCTGCTGGACGAGGAGATGGCCTGTCATCTGGCCGCTCTGCCTCTGCCGGAAGGTGCGGTGCGACTGGCGGTAGACCGTGACCGGACCGCGCTCTTCGACGAGCCTGATGCCACCAAGGTGCGCCTGGACGAATCCGAGGACGGCGAATGGCGTCTTGCCGACATCGGCAAGGACCTGAAGACATGGGACGCCGTGGATACGGGGCTCTTTCTGTGTTCCCGGGGGCTGTTCGACGCGCTCGAGGCCGTAGCGGCAGAAGGGCGGTATACGCTTTCGGACGCCATGCGGCACCTGATTGCGCAGGGAAAGGCGCTGGCCGCGGACGTGACCGGGGCACAGTGGCTGGATGTGGACACACCCGCCGCCCTGGCCGAGGCCGAGCGGCGGTTGCTTTCGGCAGAGAAAGGCAAGCCCCATGACGGCCCCGTCTCCCGCTTGGTCAACCGCCCCCTGTCGCGCTGGCTGAGCCGCCATCTGGCACGTCTGCCGGTGACGCCGAACCAGATCACGCTGTTCTCCTTTGCCCTGGCATTGCTGGCCGCCTGGATCATGGCGCAGCCGGGCTGGCTGATGCTGGCGCTGGGTGGCGTGCTGGCGCAGATTTCCTCCATTGTCGATGGTTGCGATGGCGAAATCGCGCGGCTGAAACACTTGAAGAGCGAATTCGGGGGCTGGCTGGACGCCGTGCTGGACCGCTATGCCGATGGCGCCCTCCTGTTCGGTCTCACATGGCATGCCCTGCAGGCGGCACAGGCCGCCGGCGGCAGCGGCCATGCCGCCCTGCTGTGGGGCTTTGCGGCCATCATCGGCAGTTTCGTGAACAGCTACACGGCCGACAAGTATGACGGCCTCATGCGCAAGGCCCTGGGGGCGAGGCGGTCCCAACGCTTCCGCATGGGGCGCGATGTGCGGGTGTTTCTCCTCATGCTGGGAGCGCTCGCCAACCTGCCCGTCCTCACGCTCGCGATTCTGGCTCTGGTCATGAACGGCGAGGTGGTGCGCCGTATCTGGCTTTTCTGGCGGCTGGCCGGGCGCTGAGTCCCGCGTGGCAAGCCCAGGTGGCGAATCACCCGTGCAGCCGATCGCCGTTCCACATTTCCAGCCGCCATCGTCATGCCGCAGGTCTCTGGCCGGCAGCACGCTTGCGCGACCTCTTTCACAACCGCACGGAATGCATTAGATTCCCCACAGGGACGGCACTGCCCGGCCCGTGACAGATGCTCATCCCAGGGGCCCTAACCATGATCCTAGGGAGCTGTCACTGCGCCTGGCCGTGGCCTGGCGCAAACGGCGCCCACCTGCTGAGTGCAGGTACCCGGGATCACATGCTGCACGGCCGGAGCGGTCCGTCCCTTCTGTTGTTCGCAAGATTGCAAGGCAGCCATTCTGCCCGGATGGGGCACATCGGGACACCGCTGCCAGGACAGGCAGGCCATGGACATCCCCTTCAGCGAAGATCTGCCGGAGGATCCCCGCGAGGCCAAGCGCCTGCTGCGCCGGAACCTGCGGGCGGCACGCGCCGTCATGGCCCATGCCGCAGCGCCCGTGGCTGCGCGCAAGGTGCGCGATCGTGTTCTTGCCTTGCTGGCTGCGCATTTCCCACCACCGAAATGTGTCGCCGCCTACTGGCCAACCTCGCATGAGCTGGATGTGCGGCCATTGATGGCTTCCCTGGTGGAAAGGCACTACACGGTGTTGCTGCCCGTGGTGACAGTCGGGGCGGCTCCCTTATGTTTCCGTCGCTGGCAGCCGGGCATGAAGCTTGTCGAAGGTGCCCATGGCATTCCCGTGCCGCCACCGGAGAGTGGCGAGGCCAGGCCTGATGTGGTGCTGCTGCCGCTCGTGGGATTCGACCGGCATGGCTACCGTCTCGGTCAGGGGGGCGGCCATTACGACCGTACGCTGGCGGCCCTGCGCCAACAGGGGCCGGTGGCGGCCATCGGCATTGCCTATGCCGGGCAGGAGATCGATCGCGTGCCCGTCGAGCCTCACGACCAGCCTTTGGACTGGATCGTCACCGAGGCCATGACGTTCGGCCCCTTCTCGCGACTGGAAAGCCCCTAGCTCCCGACGCCGGGGGCTCAGACCGGCCTGCCCGGAAACACGACAGTGTCGCATGTGGAGTATAGATAAGATATTGAGTTGAAAGAAC
>CAZNLW010000145.1:0-5656 GCA_964574205.1 uncultured Rhizobiaceae bacterium | reverse complement strand
CGGTCGTCGATGTTGCCGGTCACCTCGCCCCCCTGGATGTGGGCCAGCGGGATGTTCATGTAGCTGGCGGCAATGGCGGTGGCGATGGTCTCGAAGCGGTCGGCGATGGTGACCACCACATCCGGTCGCAGGTTGTCCAGCGCCGTGGCCGTTTCCGTCAGCCCGATGGCCGTGGACTTGGCCTGGGTCACCAGGGTCTCGCCTTCCAGGATGGAATGGATGCGCCAGGTGATGTCGAAGCCGTCCGCCTCCATCACCTTCGCCACCTCGCCATAGCGGTGCAGCAGGGTGGAGGCCACGGCGATGATCTGCAGCTCCACGTCCTCCCGCGCCCGCAAGGCCTCCAGCGCGGTGCGCACCCGCGCATAGGAAGGCCGTGCCGTGACCACGACACACACCTTGCGCTTGCTGCTCATGCCAGATCCTCTTCCACAAGCGGCGTGAAGGCCGCCACGTCCCGCTTCAGCCGCCGGCCCACCACCTCGTCATGATGGCGAGCGGAGATTCCCGTGCCCGGCTTGCGCGCCACCAGCACCTCCTCGGTGAGTGTCTCGCCAGCCTTCATGTCCCGGTTCACCATGAGGCTTTTCATGAAGATCGCCCGCATGGGCGCCATCTCTGCGGCCAGCGTCTCCTTGTCCACTGGATGGCGCCGCATGCGGTCCACGTGATGCACGCCACGCACGAGTTCCGCCATCTCCTCCACCGTGAGAGAGGCCACCACGTCCGGCCCGAAGGCCCGCCGTGACAGGGTCAGATGCACCTCGATCACCTTGGCCCCTTCCCAGGCCGCGATCAGCCCCGGAAAGATGGTGGCGGAATGATCGGAGTAGCCCACCGCCGTGCCGAAGCGCCGGGCATATTCCTGCATCACGTTGATGCCGGCCTTTTCCGGCGGCGTGGGATAGGCGGAGGTGCACTGCATGACGCACACCTCCGCCCCCAGCCCCCTGAGCATGTTCACCGTCGCGCTGATCTCGTCGAAATCGCTCATGCCGGTGGAGAGCAGGATGGGCACGCCATCCTGTGTCATGGTCTTCAGCATGGGCCAGTTGGTGATCTCGCCGGAGGCCACCTTCCACGCCGCCACGCCGCCGATGCGCCGCAGCAGGTCCACGGCTTCCATGGAGAAGGGCGAGGAGAGAAACAGCAGCCCTCTCTCTTCCGCATGACGCTTCAGCCCCGCCCACTGCGCTTCGGTGAACTCCATGCGCTTCCAGTAGTCGTAGCGCGTGGCATCCTGGGGCGAGAATTTCACCCGCCACGGCTCGCCCGGCGTGCTTTCGGCATCGGCAATGTGGGTCTGGAACTTCACGGCATCCACGCCGGCCTCGGCCGCCGCGTCGATCATGGCATGCGCGAAGCCCAGCGAGCCGTCATGGGCCTGGGCAATCTCCGCCACCACGGCACAGCGGCTTTCCGGCGCCGGCACGTGCAGCCAGCTGGGCGGCCCTTGTGCCGCCGAGGGGCTCGTCTTCGTCACGCTCATTGCCATTCATCCTTCAGGAGGACGGCTGGCAGATCCGCCATGCCGCCACGGAAAAGTCAGGCATCATCCTGTCTGCCGCAACCCTCGCGGACCTGCAGCAAGGCCGCGGCGCGCAGCAGATCCTCCTCGGTATCGATGCTGACGACCTCCTCGTCAACCAGGATGGCTCGTGCCCGTGTGCCATGAATGGAATGGGTGGATAGAAACGCCGGGACCCGCACGGCATAGGCCAGGCCGTTGCGGATGTAGGTGGGCACAAGGCTCTGGCGGTTCACGTTGGGCGAGGCATCGGCCATGATGAACTGCGCCGCGCCTGCATCATCCAGGATGAACTGCTTGCGAGCATGAAAGGCCAGTGGCACCGGCGAGACGGTGAAGGCGGCATCCCATCCCTCCTGCTCCGCTGCCAGCACCACCTGCCGCACGATGTCTGGCGTGCGCAGGGGCGAGGAGGGTTCCAGCAGCGCCAAGGTGTCGAACGTTTCTCCCCGCCTGGCAAATGCCGCGATGGTATGGCGGATGGCGTCGGCCACGAGCGCCGTATCCGAGGCCAGCTCCGGCGGGCGCAGCCAGGGCGTCTCGACACCGTATCGCGCCGCCTCCTCGGCATAGCGAGGGCTGTCGGTGGAAACGAAAATGCGGTGGAACAGCCCCGTCGCCTGCGCACAGAGGATGGCCCGGGCCAGCAGCGTGCGGCCATTGATCACGCGCATGTTCTTGTCCGGCACTCCCTTGGAGCCGGAACGCGCGGGAATGAGGGCAAGGCGACGAGGTTTGGCCATCGATCCTCCTGCGACTTCGGTCATGGGCAATGTCACGGCGGCGTGAATCATGTCAACTGGGAACGACACGCCAGATGCGGTCGCCAAGCGTTTCCAGGCGCGGCACTGGCAGGTCGGCAAGCCCGGCCAGGCGTGCCAGGCGTGCCTGCACCCGTTCTTCTGCCATGGGCGGGAACTTCTTGTCGATGTAGGCCGGATTGGCCGATTTCGACGGCACGAGACGACCCGTCAGCCACTTTTCCGCCCCCCGCCAGGCACTGGCGGCAAGTCCGGTCAGCCGCACGATGACCGGGGGATCAGCGCACGGCTCCTCGATGATTCGCATGAGATCCTCGGCTATGCGGGCACTGGCCAGACCATCGTTCCATCCGAACATGATGTCCGACAAGGCCGCTTCCACGGCTGCCCGCTCCATGGCAGGCATGCCCTCCCGCACCAGCCGAATCACCTCGTCGGGCGAACGCGCCGGTATGGAGACTGCGGCGGGTTGCGGATTCTCCCATTCGGCATTCTCTTCCAGCCGATACTCGATGACCGGACGCCCCAGCAACGCCGCCTCTATGGCCGTGGTGCACCCGTTGTGGATGATGGCCCTGGCAGCCATCAGCCAGGGAACGAGATCGTGTTCATAGCGCACGATCACGTTTGCCAGCCCTCGGGCCGCCATTTCCCACACGGCCGGATTTTCGGAAGGATGCGGCCGCACGACGATCACATGGTCGGAAAGCGCCTCGGACAGCGCTGGCAGCAGATCCAGAAAGCTTCGGAATATCCGATAGCGAAAGCGAATGTAGCCCAGGTCATGGATACTGCGTGCGGCAATGGCTTCAAGCTCCGCTTCGCTTTTTTCCAGCTTCGGATGGGGATCTCGAGCGTGGTTGAGACTGCCGAAATTGGAATTGACGAGGATGTAATCCCCGAATTCGCGCCTGAGTGTGGCGGCCGTCTCGGCAAAGAGCGGCCGGAACGGTTCGGCCAGCAGGTCCTGCCGCGGATTGCCGGTCACCACGAGACGCGAGGCGGCCAGGTCGGGAAAGGCGCGGCGCACCACCGCTGCCTGTTGTTCGCCCCAGGCATAGAAACGGACAAGGCGACGGAAATTTGCGGCATCCAACCGTCGATGACGGTAGAACTCCGCACTGCGCCAGACGAAGCCTTCCTCGTCCCAGGCGGCGATCCGCAGCCCCATCTTGGCGAGAATACCGAAGAGTCGACGCTTGGCGCGGATGATGGTCTGCGACACGTAGACATCCCCGGCACGCACGGGCAGGACATGGAGACGATTGTTGATGCGGGCATGGCTGCCCACGATCACCACGCCACCGCGTGCAGCAATCTGCACCGCCAGCAACAGCTTGGCATCGAGCTCGCGGGCAGCCGTCTCAATGGGCAGGATGAACGTGGACATGTTCCGACTTGCTTGCCAAAAACCCCTCAAATCCGCCAGCCGACATCGGAAACCGATGCGCACCTGACGCCGGAATGAAAACCATGAAGACCCTCATTCTGCCCGTCGACATCAAGAGCCGAGAGCTGGATGCCCGACTGCTTCACGCCGCTTGCGCACTCGAATCCGGCTGGCGGGTGATCACCGGCTCGAAGACGCTCATCAACAGGGCCATATGGCGTTTGCCTCGTGGTGTCTATCTGTTTTCCACGCTGGCCCCCGGGCGTCTGCTCATGGCCCGCTGTCTCAAGGCCATGGGCTGGCCCAGCCAGGGCTGGGACGAGGAAGGCCTGATCTATGGCCATCCGGAGCTCTACCGCCGCCAGCGCCTTTCTGCACGCACCATGGCACTGGTGGACCAGATCTTCGCCTGGGGCGAAGCCAGCGCCCGCGACATGCGGATCGTGGCCGCCGAAGCCGGCAAGACCGTGGAAGTGGCCGGCAATCCCCGCCTCGACCTGCTGCGTCCCGAACTGCGCCCCCTGCTTGAGCCGGAGGCCGAACATCTGCGTCGGCAGCATGGTGATTTCATCCTCGTCGCCACCAATCTCTCCTGGGCCAATCCCCACGTGATCCCGCCCGAACAGGCCGATCTGCATGGTCCCACCCCGCCCCCTGGTCGAGAAGGGCCATGGAGCTATCTTCAGTATCAGAAACGCATGCTCGCCGCCTTCCGCGAAGCCCTGCCCGCCATTGCCAAGGCCTTTCCGGACATGAAGGTGGTCATCCGGCCGCATCCGGTAGAGAATGTGGAAACCTGGAAAGAGGCCTTGGCCGGCTGTCCCAATGTGGAGATCATCCGCGAAGGCGCGATCCTGCCCTGGACCCATGCCGCCCGTGTTTTCGTGCACAGCAACTCCACCACGGGACTGGAAGCGCGCCTGCTGGGCCATCATCCCGTGGCCTTCGTGCCTTTCGACTCACCCCGACATGAAAGTCCCCTGCCCAACGGCGTGTCTCTCCAGGCAAACTCTGTCCGGAAGCTCGTCCGGACCATTGCCGATGTGCTGGAAGGCAGGGCGCGGTTTTCGCATGCACAGGAGCAATTGCTTCATGAACACCTGCACCTGCCGGATGGCCTGTGCACTCCCCTGTTCGTGAAACGTGCCGAAGAATTGTGGGAAAGGCAGGGGCTCTCATCCTGGAAAGCCCCTGCAATCCGTGCCCGGCTTGCCCTCCGGCACGCGGCCAAGGCCCTGCGCCACAATCATGCCCGGGACATCCACCGGCGGAACATATTTCCGGATACGTCCTGTGACGAGATCCGCGAACGTCTGAGGCAGATCGCCGGAGTGCTCGGGTTCGACAAGGCAAAGGACGCATCCATCAGGGAAATCAGCCCGAATATCTTCACGCTCGAGATTGGCCGAATTTCCCGCAATCGGCGGGAGCGACCTCGGCCCACGAGCAGGCAGCAATCCTAGCGGCAGCGTTTGCGTCCGACGTAAAGGGTCCGCCAGTTTTCGCGAAAACCGCCCAGATAGTCGATGGGCGGTCGATCCATGGGTCCGCTGCCCCGCTTGTCATCCCGCCGGATGCGCAGATCATAGGCAGCTGTCAGCGTCTCCATTTCCCCTGTGCGGTTGAACAGATATTCCAGCCCCTGCGCAGAAAAACGCCAGTAGTCCACGGGACAGGGGTGATAGCGATAGGCGAACAGGGTCCGGTGAATCATCAGGCCGCCAGGACGCAGGATGCGTATGCATTCCAGGGCCGCATCCCATGGACGTTCCACATGCTCGAACACGTCGAACGACATCACCACGTCATAGCTGGCATCCGGAACATCGGGGCAATGGCAGATGTCGCCCACCACCACGTCATCGGCCTGGGGATCGATGTCCATGGAGAAATATTCGAACCCTTCTGCCAGCCAGGCCCGCTCCTTTCGCCGCGCGCCAATGTCGATCACCCTTGGTCTTCGCCCTTGTGCTTCGA
>CAZNLW010000144.1:0-5660 GCA_964574205.1 uncultured Rhizobiaceae bacterium | reverse complement strand
CTGCGAGGAGCCGGTGGTCGGCCTGATGACCGAGTGGATGAAGGAGGGCGAACGGCAGGTGCGCAAGGCCGGGGGCGATCTGGGCGGCACCATGCGCCTGGGTGCCTATCCGGCGGTGCTGAAGCCCGGGTCTCGTGCGGCACAGATCTATGGCACCACGGAAATTTCCGAACGCCACCGCCATCGCTACGAAGTGAACATGCGCTATCGCGAGTCACTGGAAAAGGCGGGGCTCGTCTTTTCCGGCACCTCGCCGGATGGCCTGCTGCCGGAAATCGTGGAGATCCCGGAACATCCCTGGTTCATCGGCGTGCAATTCCATCCGGAGCTGAAGTCACGCCCCTTTGATCCGCATCCGCTGTTCGCCTCCTTCATCGCCGCCGCCATCGAACAGAGCCGCCTGGTGTGAACGCGGAAAAACGGACCGCGTGCCCGGGGGCATGGGCCTGCCGGCCGTGGCCGGGCAGGGCCGGGGAAAGCGGGGCGACTGGCGCCTGTCCGTGGGGCCGCTACAATGCCGGGGCAAGAAGGGCGAGGCGAATCGCGCGCAGCTGTCATGGCGGACAGGCACGGGATACAGGACGACAGCCAGGCAAGGGCACATGACGGCAGGTCCACATCCCGCAAGCATGCGTGATGCCCTCGGCAGGGCAGGACGAAGCGGCCACCATCCTCGGTGGATCGCATGGCTGCTGGTCGTCGTTCTGGCAGCCCTGCCCTGGCCGGCCGGGGGCAGGGCGGCGGATGGGAAAGCGCTGGCCCAGGCGGCCACGCCGGCACCATCCGCCGCGGCGCAGGGCCAGGGGCGGCCAGAGCGGCAGGATGTTCCGAAGATGCCGACCTCGCGTCCGGCACCGCCTCCGCCGGCAGCGTTGCGCACCGATGCCTTCACCGATCTCAGGCTCAAGGTCTCCGGGGTGGAGCGCCTGCTGCCGGAAGTGCGCAAGACCCTGGACGAGGCCCGGCAGAAGCTTTCGCGCCCCGATCTCTCCATGGAGGCCCTGGGCGCCTTGCGGGCCCGGCTCGACACCCTGCGCCTGAACTTGCTGGCCCGGCAGAAGGAGCTTGCCGAGCCCATCGAGCGGGTGAAGCAGCAGCTGGCCGCCCTGGGACCACCACCGCAGGATGGAAACGAGGATCCAGCCATTGCCGCCCGCCGCACGGCCTTGGAGCAGATCCGGGACCGCCTGCAGGCCGCCGACCGCAAGCTGAGCCTTCTGATGGTGGAGGCCCGTCAGCTGGCGGAGCAGGCGGCCGATCGCCAGCGCCGGCTGTTCTTCTCGGGTATCTTCGAGCCCTCGCGCTCCATCCTCAATCCGCTGCTGTGGCTGGATGGCCTGGCCACGGTGCCGGATCTTTTCGTGCGCCTTGCGGTTCTGGTGCAGGGCTGGCTGCGCCATGGCGAACAGGGCAGCGGGCTGCTGCTTGTTCTCACTGCGGCCTTTGCCGCCTCCATTCTCCTGCTCATTGCCGTCTGGCGACGCTGGCGGCGGCCACTGGAAGGCGAGGCGCCGCTCGATGACCTGCGTCGCCTGTGGCGGGCCGTGCGCGTGGCCCTCTACTCCGGTGTCGTGCTCGTCGTGCTGCTGGTGGCCGTGAACGTGGCGGTGAACGTGCTGGGCGGCCCCATGCCGCGCATGCAGCGCCTGCTGGAAGCCATAGGTGCCGGCCTGCTCTTTGCCGTCATCGCCGCGGCCATGGCGCGCGGCATCTTTCGTCCTGGCGCGCCTCGGCTGCGGCTCGTGAACATTTCCGATTCCGGTGCCCGCACGGCCTATCGGCTGGCCGTGGCCATCGCCGTTCTGCAGGCGCTCTATCGCATCGTGGACGCCCTGGCGGAGGTGCTCTTCCTGCCGGTGTCCTTCGCCGTGTTCTGGAGCGCGGTGATCTCGCTGCTGCAGCTCGTGCTCATCGCCCTGTTCCTGGTGCGGGTGCGGCAGGCCGAGCCACTGCTGGCCGAAGGCAGCGAGGAAACGGTGGCCACAGGTGCCCCTGGCGAGGGGCAGCGCTTTTTCTTCACCTGGGCCCGCTACGTGATGCACGGGGTGTGGCTGCTGCTGCTGGTCACCCTGCTGGCTCTCCTTGTGGGCTACATTGCGCTGGCGCGGTTCGTGATCTCGCAGACGGTGACCACCACGGTGCTCGTCTCCGGGCTCTACCTCCTCCATCACCTGGTGGATGCCGCCGTGCGCAATGCCCTGGATGCGCGCACCTACACCGGACAGTTCCTGCGGCGCACCCTGGGGCTGCCTGAGCGCACCATCACCCAGCTGGGCGTGCTCTTTTCCACGCTGGTGGACATCGGCATCGTCTTCGTCGGCCTGCCCGTGGTGCTCATGCAATGGGCGGTGAACTGGGTGGATCTGGCCACCTGGGCACGGGCTGCCTTCTTCGGCTTCAGGGTGGGCAACATCACCATCGAGCCGGCAGCCATCCTGCTGGCCATCGTGGTGCTGATCATCGGCCTGCTGCTCACCAAGCTTCTGGTGCTGTGGCTGGATCGGCGCGTGCTCTCCCGCACCGGCATGGACGAGGGCGTGCGCCATTCGCTGGTGACCACGGCCAAGTATACGCTTACCATCACTTCCGCATTGGTGGCCCTGTCGGTGGCAGGGGTGAACTTCCAGTCGCTGGCCATCATCGGCGGTGCGCTGGGCGTAGGCATTGGCTTCGGCCTTCAGTCCATCGTCAACAACTTCGTCTCCGGACTCATCCTCCTGGCCGAGCGGCCCATCAAGGTGGGCGACTGGATCAAGGTCTCCGGGGGCGAGGGCGTGGTGCGCAAGATCCGCGTGCGCTCCACCGAGATCGAGACCTTCGATCGCTGCTCCATCATCGTGCCCAATTCCTCGCTGATCACCGAGCCGGTTTCCAACTGGTATCACTCCTCGCGCATGGGGCGCCTGCGCCTGGCCGTGGGCGTGTCATACGATTCGGATCCGGACGAGGTGGAGCGCATCCTGCTGCGCTGTGCCAACAGTCATCCGCGGGCCTTGGCCAATCCCAAGCCCTTCGTGTTGTTCACGGGCTTCGGTGACAACGCACTGGACTTCGAGCTCAGGGTCTACATCGACGATGCCGGCTATCTCGCCTCCACCGCCTCGGATCTGCGGTTCGCCATCTTCCGGGCTTTCAGGCAGGCGGGCATCGAGATTCCGTTTCCGCAAAGAGATGTGCACATCCGCTCGCTGCCGCCTGAGATGTTCGACCGCGGCGAGCTGCCGCCGGACGAGTGGAAAGGCACCCGCGCCGCTCCCGGTGAATCCGAACCGTCTTCCACAGACCGGAAGGCTGATGGCTGATCCGAAGTGGGGAGAGCCACGCGTTTCGCGCGGCATCAGGGGGCATCCGGCTCAGTTCCAGGCCTCTCTCGGCATCTCGTAGATGTGCCGTTCGGTATCGTAGGTGGAAAAGAATTCCTCCACCTGGGAGTGACGCACGGGCACGCCGGTGGTATCCGGCTCCAGATTGTCTTCGGACACGTAGGCGATGTATTCCTCGTCCTCTTCCTCGTCCTCGGCCAGGAGATGGTAGAAGGGCTGATCCTTGTGCGGCCGGATCTCCGGCGGGATGGATTCCCACCACTCTTCCGTGTGGCTGAAGACGGGATCCACATCGAAGATCACGCCCCGGAACTGGAAGTGCCGGTGACGCACCACATCGCCGATCCTGAAACGGGCCTTTTTCATGGTGCTCCTGCCAAGTGTTTCATGTCGCCTCGGCAGAATGCCGCGCCAGCCAAGGCAAGGCAAGGGGGTTTCGTCTTCATGATGAACGGTCACCGGCAGCCCGCCCGGGGAGCGGCCGGTGATCATCCGATATGCGGATCGCCAACGGTTTTCTGGGCATCAGAAGGTGATTCTCTGGACATCCCTGATCATCCCTGATGATGTTCGAAGCAGGGGCGCCTGAGCGTCTTCGGGCGTTTCACCGATATGCTCCCGGCCGTGCCGCCCCCGAAAACCCTGCGGAGACGGGCCTGCCCCGTTCGGCTCCAGATCTTCCGGAGGGAAAAGGCGCACGCATCCTGTTCCGCATGAGCCGAATGCGCACCCGATCCGGCAACGGAAAGGCAGCGCTCAATCCTCCAGCGCGTCCAGGCCATAAATCCCGGCCATTTCCGGTTCGCGCGCAGCCACTTGCCGGGCCAGATCCACCAGCACCCTGGCCTGCTTCCAGGTGGCGTCATCCTGCATCTTGCCGTCCACCATGACTGCGCCGGTGCCGTCTGGCATGGCCTCGAGAATCTTCACGGCAAAGCGCACCTCTTCCGGATCCGGAGAGAAGACGCGGCGGGCGATGTCGATTTGCGAGGGATGCAGGGTCCAGGCGCCCACGCAGCCCAGCAGGAAGGCATTGCGAAACTGTGTCTCGCAGGCCTCGGGATCGGAGAAGTCGCCGAAGGGACCGTAGAAGGGCTTGATACCGCAGGCCCGACAGGCATCCACCATGCGCGCGAGAGTATAATGCCACGGGTCCTGCTGGAAGGTCTCGCGCGGCGCTGCCTCCGGTGCTTCCGGATCGCGGTCCGCCAGCACGCGATAGAAGGGATGGCCACCGCCCACACGCGTGGTCTTCATGCCGCGCGAGGCAGCAAGGTCCGCAGGTCCCAGGCTCATGCCGTGCATGCGTGGCGAGGCGGCGGCAATGGCCTCGACGTTGGCCATACCCGTCGGCGTCTCCAGGATGGCATGCACCAGCACCGGGCGGGAAAGGCCATGGCGGGCCTCCAGCTGTGCCAGCAGACGGTCGATGTAGTGGATATCCCAAGGGCCTTCCACCTTGGGCAGCATGATCACGTCCACCCTCTCGCCCGCCTCGGCCATGATTTCCATGAGGTCATCGAGGATCCACGGACTGTTGAGGGCATTGACCCGCACCCACAGCCCCGTGTCGCCGAAATCGTTCTCCTGTGCCATGCGGATGAAGCCCCGGCGGGCATCCTCCTTGGCATCGGCCGGGATGGCATCCTCCAGATTGCCGAGAATCACGTCCACCTTGCCGATGAGCTGCGGCACCTTGGCCCGCACTTTCTCCACATGGGGCGGAATGAAGTGGATCATGCGTTCGAGGCGCACCGGCAGCTGATCATAGGGACGGGGCGCGCCAGCGGCCAGGGGGGCAAGGAAATCACGCGGCGGACGAAACATGGTTCGGTTCTCCCTGCAGATGAAAGGATATGAGATGAAAGGCTCTTGGGCTTTCCGCGGATTGAGCGGCAGGGTCTGACGGGCGTCAACCGCGCCAAAAGGCGAAGGCTTGCGAAGGGCAGGGCTTGTGGTCTATGAACGGATCAAACGGGAGGGGCGGACCTCGTTCCTGCACGAATGTCGCGCGTCTGCGAAGGTCCCGTAGCTCAGCCGGATAGAGCACCGGATTCCTAATCCGGGGGTCGCAGGTTCGAATCCTGCCGGGATCACCATTAAATCAATAAGTTATGTGTTTCTTCCCAATTGCCACAGAAACTGTAGATACCACATGGATACCGCCAGGCTCCATTTGTCCCTGTTGTAGCCAGGTCGCCGACATTGCGCAAAGTGGTGGTGGACTTTGCGCAATGCCAGGAGTGTTTCACGGAGTGATCAGTTGCACGGGGTGGCCGGCTTGCAGGGCAAGTGATTGCAGATGGCCGGGGATGAGGCGCTGGCTGCGTGGCGCAG
>CAZNLW010000143.1:0-5670 GCA_964574205.1 uncultured Rhizobiaceae bacterium | reverse complement strand
CGCCAGTGTTCTTCACCATGCCAGCACCGCAGCCATTCGCCCAGGAGCTTCGTCTCGGAATCCGCTTTCAGCTCCTGTTCCAGGCCTGCATCATCGATGCGCAGGGCCAGGGCGCGGGCGGTCAGAAATTCCTGCAGGCTCAGGTGCAGGAAGGCGAAGCGGGTTTCCCGTGCCGTCTGGTGACGAAGCAGCAGGCCGCGCTCCGCCAACTCATCGAAAAACCGCTCCAACCCCTGGCGTGAAAGCAGGCAGGCGGGAAGACGGAACTCCAGATCGGCGTTGCTGCCGGCTTCCTGCCGAAGCACCTTCACGCAGCGGGTAATGGTCTGCCATGAAAACTCCACGGGCCTGCCTTCATGCAGTGCCAGTTGCAGGGTGATTTCGCCCAGCAGCGCCAGGCGATCTTCCGGCGTTGCGTCCTCTGCGCCCGCAATGCCAGGGCGGGCCGGCAACGGGGCATTGAGCGCGTGAGCCACGGCGTGCTCGAAGATTTCCACACGGGTGGGTGGCAAGGGCAGCTCCGGCACGGTATCCGCCACATAGCACAGCAATGACAGCAGCTGCGGATTGCGCGCCAGATCGGCCACCTGCGGGGAGGTGCGTATCGCTTCCTGCAGGGCCTCCTGCCGCTGCTCTCTTTCCTCATGCTGCCAGGGCCAGTGCGTGATGTAACGCTTGCGAGCATCTGCATCCAGCTCGTCGAGGCGCCACAATGGTGCACGCAATTCGGCATCCGCCTGCAACGGGCCGGCCAGCGCCTGCCAGTGCTGGTGGGCGGCCGTGCGGCAGGTGGCCAGCCAGCCGACGCCCGTTGTGTCCAGATGCTCCACAAGGGGCAGGACATGGGTTTCGATGAAGGAGGCATTCACCTCGTCCAGGCCATCCAGCAGCACCAGCAGGCGCTTCGCCTTGAGCATCTGCCGCAGCGCCCGGGCTTCGCCGCCCTGCGGCGGAATTTCGAGCATGTTGCAGGCATGCTGCAGAAGGGCTGTGCGCCAATCCCGCCCGTCCGCTTCGCTCTGCCAACGTGGCAGGTGGATCAGCAGGGGCAGGCGTTCCGCTTCCGCATCGTCGGCCAGCAGGCGGGCGGCGTAACGCAGCAGCGTGCTCTTGCCGGCGCCGGGCGGGCCAATGATCACGCCACGCAGAGGGGAATGGCTTGAACGGGCAAGCCGCAACAGCTCCGGCAGGGTTTGCGTGTCGGCCTCGGCAAGCGTGATATTCTCGTGCCGCATCCAGCCGGCGGCCGCATCGACATGGCCATCCCTCGATGCATGCTCTTCCTTGTCGCGCTTGCGGAGTTCCAGCTTCTTCAAGCGAGGTTCCTGGAAAAGGTCATCCCAGCGGGCATTGCGCTTGCCGAACAGGAGAAGTTCCAGGGTGGCATCACGGGCACGCTGACGCAGGCGCTGGCCCAGCAGGCCCCCCTGCCGCACCAGTTGCCTTGTCAGGTCATCGAAATCACGTGCGTGCACGATGGCGAAGGGCCAGCCATGGCCATCATCGCCGGGCTGCCCGGGGGCAAACCCCTGTTGCCCCTCCGCCAACGCCACCGTGTGGATGCGCTCCCGCGCTTCACGCGCTGCCTTCAGCTTGCGTTCGAGGGCATCAATGGCCGATCCGGTGAAAGGGTGGAACCTGCCGGATGCATCCACCGTCGCGATGACAAGCACACCGCGCAACATGTCAGCGTGGGAAAAACTTGCATGCTCTTGTCCGGAGGTTGCATTCATCATGACGTGCTGCCCACCCTGTCATCATCCCCAGCCGTGCATGTTATCATGATGCCGGCACCGTGTCCGCCCCTGGCCTTTCCGATGTGGATGCCACGCAGGCATACGGCGGGCCGACAATCACCACCAAGGATGATGCCTGTTTGCGCGCCGCTTCCGCAAAGGCCTTGCCCAATTCGTCATCAACAAGATAACGCGCAGGCCGCACGCCGAAAGCACGTGATTGCAACCTTGTCATGAGGGTGGAAACCACGGAAGGTTCCATGCGGGAAACATGCAACCCGTATTCGGCAGCCACTTCCGCAATCACCAGCGCCATGATCTCGGCTTGAATTTCCGGCGAGAGAGGGCGAAACACGAGAAAGCGGCCAATCCTGCCGACGATCTCCGTTGCGATTCCGGCAGCCCGCAATCGCCGGCGGCATACCTCATCCTCCACGACCCGGTCGCCAAAACCGTTTCTGCTTTCCAGTTCGCCGAGCACTCCTTCGGCATCGATGTTGCTGGTGAACATGAACACGGCATGACGACAATCGATTTCCCTGCTTCCACTATCCTGCCCGGGGGTGGACAGCCGGCCCGCATCCATCGCGTTCATCAACACGCGCAGAATGGCCGGATGCGCCTTCTCGATCTCGTCAAACAGGACAATGGTGCGCGGGTTGGCCCGCAATGCATCCACCAGCTGGCTGCCCTCGCCATGGCCAACATAGCCTTGTGGCGCTCCCAACAGCTGGCTGACACGATGGGCCTCCTGATATTCGGCCATGTCAAGCCGCAGGAACTGGTAGCCATGCCCGGCGTCGTCAATGTTTTGCAATTCCCGGGCGAGCATTTCCGCCGCTCTGGTCTTGCCCACGCCGGAAGGCCCGATGGTGAAAAGCACCGCCGGACGCTGCGGATGCACCTTGGCACAATGGCGGGCCACCACGCTGCAAAGGCCTTTCAGGGCAGCATCCTGCCCCAATACCTTGCGGCGGAGCCTGTCGAACAGTTTCTCTTCATCCAGATGCCATGTCCGGTCCGCACCCTGCAGCATGGCATGCACCGCCGGCATATCCGTCAATCGAGATGCCGTGGCTGCAGGTGCAGGGACGGGAAACTGACTGGCGCTGTTCCGGTAGGCCTGCTGCAGGGGGCCCATGATCCAGGCTTTCAGCTCGCTGAATGAGGAGAAGCGCTTCACGCCGTTCCGCAACCAGTCGCGGACCTCTGGATCCGGCCCCTGATAGTCGATGCCCGTGGATACATACAGGCATGATTCTCCGCTGTTCCTGTCGATCTCGAAACCGACATCTGCATGCGATGGCGTGCAGCCGGGCGGCATTGCCTGGTTCCTGAAGCGAATGCATGCACCTTTGGCGCGTTCCTCCAGGTCGTCATAGGCTCGGGCATTCGTGTTCGTGAAAAATTGCCTCATGCCAGCTCTACCCTTTCACGCGTGCTCCATACTGTTCCCGTGTCCTCGAATTTCCCGATGGCGGTGCGCAGATCCCCGCTGCCTCCACAGTCAGGACATGGTTGCTCGTAACCGGTTTCCGGAGCCTCGTGCTGCTGGGGCAGCCAAACGGTTTCGTCGAAGAGAAACCTGTCGCGGAATGCCGGATCCTGCACCTTGTCAAAAATCCCGATGCCCAGGGTCGAGGCCAGGTCAGGATCCATGCGCACCTGAATCAGGTTGCGATTGCCAATGCGCTTCAGCAGGCCACCCCAGCGCGGATGCGCCGAACCGTGGTGGAGCATGGCCAGCAGAATGAAGCCCTTGATGGCATTCAGGCGCGCTGTCGAGAAGATGGGGGTGCCATGAGAGGTAACATCATTCTTGTAACCGTTCTCGTAAGCCTCATATCGCTTGCTCAGAATGCAGCGATGGCAAGCCGGGGTTATTCCCGGATAGGTAAAGGTAACTTCCGCAGCGCGGCCTTCACGGTACACCTGGGCACAGAGGCTTGGCAGGCCGAGATGCAACGCCAGCCTGTTGACGCGTGCCTGAGCATGGAAGTCATCGGTGAGGCCGGCCAGCACCACCTTGTGCACGGGATGCGCAGCGCCTGCTTCGGCAAGACAAAGCTTCCTGATCTCCGCGTCAGAGAGCTCATCCAGGCTTTTGGGCAGTGCAATGACCGTTGCGCCGGGATTGATGTCCAGTATCCGCTCCGCAATGCACTCCACCTTGGGGCGGCCAATGTCCTTCCGGTAGGTTTGCTGCGTGGCCAGATTGGGTTCTTCCACCACGTCGGGATCGATCAGGACAAACTGCCCCAGCCCGGCACGTGCCAGCTGCTCCAGCCATTCGGCTGCACCACCGGCCCCCACCGCGATCAGGCGGCTGTTGTGCATCACCTCAAGGTCATAAGCATCACGCACGCGCTCGAAGGTTCTGTCAGGGCTGAATGCAGCACGTTGATCGGCAACCTTCATCACGTGGCTGCGCCGCTGCGGCTTACCGATCATGATTTCCTGCATCGGTTCATCGCGGCGCACTGCCTCCAGCACAGGCTGCCCCGCGACAACGAGCGGAGAATGGGCCGGCGCGTCAATCACCCTCACCATCCCGCGCTCGACTTGCACGCCCTTGCGCTGACGCCGGGCCTGCCAGGGAGTGAGCCTGAAGCATCCTGTATCGGGGATGGTATTGATGATGGGAAGCCACAGGCTATCCAGATCGTCGATCGCGTCCAGAATGCGGCTTGCATACTCCTCATCGCCTATGGAGGGGCAATCGTTCATGCCCGGATGGCTGTGGACGAAACCCAGCAGCCGGATGCCTTGCGGGTTCCATTCCTTCTTCAGGATTCGGTTCAGGAAGTGGTGATCGGGGGTGTAGGTGGCTCGGGCAACCCGGCTGTGTTCATCAAAGATATAATGGCTGACCTTGCCATTCCTGCCACCCAGCATCCCTCCGGATTCCGCCTGCCGCACCCCAATGCTGCCGATCAGTTCCTCCAGCTGAGTCCAGGTGAGTGTGAGGATATCTTGCATCTTCCGCTTTCCCTTTTTCAGAATTTCTTGCCGGTGCGGATGTATTCCTGCGTGCAGTCTGCCCAGAAGGCCGCGACCTTCATGGCATCCTGTAATGTATGCAGGTGGGTATCCCAGCAGACGTAGTAACGATCGCCATCTTTCAATCGATGCACTGTGTGAGGATTCGTATCACGGCCATTGTAGGAGGGCTGCCACTCGATGTAGGCGCGCCAGGTGCCATCCGGCTGCTGCTCGAAGCTGAACAGGTAGTCGGTTGCTCCATCCTTTGTCCGGTAGAATTTCACGTGCTTCTGCATGATTCCACCTCCGCTTGTCGCCCCCTGTTTTCCCGGGAGCTGGCGGAAGCAGCAGCTTCCGCCAGCCTGTCGTCATCAGTGGAAGGTCCCCGGCGGAATCTCGTCGCCGCCGAACATCGGCATGGTGTTCATCGCCTATCTCCTATGCTCTGAAGGTTGCACTCAGCGTCTCTTCACGAGACGCCTCATGCGTATCGTGGGAGCAGGGAGAAATGAATCGGGGGTTGTGGAACTGCTGATGACGGCAGAGAGCAAGCAGCGCCATTCAACGACGATATTCCCCTGTCAGACAGCGCATGACAGAGGCTGCATTGCTGCACGGGCACATTCTGGATACAGGCAGAAACAACGCCAGTAACAGCAACATCAACACTTATCTGGCTTATCGCAGTTTAGAGCCTGCCAAACAGGGCCTCCTGCAGTGCCTTTGGACCGATGTGATCCAGCGCCCTGATGGCTGCCCAGCGAACATCTGAATTTTCAGCTTCCAGCAGCATGCTCAGCTGCTGCTGCACCTCTCGCAGTGCATCCGGGCCGATGCGGTCAAGCGCCCTGATGGCTGCCTCGCGAATGTCTGAGTCTTCATGTAGCATCAGCGTGATCAGCTGCTGCTGTACCTGATGTAGTACCTCCGGGCTGATGTGATGCAGTGCCTC
>CAZNLW010000142.1:0-5792 GCA_964574205.1 uncultured Rhizobiaceae bacterium | reverse complement strand
GTGAATCGCAAGGTTCTGACGATACATCGTCAGAACCTTGCGATTCACTCAAGCCAGAAATGCTGTCCTGCTGGCGCCGAGCCGCCTCAAGCCAGCAGGACGCATTGTTTTTTCTGAAGAAAAGTATTTCCAGCCTGCTCAACAGGCTGGAAAACTTTTCTTCACGTTCGACTCCCGACGCCGGGGGCTCAGACCGGCCTGCCCGGAAACACGACAGTGGCCGTGGCAAGTGCGGCAATGCCTTCCTTGCGCCCGGTGAAGCCCAGCTGCTCCGTGGTCGTGGCCTTCACCGAGATGCGTGCCACATCAATGTCGAGAATCGCCGCCAGACTCTCCCGCATGGCCTGAATGTGCGGACGCAGGCGCGGACGCTCGCAGACGATGGTGAGGTCGCAATGGGTGATGTGGCCGCCACGGGCTCGCACGAGAGCGACTGCCTTCTCCAGAAAGACCCGCGAGCGCGCCCCCTTCCACAGCGGATCGGAGGGCGGGAAATGCGTGCCGATGTCGCCTTCTGCCAGGGCGCCGAGGATGGCGTCGGTCAATGCGTGCATGGCCACATCGGCATCGGAGTGTCCCTTCAATGCCTTCTCGTGCGGGATGCGCACGCCGCACAGGATCACGTGATCCCCCGGCTCGAAGGCATGCACGTCAAAGCCGTTGCCCGTGCGCACGTCGATCATGGGTCTGCTTTTCTCGTTCCGTGCATTCCCTTCGCAACGGGGGATCGGCGTGGCCTGCTGCCGCGTCTGCATCAGCGCGGCAGCAGGGTCTCGCCCATGAGATATTCGTCGATGGCAGCGGCCGCCTGGCGCCCTTCGCGGATGGCCCACACCACCAGCGACTGCCCGCGGCGCATGTCGCCGGCGGCGAAGAGCTTGTCCACACTGGTGCGATAGGTGCGGGTATCGGCCTTCACGTTGCCGCGCTCGTCCAGCACCAGTGCATCCCCCAGCTCCTCGATCATGCCCTCGTGCACCGGATGCACGAAACCCATGGCCAGCAGCACGAGGTCGGCCTTGAGTTCGAAATCGCTGCCCGGTATGGGCTGCAGATTCTCGTCCACCTTCACCAGGCGGGCACGTTCCACCCGCCCTTCGTCATTGCCGAGAAACTCTTCCGTGCGTACGGACCACATGAGCTCCGCACCCTCCTGCTGCGAGGTGGAGATGCGCAGCTTGCGCGGCCAGTTGGGCCAGGTGAGCAGCTTGTCTTCCTTCTCCGGTGGTCTGGGCAGAATCTCCACCTGGGTCACGGACAACGCGCCCTGGCGGATGGAGGTCCCCACGCAGTCCGAGCCGGTATCGCCGCCGCCGATCACCAGCACGTGTTTGCCCTCCGCCGTGATGGGCTCCTCGCCTTCCTTCAGCCCCTCGCCGGAGACGCGGCGGTTGGCCTGGGTGAGAAATTCCATGGCAAAGTGGATGCCCTTGAGATTGCGCCCCGGCACGGGCAGATCGCGCGGCTTCTCCGAGCCGCCGGCGATGAGCACGGCATCATATTCGTCCAGAAGCTGCTTCAGTTTCACGTCATGGCCCACATGCACCCCGGTGTGGAAGGTGACGCCTTCCTGACGCATCTGCTCGATGCGGCGCTCCACCACATGCTTCTCCAGCTTGAAGTCGGGAATGCCATAGCGCAACAGGCCTCCGGGATGCCTGTTCTTCTCGTAGACGTGCACCTCGTGCCCGGCACGGGCCAGCTGCTGGGCCGCGGCCAGCCCTGCCGGACCGGAACCGACAATGGCCACGCGCCTGCCGGTTTTCCTTTCCGGCGGCTGCGGGCGAATCCAGCCCTCGGCCCAGCCCTTGTCCGCCACCTGGCACTCGATGGTCTTGATGGTAACGGGGATGTCCTCCAGATAGAGTGTGCAGGCGGCCTCGCATGGCGCCGGGCAGACGCGGCCGGTGATCTCCGGAAAGTTGTTGGTGGAATGCAGGTTGATGCACGCCTCTTCCCAGGCACCGCGATAGGTGAGGTCGTTCCAGTCCGGTATCTGGTTGTTCACCGGGCAGCCGTTGTGACAATAGGGAATGCCGCAGTCCATGCAGCGGGCCGCCTGGTCGCGCACTTCCTGGTCACTGAGCGGAATGACGAACTCCCGCCAGTGGCGGATGCGGTCGCCGACCGGCTCGTAGGCACGGTCGCGCCGCGGAATTTCGAGAAATCCGGTGATCTTGCCCATCTGACTGACACCCCGATCCCTGCGGCCGCCTGTGCCGGCGCTTTCCGGCCTGCCCGTGGCCGAGCCGGTGCGGAAGGCGGCCAATGATCCTGTCCGTTGCTGACGGTCCGGCCGGCCGATCGTGGGGCCTGCCGGACCGTGTGAAAGGCGTTTCAGGCCTGCACCTGCATCAGCGGCCGCCCGGCATGCCGATCTCGCGGTCCAGGTCGCCGCTGTCCTTGCGCATCTGGGCCAGCTCCTGCAGGGCGCGGCGATACTCCACCGGCATGACCTTGACGAACTTCGGCAGATAGGCCTCCCAGTTCTCCAGGATCTCGGCCGCCCGTCGCGAGTTGGTGTAGCGCCGGTGGTTCTCCAGCAGCATGCGCAGGCGCTCGGCATCGAAACGGTCCATCTGGTGCATGATGTCCACCATGCCGTGGGTCTCCATCTCGCCTTCGCGAATGGAGTCGCGCGCCGCCTCGTCTTCGGCCGGAATGGGCTCCAGGTCCACCATGGCGAGATTGCAACGCCGCTCGAACGTGCCGTCCTCGTCCAGCACGTAGGCGATGCCGCCGGACATGCCGGCCGCGAAATTGCGTCCCGTGGGCCCGATGACGACCACGCAGCCGCCCGTCATGTATTCGCAGCCATGATCGCCCACACCCTCGACCACGGCAATGGCGCCGGAGTTGCGCACGGCAAAACGCTCGCCGGCAATGCCGCGGAAATAGCACTCGCCGGTAATCGCGCCATAGAGCACCGTGTTGCCGACGATGATGCTCTCCTCCGGCACGATGCCGGATTCCTCCGGTGGCCGCACGATGATGCGGCCGCCCGAGAGGCCCTTGCCGACGTAGTCGTTGGCCTCGCCGATCAGATCCAGCGTCACGCCATGGGCCAGCCAGGCGCCAAAGCTCTGACCGGCGGTGCCACGCAGGGTGAAATGGATGGTATCGTCCGGCAGGCCGGCATGGCCGTAGCGCTTGGCCACCTCGCCGGAGAGCATGGCGCCGATGGTGCGGTCGGTGTTCTTCACCGTCAGCTCGGCGCGCACCGGCTGCTTCTCTTCCAGCGCCGGTTTGGCCAGCTCGATGAGCTTGCGGTCGAGGATGTCGTGAATGGGGTGGTTCTGCTCCTCGCAGTGGTAGATGGCGACATCCTCCGGCACGTCGGGCTTCTCGAACAGGCGGGAGAAGTCCAGCCCCTTTGCCTTCCAGTGCTCGAGCGCCTCCTCCTTGTCGAGGAAATCGGTCTGGCCGATCATCTCGTCCAGCGTGCGGAAGCCCATGCTCGCCATGTATTCGCGCACCTCCTCGGCGATGAAGAAGAAGTAGTTGATGACGTGCTCCGGCGTGCCCTTGAAGCGCCTGCGCAGCTCCTTGTTCTGGGTGGCGATGCCGACGGGGCAGGTGTTCAGATGACACTTGCGCATCATCAGGCAGCCCATGGCAATGAGCGGCGCGGTGGCAAAGCCGAACTCGTCCGCACCCAGCAGCGCGCCCACCACCACGTCGCGCCCGGTGCGCAGGCCGCCGTCCACCTGCACGGCAATGCGTCCGCGCAGACGGTTCAGCACCAGCGTCTGCTGGGTTTCGGCGAGGCCGATCTCCCAGGGGCTGCCGGCATGCTTGATGGAGGTGAGCGGCGAGGCCCCCGTGCCGCCATCGAAACCGGCGATGGTGACGTGATCGGCGCGGGCCTTGGACACGCCAGCCGCCACCGTGCCCACGCCCACCTCGGCCACCAGCTTCACCGAGATCTCGGCCTGCGGGTTGACGTTCTTCAGATCGAAGATGAGCTGGGCCAGGTCCTCGATGGAGTAGATGTCATGATGCGGCGGCGGCGAAATGAGGCCCACGCCCGGCGTGGAGTGGCGCACCTTGGCAATGACCGGATTCACCTTGTGCCCGGGCAGCTGCCCCCCCTCGCCAGGCTTGGCCCCTTGCGCCATCTTGATCTGGATGGCATCGGCATTGACCAGGTATTCCGTGGTCACGCCGAAACGACCGGAGGCCACCTGCTTGATGGCCGAGCGCATGGAATCGCCATTGGGCAGGGGCTTGAAGCGGTCCGGTTCCTCGCCGCCCTCGCCCGTGTTGGACTTGCCGCCAATGCGGTTCATGGCGATGGCCAGCGTGGTGTGGGCCTCGCGCGAGATGGAGCCGAAGGACATGGCGCCCGTGGAGAAGCGCTTGACGATCTCCGAGGCCGGTTCCACCTCCTCCAGCGGCACCGGCTTGCGACCCATCTCCTCTGCCGTCTTGATGCGGAACAGGCCGCGCAGGGTGTTGGCCTCGCGCCCCTGGCGATTGATCTCCTCGGCAAAGGCCCGGTACTTCTCCGGCATGTTGCCGCGCACGGCATGCTGCATGTTGGCGATGGCCGTGGCCGACCAGACATGCCGCTCGCCCCGCACGCGCTGGTGATACTGGCCGCCCACGTCCAGCATGGCCTTCAGCACCGGTGCTTCCGAGAAAGCCAGTGTGTGACGGCGGAAGGTCTCCTCCGCGATTTCCGTAAGCCCCACGCCTTCCACCATGGTGTGGGTGCCGGTGAAATACTTCTCCACGAAGGGGGTGTTCAGGCCCACCGCATCGAAGATCTGGGCGCCGCAATAGGACTGGTAGGTGGAGATGCCCATCTTGGACATCACCTTGAGGATGCCCTTGTCGATGGCCTTGATGTAGCGCTTGGCCGCCTCCTCGCTGGAGATGTCCTCCGGCAGATAGAGGCGCATGTTCTCGATGGTCTCGAAGGCGAGATAGGGATTGATGGCCTCCGCGCCATAGCCGGCCAACGTGCAGAAGTGGTGCACCTCGCGCGCCTCGCCCGTCTCCACCACCAGACCCACGGAGGTGCGCAGGCCAGCGCGGATCAGGTGATGATGGACGGCAGAGGTGGCCAGCAGTGCCGGCACGGGGATGCGGTCCGGACCCACCAGGCGGTCGGAGAGTATGATGATGTTGTAGCCATCATGCACGGCCTTCTCCGCCCGCTGGCAGATGCGCTCGATGGCTTCCTCCATGAAGGCCGGGCCGCGGGCCACGTTGTAGGTGATGTCCAGCGTGATGGTCTGGAACTGATTGTCGGAGATGTCGCCGATGGCGCGGATCTTCTCCAGCCCCTTGTTGGAGATGATGGGCTGGGAGACCTCCAGCCGCTTCAGCACCGTCTCCTCCTCCAGCCCCAGCAGGTTGGGCCGGGGGCCGATGAAGGAGATCAGGCTCATCACCGACTCCTCGCGGATGGGATCGATGGGCGGATTGGTCACCTGCGCGAAGAGCTGGTGGAAGTAGTCGTAGAGCAGGCGTGGACGATCGGAAAGGGCGGGCAGAGCCTCGTCGTTGCCCATGGAGCCCACGGCCTCCTGCCCCGTGGCGGCCATCGGCGCCATGAGCATGCGGATGTCCTCCTGCGTATAGCCGAAAGCCTGCTGGCGATCGAGCAGGGAGACGTTGGTCTTGGGGGCGGAACGGCCCACGTCAGGCAGCTCCTTGAGCTTGAACTGGCCTTCCTCCAGCAGCCGGCGATAGGGACGCGCCGTGGCCAGCTCGCGCTTGATCTCCTCGTCCGGAATGATGCGGCCCTGCTCCAGATCCACCAGAAGCATCCTGCCCGGCTGCAG
>CAZNLW010000141.1:0-5817 GCA_964574205.1 uncultured Rhizobiaceae bacterium | reverse complement strand
CTGCGGAGCCACGACCTGGCCCAGGCCAGCCCCTGCCGGCAAGTGCTGTCCTGCCGACCTGTGCCTGCTGAAGGCCGGCAGGAGGTGCAGCTCCTTTCATGTCTCAGGCATCCCATTTGCCCGTTCAGGAGGACAGCGCGAAGAAAGAGGCCCGGCGAGGCCTTCTGCGGCCTGCACCGGGCGAAGTCCAGGGAGGATGAACGCACGTGAAATCCATAAGACTGCAAACCGATTGCCCCGGTTGCCGAAGCCTCCGTTGCCGGGGCCTGCCTGCAGGCCACCCGCCTGCGCTCTCTACCGGTTCCTGTCGGCAGGACAGAAACCGGATCAAGGGTGAAACATCACCGGAGAAGAACACAAACCAGGTGACGATGGCGTTGACCTCTCCGGCCGGCTTCGTGTGCGCATGCCGGGCCCGCAGGCCCGCCAAAGGCTCGGGCTGGTCAGTTGCCAGTGCCGGAAGTGGACGGCGTCATGGACGTGCCCATCTTGGCAAAGGCATCCATCCACGTCGTCATCATCTTCATCCAGGGATTCGGATCCATCATCTTCGCCATGGCGTTGATATAGTTCGGATCCGTCATCATCTTGATGTAGGGTTCCATGATCTTGGGGTCGGCCCATTTCATCATGGCCTCGACATATTGCGGATCCGTCATCATCTTGATGTAAGGCTCGATAATCTTCGGATCCACCATTTTGGCCATCATTTCCATGTAACGCGGATCCGTCATGATCTTCACATAGCTCTCCACGAGCTTCGGATCCGCCATTTTCATCATCATCTCGATGTAACGCGGATCCGTCATGATCTTCACATAGCCCTCGATGAGCTTCGGATCCGCCATCTTCATCATCATGTCCACATAGGCGGGATTGAGCATCAGGGTCATCCAGTCCGTCATGAACTGGGGATCCATCAGCTTCGCCAGCGACTGGGCCCAATCTCCCGTCGCCGCCGCCACGTCTTTGCCGGCATTTGTCTCCTGCGCAATGGCCAGGGGCGTCGAAACACCAAGACCGATGGCCAGGGCTATGGCAGCAAGAGTTTTCATCTTTCCGTTTCCTCCTGAATGATCTGTCGAATAGGCCGGTATGCCGTCGCTGTCCCAGGCGATCCGGAAAGAAGGGGCAGACATGCAGACGCCACGCCTTCCAAATCGGTCGCCATCTCGTTTCCGGGCATGTGTGATGTGCCCGTCAACACCCCCGAACACGGTTCGGGCCGTTCGGCCACGGTGATTCCATGACCGCTCCCTTTGTATATTCATATTCAAATATGTGAAGGCGTTAATGGTGAGGCAGGTTGTCGCAAGTGTGGATCACCAGTCGCTCACTTTTCATGTGCATCTCAATGGCAAAGGCGACCGGCAGGAACAGACAGAAGCAAAAGGCCGGCGGGAACGGCGTGCAGGGCCCCCTAGCGGACGCGGCGGGCAGATGCAGCCTCATCCACGCCCGCCCATTCCCACATGGACAGCAGCTGCGGATCGCACTGGCCGCATCCGCCACAGTCGCGGTCGGAAACAGGCACGCGTCGGATCCGCCCGCGGTTTTCCAGCAGCTGCAACATGGGCACGAGGGCCGGGGCCGCAATGGAGAAGCGCGCCGTCAGGTCGGCCAGACAGACGCGCTTGCGTTCGCGGATGAAGGTCTCGATGTCCTTGAGCATAGCACCTGCGTGATCGGTGAAGGCACAGCCCCCTTGTCCACCATGTGCCGGCGGGTAATGGGACAGGGCAGACCACAGGTCCCGCCCGCGTCTCACTCTGCCGGCGCCACTGTAGGGGCCTGGCCGTCACGGTCGCGGCCCGCATGCCGCCCGGCCACATGAAACAGCCACACCACCGCCGCCATGGCCACGGCCAGCCCCGTCAGCCAAGCCAGCGAACTGGCCGGATGCAGCGGCAGACGCGCCGCCTGATAGAAGCCGACGGCCATGACCCACGCCAGCCAGAGGCTCCAGCTGCCCGCCAGCACCGCCCAGCGCCAGCCAATCTCCCGCACCATGGCCGAAAAGGCGGCCACACAGGGAAAGTAGAGCAGGACGAAGAGCATGTAGGCAAAAGCCCCCACCTGGCCGTCGAAGCGCTTCGCCATGGCGCCGAATACCGCACTCTCGGATCCGGCCACGTCTGCCGACGCGCTTGCCACGCTCGAAAGCCCCAGCGGATCCAGCAGGGCTGTGCCCAGCTCACGGAAGTTGGCGGGAATGCTCGCCATCGCCTCGCCCAGACGCGCCATCAGGCTGAAATCGTTGTTGGCATCGATGGCGATGGCAGATGCCGTGCGGCCGTGGTCGAGAGTGGCATAAAGCGCGTTGAGTGTGCCCACCACCGCCTCCTTGGCGAAGATTCCGGTGAAGAGGCCCACGCTGGCCGGCCAGTTGTCCTCGCGGATGCCCATGGGCGCAAAGATCGGCACGATCGCCCGGCCGGCCACGGAGAGCAGGGATTGTTCCGTGCCCTCGTTGCCGAAGGTGCCGTCCGTGCCCAGCGAATTGGCCACCGAAAGCAGCGCCACGATGAACACGATGATCCGGCCGGCCCCGAAGACGAAGCCTTTCAGTCGTATCCAGGCATGGATGAACAGACTGCGCAGATGCGGCAGGCGATAGGGCGGCAGTTCCATCACGAATGGCATGGGCGTACCCCTCAGCAATGTGCGTTTCAGCAGCAGCCCGGTGCCCACGGCCGCCAGAATGCCGATGAGATAGAGGGCAAACACCACGTTCTGTCCACCCGTGGGGAAGAAGGCGGCGGCAAAGAGGGCATAGACCGTCAGCCGTGCCCCACAGGACATGAACGGCGCCATGATGACGGCGAGGATCCGGTCGCGCCGGCTTTCCAGCGTGCGTGCGGCCATGATCGCCGGCACGTTGCAGCCAAATCCCACGATCAGCGGCACGAAGGCCTTGCCCGGCAGGCCGATGGCGCGCATCCAGCGGTCCATGAGAAAGGCCGCACGCACCATGTAGCCGGAATCCTCGAGGAACGAGAGAACGAGAAAGAGCATGCCGATGATGGGAATGAAGGTGGCCACGGTCTGAATGCCGCTGCCCAGGCCGTCGGCCAGGATCACCCGCAGCCATTCCGGCGCGCCGAGAGCCGAGAGTCCGGCCCTCAAGCCTTCCACGAACAGGGCCCCTGCGAGAATGTCGAAGAAATCGATGAAGGCACTACCCACGTTGATGGTGAGCAGGAACATCGCGTAGATCGCCAGCAGGAAGACGGCCGGCCCCGCCACCGGATGCAGCACCACGCGGTCGATGCGGTCGGACCACGTGGTCGGCATCTCCCCGCGGCGCTTGAGCGCCGCCTGGGCAGCGTCATGGGCGAAGGCATAGCGCGCCGAGGCAATGGCCAGGTCGGGGGCTTCGCCCAGCAGCTTCTCCAGTTTGGGCAGGTGATAGCGCAACACGCCCGCCGTCTCCTCACCCGCCAGTTTCAGTGCCAGATCGTCTCCCTCGATCAGCCGCACCGCCAGCCACCGCGGATCAATGCCTTCGTGCCGCGCGGTGTAGTCGATGATGGGCAGAAGCGTGGAGATGAGGGTCTCCACCGGTGGCGGGTAGGATACACGGCGTTGGGGCCGGATCGCCCGGCAGGCCACGGCCCGCAGCTGCGCCAGCAGCTCTTCCACCCCCTCGCCCCGGCGAGCCGATATGGGCACCACCGGCACGCCCAGCTTCTCGGCAAGAGCCGTGGCATCCACCACAAGACCGGCCTTGCGCGCCATGTCCATCATGTTCAGGGCCACCACCATGGGGCGGCCCGTCTCTATGAGCTGTGCAGTGAGATAGAGATTGCGCTCCAGGTTGGAGGCGTCGACGATGTTCACGATCGCGTCGAATCCCCCCTTCATGATGGCATTGCGCGCCAGTTTCTCGTCCAGGGCCTGCTCGCTGTCCTCGGTGAAGGGGCGGATGGTGTAGACACCTGGCAGATCCACGATCTCGAGCGTGCCGGCCGCATCCCGGAAATGGCCGATCTTCTGTTCCACGGTCACGCCGGGCCAGTTGCCCGTGCGCTGGCTGGCGCCGGTCAGAAAGTTGAAGAGCGTGGTCTTGCCGCAGTTGGGGTTGCCGACGATCGCGATGCGCAGATGCGTGCAATCCTTTTCTTCTGTCGGCTTGCCCGGCTTGCGGGGAGATGGGCCGGGCGCATGCCAGCCCTTGCCGGCAAGGTCAGGAGAGGTGTTGCAGCAGGACTTCATGATCATGCCTGACCGCTGGATTGGGATAGGGGCGATGAGGCCGTGGGTGCAGGCTCGGGAACGTCGCCTTCCGGACAGCGCTGAATGATGATGCGCCGGGCCAGATCGCGATCCACGGCCAGCCGCATGCCGTCCATGGCTATGACAAATCCCGCGGGGGTTTTCTGCACAAGCCTTGCCGGCACGCCGATGCGCAGGCCCATGTCGATCAGGCGCCGCACCATGGCCGCCTCGCCCCCCAGCGTCCGCACGCAGAAATGCGCACCCGGCTCCAGCTCGTGCAAGGGCATCACGGCATGCATGTCATGAGGGGCACCGAAAGCCGGGCAGGGACTTGCACCGCCAGGCACCTTTCCGGAATCGCCATTGTCAGACATTGCCCCCGGCGTGGGAGGTTCGCGGAGCATTCTTTCCTCTGTGGACTTGAACAGACGCATCAGCACGGACATGTCCTCTCGCCTCGACAGGCCTGTCGGCCACACACACCTCGCCAGGGTTTCTGGCGAATCTTGCGGGAGGGCCCGATGGGCAGATCCCCGCACAGTCAACACAGATCGACATCAGATTGATCTGGATCAATCTTGTTGCGAATGATTTGCAAGAGCATCTTTGAGATAGGCGATCCGCACAGGCGCGTCAAGGCACGCATGAGGGAAGGGAGCAGGCAGGTCCTGGGCATTTTGCCGCACCCATGGCGGAGGATGGTGAGACTGGCTGTCGGTGAAAAGGAGTTTTTGATGCCCGAAGGGGGGTAGCGGACAGCGTTCGGCAAGCGCAGAAGGAAATGCGGGCGGGAAAACCAGGCAAAAAGAAGAGGCCTCGCTCCCTTGGGGCGCTGTGAGGGGCAGGATTGCGGGGCGAGAAGCGCGCAGGAACGAAGCCTCAAGTTGAGGCTCTTATAACATGAAAAGGATGCGATTACAACTGAAAGAAGATGGTTTTCTGTGCATTCTGCCAGAATTGAGGCCAAGAGCTGGCAAGGCGCAGCGGAAAGATCAGCCTGTTCGGCGGCGGGCCGAAAAAGGGGAAGGGCTCCGTTCCCGGCGCACATGGGGGCAGGATTACGGGGCGAGAGGCGCAAGGGAACAGAGCCCAACTCGATGTAGCGATCCTTGTAGGGAGAAAATGACATTACGTCAATAGTATTGTTGGTAGAAAGTGAAGGTAAAATGTGACCATTAATGGTAAATTATATTTACCATACAACACAGAAAGCATTTGCGGCGACAATAAATTATAATTGACGAGATTGCCGGAATCTCCCTCCGCGATTCACACGCGGGATATGCTGCGCATGAGGTTGAATGGAATAACTACATCCGTTTGGGCTGATCGACAATGAGGGTATTCCATATGATACAGCAGAATTAGGCAATCGGCGCAAGGACCGAGATGCTGTCTTGCCGATGACGGCCCGCGCACCGGACCGAGAGGGCACATTGTTTTCCTGCAGAAGAAGGTTTTCCATCCTGCCTGACAGGCTGGAAAACCTTTTCTTCATGTGCGTTTTCATGAACATTGCCGATTCCGGCAGATTCTGTCGGACATGGTTGCCCTGGCCGCATGCCGTTTCTGCATGCCGGCCGGAACGGGGCCGACAGC
>CAZNLW010000140.1:0-5933 GCA_964574205.1 uncultured Rhizobiaceae bacterium | reverse complement strand
AAGTATTTCCAGCCTGCTCAGCAGGCTGGAAAACTTTTCTTCACGTTCGACTCACGAGCCCGCGATTGATGAGACTTTCGGCGATCTGGACGGTATTGAGCGCGGCGCCCTTGCGCAGGTTGTCGGAGACCACCCACAGGGCCAGACCATTGTCCACCGTGGAATCGGTACGGATGCGGGAGACGTAGGTGGCATAGTCGCCCACGCATTCCACCGGCGTGACATAGCCCCCGGGCTCGCGCTTGTCCACCACCAGCACGCCCGGCGCCTCGCGCAGGATATCACGGGCCTCGTTCTCGTCCACGTCCCTTTCGAACTCGATGTTCACCGCCTCGCCGTGGCCGACGAAGGTGGGCACGCGCACCGCCGTGGCCGTCACCTTGATGGCGGGATCGAGGATCTTCTTGGTCTCGGCGTTGAGCTTCCACTCCTCCTTCGTGTAGCCATCATCCATGAACACGTCGATGTGCGGAATGACGTTGAAGGCGATCTGCTTGGGAAAGTTCTGCGGCTCGGGCATGTCGTTGACGAAGATGCCCTTGGTCTGGTTCCACAGCTCGTCCATGGCCGCCTTGCCGGCGCCGGAGACCGACTGGTAGGTGGAAACCACCACGCGGCGGATCTTCCAGCGATCGTGCAGGGGCTTGAGCACCACCACGAGCTGTGCCGTGGAGCAGTTGGGATTGGCGATGATGTTGCGTCGGTTCTCGTCCCTTGCCCAGTCTTCCAGCACATGGGCGTTCACCTCCGGCACCACCAGCGGGATGTCCGGTTCGTAGCGCCAGCAGGAGGAGTTGTCGATGACGATGGCGCCGGCCTGGCCGATCTTCGGCGCCCATTCGCGCGACACCCCGGAGCCGGCGGACATGAGGCAGAAGTCCACCTTGGAGAAATCGAACTGTTCGAGATCCTGGCACTTCAGGATCTCGTCTCCATAGGAGACCTCCGTGCCCAGCGAACGCCGCGAGGCGATGGCATGCACCTCGTCCGCCGGAAACGCGCGCTCGGCCAGGATGTTGAGCATCTCGCGGCCCACGTTGCCCGTGGCGCCCACCACAGCCACCTTGTAGCCCATTGTCTTCTCCTGCTTGCTGTCCCCGGTCGGAACCGACCGATCTTTCCGGTCTTGCCGCTTCCGGACGGAGGGTTCTCCGCCGCCACCGGCCGTATGCCGTCTTGCTTGGCGGGCCCGCCTCCGGCGGAAGGCGTGGCCCGGAGGCAGGTGCTAGCACGTTGCGCACACCCCTCTTGGCCGGTGTGCGGCTGCGGCTGTCGTGATGAGGGGTTTTCGTTTGCCGAACGGGAGAAACGCCTTCTCCCCGCAAGCCGTGACCGGGAGAAGGACACGCAAGACATGCCCGGCCCCAGGTCCGTGCATGTTCGGCTGTCCCTGCATTCGGCGGCTCCCCGTCTTCCATGCCGGCTGATGAGAGGGATCCCCGCCGGATCCCGAAGGGAAGGATGGCGGGACGGCTCACATGTAGCAGCGCCTTTCCGGAGGGTCAACGCATGACCGCAGGTGATTGTCCGGCAGGTTGCGGGGGGGAGGTCTCGGCCATGTCCGGCTTGTGACCCAGGGCTGACACAGGGCTTTGGCATCCTGCGCTTGGAGGGCTATATACCGGAAGGCAGGCGCAGGTGCCCGCCGCACGGCGGGGTCGCGGCAGGCAACGGCAGGAGAAACGGCAGGAGACCGCATGAGCGAGGAAAAGGCCATTCCCTTTCGCAAGATGAATGGGCTGGGCAACGATTTCGTGGTGCTGGATGCCCGCGCGCGTTCCGTTCCCATGAACGCGGCCATTGCCCGAGCCATTGGCGATCGGGAGACGGGTGTAGGCTGCGACCAGATCATTGTGCTCCGGCCCGTCAATGGTGCGGATGTCTTCATGGAGATCTGGAATCGCGGCGGATCGCGTGTAGGCGCCTGCGGCAACGCCACCCGCTGCGTGGCCGATATCCTCATGCGCGAATCGGGTCGGGATCACGCCGTGATCCGCACCGATGCCGGCCTGCTGCTGGCCACCCGCCGCGACGACGGCCTCATCCAGGTGGACATGGGTGCGCCCAGGTTCCACTGGCAGGACATTCCCCTGGCCGAGGAGTTTCGCGACACGCGCGGTATCGAGCTGCAGATCGGCCCCATCGACAATCCGGTGCTGCATACTCCCTCCGTGGTGAACGTGGGCAATCCGCATGCCATCTTCTGGGTGGACGATCTGGACGTGGTGGACCTGGCGAAGGCGGGGCCGCTGCTGGAGAACCATCCCATCTTTCCGGAAGGGGCCAACATCTCGCTGTGCAAGGTGGAATCGCCGGAGCACCTGCGCCTGAAGGTGTGGGAGCGCGATGCGGGGCTCACCAGGGCCTGTGGCACGGCGGCCTGTGCCGCGGCCGTGTGTGCCGCCCGCAAGCGCCTCACGGGCCGGAATGTGCGCGTTACCCTGCCGGGTGGCGATCTCTTCATCCGTTGGCGGGAATCGGATGATCACATTCTCATGGCCGGACCGGTGGAGTACGAGTTCGAGGGCACGCTGCCACCGGAAACGTTTGCCCGGCCGGCGGCCTGAGGCGGTTGCCGGGCGATGCCTGGCGCACCATCCGCATGGATGTGCAAACGAACCGGGGAACAGGTGGAAGATCACGTGACCGGACCGCGCATCATAACCTTCGGCTGCCGGCTCAATGCCTTCGAATCGGAGGCCATGCGCCGGCTGGCCCGGGCAGCCAGCCTGGATTCGGCCGTGATCGTGAACACCTGTGCCGTCACTGCCGAGGCCCAGCGTCAGGCGCGGCAGGCCATCCGCCGCGCCCGCCGCGAGCATCCCGATCGTCCGCTGGTGGTCACCGGCTGCGCGGCGCAGACGGCCACGGCCGAGTTTGCCGCCATGCCGGAGACGGATGCCGTGCTCGGCAATCGGGAGAAGCTGGAAGCGGACGCCTGGCAGGCTCTGGCCCGGGCCTTGGGGAAACGTTCGCACCTCCAGGATCCAGGCGCCGATGGTCCTTGCCGTCGCAAGCCCGTCGTGCAGGTTTCCGACATCATGCAGGCCCGGCACGTCACGCCATTGCCGGTCTCCGGCATGAGCGGACGCACCCGTGCCTTTGTGCAGGTGCAGACGGGCTGCAATCACCGCTGCACCTTCTGCATCATCCCCTTTGGTCGTGGCAATGCCCGCTCCCTGTCGGCAGAGGACGTGATTGCACAGGTCCGGGCCGCGCGCGCGAAGGGGCACCGGGAGGTGGTGCTCACCGGTGTGGATCTCACCAGCTGGGGCGAGGATCTGGGCGGAAGGGAGAGGCTGGGCCATCTCGTGGCGCGGATTCTGCGCGAGGTGCCGCGGCTGGAGCGGCTGCGTGTCTCTTCCATCGACGTGGCGGAGATCGACGAGGAGTTTCTGCATGTGCTCGCCGGCGAGGAACGGCTCATGCCGCATCTGCACCTGTCCCTTCAGGCCGGGGACGACCTGATCCTGAAGCGCATGAAGCGCCGCCACACGCGCCGGCAGGCCATCGAGTTCTGCCAGCGCGTGCGGCAGCTGCGGCCGGAAGTGGCTTTGGGCGCCGACATCATTGCCGGGTTTCCTACCGAAACGGAAACCATGTTCCACAATACCCTGACACTGGTGGACGACTGCGATCTCGTCTGGCTGCATGTCTTTCCCTTCTCGCCGCGGGAGGGCACGCCGGCGGCCCGCATGCCACAGGTGGACCCGTCCGTGCGCAGGGCCCGTGCCGCTCGCTTGCGCAAGGCCGGAGAACGGCGGCGACAGCGACATCTGGCGGCACAGGAAGGACAGGTTGTCGCTGTGCTGGTGGAGGAACCGGGGATGGCGCGCGCGCCGGACAATGCCGTCGTGCGCGTGGATCCGGCCCTGCCGGCGGGCGAGATCGTGAAGGTGCGCATCGGTGGCCATGATGGCGAGCGGCTGATCGCCGAAGGAGCGGAGACATCGGTTGCCACCGGCACGCCGACAGCCTTGGCCGAAAACGGACAGGAGGGCGGGGCATGAGCGAGAAGGGCGGCTTCTTCCGCCGGCTGTTTCACCGGCGCAAGGCGGAGCCGGAAGCAGACAGCGAGCAGCCACCGGCGACGGATGCTGGGGGCAGCGAAAGCGTTTCGCCCGCCGAAGAGATTTCGGCAGCGGTGACATCCGCGCAGAAAGCGCCCGCTGCCGAAACACGGGAAGCGGATGCAGCGACATCGCAAACACCACCGGGAGAGGCCGGGGCGGCAGCCGGGGAATCGCGTGAGGTGCCGGCCACCGAGCCGAAAAGGGAAAAGGAAGGCTGGCTGGCACGGCTGCGCAAGGGGCTCCGGCGCTCGTCCTCTGCCCTCGGTGAGGGCATTGCGGGCATCTTCACCAGAAGGCGGCTGGACGAGGAGACACTGCAGGACCTGGAGGACATTCTCATCCAGGCCGACCTCGGCATTGACATGACCGAACGCGTCATCGGGCGGTTGCGCCGCGAACGCTTCGAGAAGGACGTGTCGCCGGCGGAGGTGAAGGCCGTGCTGGCCGAGGAGATCGCCCGTGTGCTCAAGCCCGTGGCGGTGCCGTTCGAGATCGATTCCCAGACACGGCCCTTCGTGGTGCTGGTGGTGGGCGTGAACGGCTCGGGCAAGACCACGACCATCGGCAAGTTGGCTGCCATCGCCCGCCGCGAGGGTCATTCCGTGATGCTGGTGGCGGGCGATACTTTCCGCGCCGCTGCCGTGGAGCAGCTGGGCATCTGGGCGGAGCGCACCGGGGCCACGTTCATGCGGGGCGGGACGGGGGCGGATGCCGCGGCGCTGGCCTATGACGCCCTGCGGGCGGCGCGCGAGAAGGACATCGACATCGTTTTCGTGGACACCGCCGGGCGCTTGCAGAACCGCCGGGAGCTCATGGACGAGCTCGCCAAGATCGTGCGCGTGATGAAGAAGGTGATCCCGGAAGCGCCCCATGCCACCCTCCTGGTGCTGGATGCCACCGTGGGCCAGAACGCCATCTCGCAGGTGGAAGTCTTTCGCGAGGTGGCCGGCGTCACCGGCATTGTCATGACCAAGCTGGACGGCACCGCCCGTGGCGGCATCCTGGTGGCCATTGCCGAGCGTTTTGGTCTGCCGGTGCATGCCATCGGGGTGGGCGAGGGCATCGATGATCTGCAGCCCTTCGAGGCGGAGGCCTTTGCCCGCGCCATCGCCGGACTGGAGGAGAAGGAGGGAACAGCCTGATGAGCGGCATGGACCGGGCGAGACGTGGCGAATCCGGCATCGATCCGGAGTCGGCACCCATGGAGACAGAGGCGGCAATGCAGACCACACGCGGCAGGATCCCGCGGAGAGATCTGTCCGGCCCCATGCGTCTGCTGCTGGAAGTCGGGCCCCTGCTCGTCTTCTTTCTGGTCAATGCCAAATGGGGCATCTTTGCCGCCACGGCCGCCTACATGGCAGCCGCGCCCGTGGCCATGCTCGTTTCCTGGCTGCTGGTGCGACGGGTGGCACTGATGCCGGTGATCGCACTGGTCTTCGTGCTGGCCTTCGGCGGGCTCACCATCTGGCTGCATGACGAAACCTTCATCAAGGTGAAGGTGACGCTGGTGAACGCCCTCTTCGGCGCCATTCTCCTGGGCGGATTGATGTTCGACCGACCGTTTCTCAAGCTTCTGCTGGGAGAGGGCTTTCGCATGACCGATGCAGGCTGGCGCATTCTCACCCGTCGCTGGGGGCTGTTCTTTCTCTTTCTCGCGGTTCTCAACGAGGCGGTCTGGCGCAGCGTTTCCACCGATGCCTGGGTGAACTTCAAGGTTTTCGGTCTGCTGGGGCTCACGCTCGTTTTCGCCATGGCCCAGACACCGCTGATGATGCGCCACCACGTGGAAGAGGAAACGGCGGAGTGATTTGCGCTTTGCCCTGAGGTTGGCAACGAGGGTAGAATGGCGAGGACGCGCGG
>CAZNLW010000139.1:0-5953 GCA_964574205.1 uncultured Rhizobiaceae bacterium | reverse complement strand
ACTTTTCTTCACGTTCGACGACAGAAGCCGGCAGTCGCGCATGAGACTGCCGGCTTCTGTCATGATGCATCGGGCCCGCATTCGGTATGGGGCCCCTTTCCGAAAGCTTACTCCACCGGAATGACGGACACGTAGGATCGTCCGCCGCGGGCGGTGTGAAACTTCACCTTGCCCTCGACAAGGGCGAAGAGAGTATGGTCACGCCCCATGCCGACATTCTGGCCGGGGTGCCACTTGGTGCCCCGCTGGCGCACGATGATATTGCCGGGAATGACATGTTCGCCGCCAAACTTCTTGATCCCGAGGCGCTTGCCAACGGAATCACGGCCGTTGCGCGACGAACCGCCTGCCTTCTTGTGTGCCATGGTCGTTGCTCCCTAACCGATCCATGCAGCCGACAGGATGAACATGGCAGCGCAGGATGGCAAGCCCAGCGCGCACCGCCACCTGCCGGCAGCTTCGATGGCTCACTTGTTCTTCTTCTGTGACTGGGCAGCCTTTTTCTGATCCACCTTCGCCCGCGGCGGCTTGCCGGCCATGAGCTCCTTGGCCTGCTCGATCCACTCCTCGCGCTCGATGCGGCCGCCGAGCTTGAGCTTCTCGTCCAGCTCCCTGGCCTGTTCGGGCGTGAGCTCGGCAATCTGGCGGAAGGTGGTGATGCCCGCCTCCTCCAGCCTTTGCTGGATCTTGGGCCCCACACCGGAGAGCAGCGAAAGATCGTCCTTCTCCCCGCGCGCAGCCGAAGCGGTGGCCTTGGCTGTCGCCTTGCTTCCGGCTTCTGCGCCGGACTTGGCCGATTGGCTCTTGGCCTTCTTCGGCGTGGCCCCGGCCTTCTTCAGGGGTGAGGGCTTCTTGCCGCCGGTGAGGATCTCGACGACGCGCAGCACGGTGTAATGCTGGCGATGCCCCTTCTTGCGGCGGTAGTGCTTGCGGCGCTTCTTCTTGAAAATGATGATCTTGGGCCCGCGTTTCTGCTCCAGCAGTTCGCAGGCCACGGAAGCACCGTCCACATAGGGGGCGCCCACCTCCAGCCCCGAATCGTTGGCAACCATCAGAACCTGATCCAGCACCACGAGATCACCGGGCTCGCCTTCGAGCTTCTCGACGGTGATCACGTCCTCGGGCGACACGCGATACTGTTTGCCGCCAGTGCGCACGATGGCATACATGGTCGTCTCTTTTCCTTCTTCGTTCCTGCGCCGCGCGGCGCCGCTCCGTAGCCGACCGGCCAGCCCCGGTCAGAACGAGAGACCAAGGCTGCAGGGATGCTGCCGACTGCGCTCGCAATCAGAAGCGGAACCGAACACCCCTGCATGGAGCGGACTTTTCTCCCTATGCCATTTGAACCCTGCCCGATCCGCGAAGGGATCAGGGCGGGCAGCAGCAGCCGGCCTGGTTGGCCTTGGGCAGCAGGTGTTGCCTTAGTCATGATGGCACATAGACCAATTGCGGCGGAAGGCGTCCATACGCTCCCGCCGCGCAACCGGCCCTGTGCCGTGACTGCTTATGCCAGAGGGGCAAAACCCCTGTCAAGCGATGGCCTGGCATGTCACACGTGCACTTGGACGGTGTGCCGTGGCCAGCATCTGCAGGTGCTGTCTTCTGGAATCAGCCCTTCTCGGCCTGCTGCTTCAGCAGATCGCGGATCTCGGCGAGCAGTTCCTCCTCGCGCGAGGGCTTGGGCGGTTCGGCAGGCTTTTCCGCCTCCTTGCGCTGGAAACGGTTGACCGCCTTGACCATGAGAAAGATGGCGAAAGCCACGATGAGGAAGTTCACCGTGACGGTGAGAAAGTTGCCCCAGGCGAGCACCACGCCCTGCTTCTTGGCCTCGGCCAGCGTGGTGGCCGTCACGTCTCCGGAAAGCGGAATGAAGAGGTTGGCGAAATCCACCTTCCCGAAGATGGCGCCGATGACAGGCATGATGATGTCGTCCACCAGCGACTTGACGATCTGGTTGAACGCGGCACCAATGATCACGGCAACGGCCAAATCCATGACGTTGCCGCGCATGATGAACGCGCGGAATTCTTTCAGCATGTGTTGCCCCCGTTGGTGTGTCTCGACCCAGCCAGGCTAACGCATGCGCTCCATGCCTGCCAAGGCGTGTATCGGCAGCCTGTGCAAAAGTGGCGTGCTGCTTGCCTCTTGAACATGTGGGGGCTTTTCGCTACATCCGTTGCGTTCCCGTTCGGGACACCGCTTTCTTGCCTGTTTCATCCTTTGCGGAGAGGTGCCGGAGCGGTCGAACGGGGCGGTCTCGAAAACCGTTGTGCCCTTGCGGGCACCGTGGGTTCGAATCCCACCCTCTCCGCCATCGGCTCCCGCCATGGTCAGCAAGCGGCAGGCACGGGAAAGAAGCGCCTGTTAGGCCTGCGACAGGCGGATCTGCCATGCCTTTCGGATTTTCGGCACGTGCGATCGATTGATCATCTCCGGGTGGAAGCCCCGTCCAGCCGGATCAGGTCTGGACCGCCTGTTTGGCCCTGATGATTTCATTGTAGGTCTCGATGGCTTCATCCAGGTCCTCGTAATAGTCGAGGCGGCCATTGCGAAGGATGGCGCCGGCAGAGCAGTATTTCTTCAGCAGGGCCGGGCTGTGTGCGACCATGATGATGTCGGCATGCTTCAGCTTGGTGGCAAAGACGTTTTCACACTTGCGTCGGAAAACGGCATCACCAACAGCGAGAATCTCGTCCACGAGATAGCAATCGAAATCGATGGCCATGGAAACGCCAAAGGCCAGGCGCGCCCGCATGCCGGCCGAATAGGTGCGCACCGGCATGTTGTAGTGCTCACCAATGTCAGCAAATTCCTGCACGAAGGCCTCGACAGCATCCACATCCTGCCCATATATTCGGGCCACGAAACGGACATTTTCCTTGCCTGTCATGCTCCCGGCGAAACCGCCGGAAAAGCCCAGCGGCCAGGATATGCGCGTGAAACGCAGAATATCGCCGCCAGTGGGCTCTTCTGCGCCGGCAATGAGACGAATCAGGGTGGACTTGCCAGCCCCGTTGAGACCGAGGACGGCGATGTTGACTCCGCGAGGAAAGCGAAAGTTCACGTGATCCAGAACGATTTTTTTGCCATGACGTAGCTGATAGACCTTGCTGACGTCGTTGAGCAGGACATGGGTATTGGTGGCATTGAGGTCTTCCACATCAGGCAAGGGCATGAGCAAACCCGCATGATCTCCGCTGTCGAGCACCAGGGTTTTTGATAGGGGCAGCAAGGGCAATATAGACCCATGAGCAAGAATGGCAATCGCACTGTGGCCGCGGAAGGCTCCCTGCAGCAGAAGGTCGTGCCGGCGCCCTTTGCGCGCAGACGACCAACGCCGCCAGCACAGGCTCAGCGGCAGGACGGACACGTGGCCAGAACGAAACGTCCTTGGAGACGATACCGTTGGATTGGATATTCCTATGTCCTGTTTGTCCTTCTGCCCACACTGATGGTCAGTCTCTACTATGCGCTGGTCAGCGCGGACCAATACATGGTCGAAACCCGCTTTGCCGTGCGCAATGCCTCCATGAGCACGGGCAGCAGCGTGCTCAGTTCCCTGGGGCTGGGACTGGGAGGTACCTCTGTCAGTGATACCTACATCGTGCTTGAATATATCCACAGTCGCGAGATCATCGATCGCATCAACAAAGAGTTGAATCTCCGCAAGATATTCAGGCGGGTGCCAGAGGATTACTATGCCTCCCTGCCTGCAGAGGCCAGCAGGGAGGATATGCGCGAATATTGGGAGTGGATGGTAGAGGTCTATCTTGATCACACGTCCCAGATTCTCACGGTGCGCACCTTCGCCTTTACGCCGGAGGACGCTCGCGATCTGGCCACCGCCATCCTGCGGGAGAGCGAGCGCAAGATCAACGAGCTCAGCGAGAAGGCTCGCCGCGATGCGGTGGCCTATGCCGAGGAGGAGGTGCGCAAGGCTGAGGAGAGGGTGCGGCGCATTCGCCAGCGGTTCCTGCAGTTCCGCAACAAGACCCAGCAGATCGACCCCGCCAAGCAGGCCCAGGTTCAGGTGATGCTCATCGGCAAGTTGGAGGAACAGTTGTCCGAACTGCGCACCAGGCTTTCCGAGGCCCGCAGTTATCTTTCGGAAACGGCACCGTCTGTCGTCTTTCTCAAGAACCGCATTCGGGCCGTGGAGAAGCAGATTGCGGAGGAACGCCGGAAACTGGGCGACAAGAAGAACCTCTCACGGCCAGGCAAGGTCACGGGTAATGGCACGCTCAGCCGAACGCTTTCGGAATACGAGGAACTTCTGGTCGAGCGTGAATTTGCCGAAAAGTTCTATCTTTCTGCCTTGCGCGGTCTGGAGGAGGCCAGGCTCCTTGCCAATCGGCAGCAACGCTATCTGGCCACTTTCGAATCGCCGTATCTGCCAGACGAGGCACTCTATCCGAAGCGGATCCGCAATACCGTCTTTGTATTCATGGCCCTGTCACTCTTCTGGGGATTGGGCATGTTGATGATGCAGTCCATTCGGGACAGGCTGTGAGCAATGACCAGCATTCGTCCGGCATCGTGGAACGAGGTGATCCACACACAACTCCGAGTGCTCTGGGCTCTCCTGCTGCGTGAGGCCTCCTTGCGCATGGGGCCGTATCGCCTGGGGCACCTCATCGTGATCACGGAAACGATCTGGGCATCCATGGTTATCGGCCTCATCTGGTATGCCATCCAGCACCCGGCGCCCTATGGAAAGAACGTCATATTCTATATTTTCACGGGCATGTTTCCCTATACGATGTATCGAACACTTCACAGCCGCGTGGGGGCAGCCCTTGAGGCTAACCGGGCTCTGCTGAGCTATCCCGTGGTGCGCCCGGTGGACACGTTGCTGGCCCGTGCCGGCCTGGAGACGGCATTCCAGTTGCTGGCCCTGATCATTTTCTACTGGATTTTCATTGCGGTAGGGGAGGCGAACTTTCCTGCCAAGCCCCTTGAGCTTCTCATGGCCATAGGAGCCGTGATTCTCCTGGGATTCGGTCTGGGCGTGAGCAGCATGATCCTGCGCAGTCTCTGGAAGCCCTGGACCACGGTCGACAACATGATCAGCCGGGTACTCTTTTTCGTCTCCGGCATTTTCTATCAGGTCGAGTATCTGCCCATGCATGTGCGGGATGTCATCGTTTGGAATCCGCTCGTGCATGCCATCGAATGGGTGCGATACAGCATTTATCCCAACTATTTTACCCAGACGCTGGATCGGGAATACTTGCTGGCCTGGGGGCTCATTGCGACCGTGTTTGGCCTTGGCATGGAACGCCTGCGGCGTCCTCAGCTGCTGGAGGGCTAACCAGCCATGGCAAGAACCAGCGGGCGATGTCTTGTTCCCTGGCAAAGTGTGGGGCTGTGGCGTCAGCGTCGCTGGCTTCAGGCCTTTCTGGACAGGCCACTCCATCTGGCGGGCCCGGGAGCAGAAGCCCGACCGGAAGACGTCTGGGTGGGCTGGGGGCGACGCGCCAGCGGAGAGCGGGCACGGCATCTGGCCGCCCGGGACGGTTGCGGGTTCCTGCTGCTGGAGGACGGGTTCATCCGCTCTCTCGGTCTGGGGGTCGAGGGCGCCCGACCTCTCTCCATCGTCATGGACCAGACAGGCATCTACTACGATGCCACAGCTCCCTCCGACCTGGAGACCATGCTTTCTTCCACGATCTTCCCTTCGGAAGACATGGCTGAAGCAGAAAAGGTTGTCGAGATTCTGCGCAAGGAGGGCCTGAGCAAATACAACAGCGGTCTGCCCGTGCCCGAAGGCACATTCCTTCACTACACGACTCATGCTGCCTTTCCTGTTCTTGGTGGTCTCCCCGGTGAGAGCTGGTGGATGGTGTTCCATATCTTCCATGGCTGGTGTTGATTGTTGAGAAGCCATGTTCCGAGGGTTTGCAGGCCCAGTCTGAACCATGATGTTGCGGGGTATCGGTGTTTCTTGCGGGGG
>CAZNLW010000138.1:0-5968 GCA_964574205.1 uncultured Rhizobiaceae bacterium | reverse complement strand
CCATCGAGATGCGCTATGCCGGCCCGCGCGAGGCCCTGCTGCATGCGGTCATCCGTCAGAACTTCGGCTGCTCGCACCTGATCGTGGGCCGCGATCACGCCGGCGTGGGCGACTATTACGGCCCGTTCGATGCCCAGCATATCTTCGACGAGCTGTGGGAGGGCGCGCTCATTACCAAGCCATTCAAGGTGGACATCACTTTCTACTGCAGGAAGTGCATGGGCATGGCCTCGGCCAAGACCTGCCCGCACGACAAGGAGGACCGCGTGCTCATCTCCGGCACCGAGCAGCGCCGCCGCCTGGCCGCTGGCGAGGACATTCCGCCGGAGTTCTCGCGGCCGGAGGTGGTGGCCATCCTCAAGGAGTATTATGCCTCGCTGAACAAGTCGTGAGGCCCGGTACGGGCGAACGGGAACATGGCCCCGCCGGCGCTTTCGGCGGGGCTTTCTCGTCGAACGTGAAGAAAAGTTTTCCAGCCCGCCGAGCAGACCGGAAAGCCTTTTCCACGGGAACCGACAATGCCTCCGCCGATCTCTGCCGGCTCGCCGTGCACCTGCCGGCCACGGACAAGCAGGGCGCCGGATCAGCGATTGCGCGATTTCGAGCGGCGCCAGCGTCGCCAGGTGACGAGATCGGGATCGCCCCTGAAATCATCGATCTCCTCGATCTCGCAAGTGGCATTGGGCGGCAGGTTCAGGGCGTCCAGCAGATAGGGCGAGATGCCTCCCGTGAACTGCACGGGATGGCCGCAGACATCGCAGAGAATATAGGCCCGATGATTGATGATGCGGCGCTTCCAGCGACGCGGCAGGGCATCCCTGAAATCCACGATGCCGTCCACCGTGGCCTCCGCCTCGGCCCCGCAGGCCTCACAGCGGACGGTAATGATGCGCGTGTTCATGGTATTGCGACTCTTGCGAATTGCGCCCCTATCCTCCCGGTCATGCCCGCCACCGGCACAAACCTCCGGCAGGTTATCATGCCCTGTTCGTGCTCGCGCCCGACCAGACAGGCAGACGCTCATTGCGCTCATTCATTCATTGCGCTCATTCATTGCCTTTCAATTCCGGATCTTCCGCAACAACCATGGCCTTTCAAGGGCAGAGGGGCAGAATTTTCATCCTGTGCGCGGATGTGTCATGGGCCGGCCAGCATCAGGGCTGGGCCAGGGCCTTGAGCGCAAGACGGATGATCCGGGCGACATCCGCCTCCTCGCCAGTCTCGCGGATCACCGTGGCCACGGCGGCACCGGCCTGGGCCTGCGTGTAGCCAAGATTGACTAGGGCAGAAATGGCATCCTTCACCGCCTCCGGGGCCGCCTCGGCGGGCTGGCCGGAAATGGCGGCAGCAGCCGCCACCACCTCGGCCGGGGCGCCGGCCATGGCTGGCACACGGTCCTTCAGCTCCGAGCAGATGCGGCGTGCGAGCTTGGGCCCCACCCCCTGGGCGCGGGTGAGCATGGCGGTATCGGCCATGGAGACGGCCGTGGCCAGTTCCGCCGGAGAGAGGGCGGAGAGCAGCGCCAGGGCCACCTTGGGCCCCACCCCCTGCACCTCCGCCAGCAGGGCATACCAGTCCCGTTCGGCAGCCGAGGCGAACCCGAGCAGGCGGATGGCGTTCTCGCTCACCAGCATCTTCGTGAACACTTCCGCCCTCTCGCCCGGCCCGGGCAGGGCCGAGAGGGTGCGGGCGGAGGCCTCCACGAGATATCCCACGCCATTCACGTCAATGACGAGCCAGTCCTCGCCCCGGGAATCGATGACCCCTCTCAGCTTGGCAATCATGGCAATGTCTGCCGCCGCAGGCGGGCGACCTCCCTGTGGTGCGCATGACAAATGGCCACGGCCAGGGCATCGGCGGCATCGGCAGAATCCGGCCGGGCCCGGGGCAGCAACACGCGGACCATGGCCTCCACCTGCCGCTTTTCCGCATGGCCGGTGCCCACCACAGACTTCTTGATCAGGTTGGGCGCATATTCCGCCACCTCCAGCTCCGCCAGGGCCAGGGCCAGCATGGCCACGCCACGGGCCTGGCCCAGCTTCAGCGAGGCCTTCGCATCGCGGGACACGAAGGTCTCCTCGATGGCCGCCTCGTGGGGCGCGTGAGCCGCCAGCACATGCGAAAGGCCCTCGTGAATGGCGCGCAGGCGCCGGGCCATGGGCGCGTCAGGCGGCGGTTCCACGGTGCCGCTGGCGATGTAGGACAGACGCGGGCCCTCGCAGGCAATCACCCCCCAGCCGGTGCGCTTCAGCCCCGGATCGATGCCGATGATGCGCACCGCCATGGCCATGGTGCTTCTCCCCGTCCTCCGCCGCAGCCGCCCCGCCTGCCGTCACGACCGTTCATGGCCTCGACCTTACGTTCCGGATCGGGGAATGCAAGGGCCGGGCGGGCCAGCGCTTGACGCCTTGTGGAATAGCGGCAAAAACACCGCAGAAGGAACAGGGCCCATGCACGGCCCGAACGGAAACCGGGGCCTCGGACCGCCCCCCGGAAAAACAGGCATGCAAGGACGGGATCCATGGAGACGTTCACGAAGCTGACGGGCATTGCCGCGCCCCTGCCGCTGACCAACATCGACACGGACATGATCATCCCCAAGCAGTTCCTGAAGACCATCCGGCGCTCGGGACTGGGCAAGGCCCTCTTCCACGAAATGCGCTACGACGAGAACGGCAACGAGAACCCGGACTTCATCCTCAACCGCGAGCCCTGGCGGAAGGCCTCCATCCTGGTGGCGCTGGACAATTTCGGCTGTGGCTCCTCGCGCGAACATGCCCCCTGGGCGCTGCTGGATTTCGGCATTCGCTGCGTGATTGCGCCGTCTTTCGCCGACATCTTCTACAACAACTGCTTCAAGAACGGCATCCTGCCCGTGACCCTGCCGAAGGCCGACGTGGACGTGCTCATGTCCGTGGCCGGCAGCGACAATCCCGAGATCACGGTGGACCTGGAAAGGCAGGAGATCCGGGCCCCCAACGGCGTGCTCATTTCCTTCGACATCGATCCCTTCCGCAAGCACTGCCTGCTGGAAGGGCTGGACGACATCGGGCTGACACTGCAGAAGCTGGACCGCATCGAGGCCTTCGAAAAGGCATATGCCCAAAGGTTTCCATGGTTGTGAGCCGCATCCGGGCAGCCGGGGGTGGAGCGGAGTCGCCACCGAATTCGTCACACCGTCACAAGGGACAGACAGGGAACCGGGATCCATGAACACCCATCGCATCCTGCTGCTGGCCGGCGACGGCATCGGCCCGGAGATCATGGCCGAGGCCAGAAAGATCCTCGACTGGATGAATGCGGAAGGAATCGCCCGTTTCGAGATGGAGGAAGGGCTCGTGGGCGGCGCGGCCTATGATGCCCATGGCGTGGCCATTTCCGATGCGGACATGGAAAGGGCACTGGCGGCCGATGCCGTGCTCTTCGGCGCCGTGGGCGGTCCCAAATGGGACGATGTGCCCTACGAGGTGCGCCCGGAAGCCGGGCTGCTGCGCCTGCGCAAGGAGCTGGAGCTGTTCGCCAACCTGCGGCCCGCCATCTGCTATCCGGCACTGGCCGATGCCTCCTCGCTGAAGCGGGAGGTCGTGGAGGGACTGGACATCCTCATCGTGCGCGAACTCACCGGGGGGGTCTACTTCGGCCAGCCGAAGGAGATCGTGACCCTGGAGAATGGAGAGAAGCGGGCCGTGGATACCCAGCTCTACCACGAGCACGAGGTGGAACGCATCGCGCGGGTCGCCTTCGAACTGGCCCGCGCGCGCGGCAACAGGGTGTACTCCGCCGACAAGAAAAACGTGATGAAGACCGGCGTGCTGTGGGACGAGGTGGTGCGCCGGGTGCATGCAGCGGATTATCCGGATGTCGAGCTCCACCACATCCTGGCCGACAACTGCGCCATGCAGCTGGTGCGCTGGCCCAAGCAGTTCGACGTGATCGTCACCGACAACCTGTTCGGCGACATCCTCTCGGACGTGGCGGCCATGCTCACGGGATCGCTGGGCATGCTGCCTTCGGCCTCGCTCGGTGCGGCCGATCCTGAGACCGGCAAGCGGCGGGCCATGTACGAGCCCGTGCACGGCTCCGCGCCAGACATTGCCGGTCAGGGCAAGGCCAACCCCATCGCCATGATCGCCTCGCTGGGGATGATGCTGCGCTACTCCTTCGGCATGGGCGAATGGGCCGACAAGGTGGAACAGGCCATTGCCCATACCCTGGCCAGAGGCGTGGCCACTGCCGACATCGCCTGGGAGGGAGCGCGCGTGGTTTCCACCGCCGAGATGGGCGACATGATCCTGGACGCGCTGAAGGCTCTCGCCGACTGAGCATGTCGGGCTCTCGGCGAGCGTGGGCGTGCGATTCGGGCAGACACGACAGACGCCACGCGGCAAAGGCCCTGAAGGGCGTGCCCCAGCCGGAATCAGGCCGCCCGGAAGCGCTGGAAGAGGCTGCCGACACGGGCGGAACGGGAAACGGAGGGCCTGTTCTCCTGCACGATGCCGCAGGCCGGGGCATGCACGACCTCCAGCCGGATCGTCTCCACGCCTTCCCTTCGGTCCCGGCCTTCGTGCCAGACGGCCACACGCCAGGAATCATCGGGCGGGCCAAAGGTGTGTCCATGAGGAATGAGCTTGCCTTCCTCCAGCACCATCTGCACGAAGGCCTGACCAATGAGGGTCACTGTGGCCGGCGGCAGGGGAGAGGCCTTCAGATCCACGAGACGACCGATCAGGTGTGGCGAACCGGCAAAGACCGCGCCCAGCGGTCGCCCGGGGGCCAGTGGCCCCCCGTCGGAATGGAACTGCGGAGAAATGTTGAGCAATACCAGCCGGTTGCTGCTGCCGAGATAGTCCGCGGCCTTGCGCGGGGGCAGCATCTGATGACCGACATTCCAGTAAAGCCCGAGAATCGGACGCCGGCCCATGATAAACCGGGCCAGCTCCGCCGTCACCTGGGTGGCGGCGTCGACCTCGGCCACGCTGGTCATGGACATCATCCCCTCCAGCGGCGGCACGAATTTCGCCACCCTTTCCACCAGATCCTCGAGAAACGGCAGGCCAGCCCGGCTCACGGCAATGACCGTATAGGCGGCATGGGCCGTGATGGCATTGTCGAGCTCGGGAAAGATCAGCTGCGTATAGACGCTCTGCTGCAGCGGCCTGAAGGCATCCCAGGGCAGCGGGACGGGAAGCTGCCGGATCATGACCTGCCAGCTGCCATAGGCGACATGGAGATCCAGCTCCGCGTTGCCGGCCAGCGGTCTCGGGTCTTCCTTCACCCTGAGCTGCCGCATGAGGGACGTGGCCGCATCCTGCAGAAGCTGGCGATTCACCGGCGCATGATCCGGATGCAGGACAATGCATCTCAGCTCTGCCAGTGGCTTGATGTCCATGAACGATATCCCCTCGCGTCTCGCACACCTCGCCTGCCTTCACGTTCGTGTTAGGTCCTTCGGGTTGCAATGGCGTTAATTTCGCATTGACGTGATGTCGTCATTGCCGCCTATCAACGAGAATGTCATGATGCCGCCATGGCCAGGCACGAGGGCAGGATGGACGCGGTGCTGCTCGAAGGCATCTCCCGCGACGTGTGGGAGATGAAATATCGTTGTGCCTGCGATGACGAAGGGCAGGATGACGGCCATATCGTCGGCACCTGGCGCCGTGTGGCACGGGCAGCGGCAGCTGCGGAACCGCGAGACCGAAAGGCCTGGGCCGATCGCTTCTACCGCATCCTGGAGGATTTCCGATTCATGCCCGGCGGCCGCATCCTGGCCGGGGCCGGCGCCGGGCGGCAGGTGACGCTGTTCAACTGCTTCGTCATGGGCACCATCGAGGATTCCCTCGCCGGCATCTTCGATGTGCTCAAGGAATCGGCGCTTACCATGCAGGCCGGTGGTGGCATCGGCGTGGACTTCTCTCCCATCCGGCCAAGAGGCGCACCGGTGCGCAACATCGCGGCAGAGGCCTCC
>CAZNLW010000137.1:0-6068 GCA_964574205.1 uncultured Rhizobiaceae bacterium | reverse complement strand
CTATCCCGGCAAGGCCGGTGGCGCCTTCATCCGTCAGTTCCAGCAGGCGGGACTGGGCGAGAAGATGAAGCTCTACACCGTGTTCACCATCGATGCCCTCTCCCTGCCCAAGCTGCAACAGGCGGGCATAGACGTGGTGGGCTACCAGTCCACCCACTTCTGGAGCCCGGATTTCGACAATCCCGTCAACCGCCGCTTCGTCGAGGATTTCCGCAAGGCATACGGCCGCTACCCCTCCTTCTACGCCGCGCAGGCCTATGACGCCATCAATCTGATCCGCGCGGGCGTGGAGGGTGCCAAAGGCAACCTTGCGGACAGGGATGCCATCCGGGCTGCCATGAAGAAGGCAGACTTCGGCTCCGTGCGTGGCAGCTTCCGCTATGGCAACAACCATTTCCCGATCCAGAATTTCTATCTCCGCGAGGTGATCAGGGACAGCGAAGGACACCTCACCTTCCGTACCGTCAAGGTGGTGCTGAAAGACCATCAGGACCCCTATGCCCGGGAGTGTCCGTTGAAATGAGCCGGGTGATGCCCACGGCAGGCGGCGGCTCGCCAGCGGGCCGCCGGCCAGTCATCCGGGGCGCATTGCAGGGGGGATGAACACATCATGGATGCCGGCCTGCTGGCAGCCCAGGTGGTGAACGGCCTGCAGCTCGGTGTGCTGCTCTTTCTGGTGGCGGCAGGGCTCACGCTCGTCTTCGGTATTCTCGACTTCGTCAATCTTGCCCATGGCGCCTGGTACATGCTGGGCGCCTTCGTCTCTGCCAGTCTCACCGCGGCAATCGGCATCTGGCCGCTGGCCGTGCTGCTCACCCTGCCGCTGGCCGCCGCTACCGGCTGGCTGGCCGAGCGTCTGGTGGCGCGCCCGCTCTATGGTCGAAGCCCCTTGGCGCAGGTGCTGGCCACCTTCGGCCTGATGCTGGTGATCGAGGCCCTGGCCATGCTCGTCTGGGGCGCAGAGGGCCGCACCGTGCTGCTGCCGGCCTGGCTCACCGGTCAGCTGCATCTGGGCAGCAGCATCGTCCTGCCCGTCTATCGCCTGGTGATCATCGGCACGGGGCTCATGGTGGCTAGCGGGCTCTTCTTCCTGATCCACCACACACGCTTCGGCATGCAGGTGCGTGCTGCCGCCGCCAATCGCGCCATGGCCGAGGCCCTGGGGCTGGACACCACCCGGCTGCACGCCGCCATCTTTGCGCTGGGGGCCACACTGGCCGCCCTGGCTGGCGCCCTGGTAGCCCCCATCACCGAGGCCAGCCTGGCCATGGGGCTGGAGATCATCATCATCGCCTTCGTGGTCATCATCATCGGTGGTCTGGGATCGCTGAAAGGAGCCTTCGTGGCGGCCCTGCTCATCGGCATGATCGATACCTTCGGCCGGGCCTATCTGGACGACATCTTCCGCGCCCTCATGCCGCTGGAGCTGGCGGAAACGGCCGCGCCCGCCGTTTCGGCCATGAGCATCTACATTCTCATGGCCCTCGTTCTGGCCTTTCGTCCCCAGGGACTGTTCCCGCCTCGCAGCCGGGGAGGACACCCATGAGGCTGAAAATCGGGAGATTGCGGCAGGGACTCGCCCTCATGGAGAGCCTTTTTCTCCTGATGCTGGTCGCTGCGCCCTGGCTGGCCGAAGCGCGGGGGCAACCCTTTCTGCTGGATCTGGCCACACGTCTGGCGATTCTGGCCATGGCCGCGGCATCGCTCAATCTCATTCTCGGCATCGGCGGGCTTGTCTCCTTCGGCCATGCCGCCTTCCTGGGAATCGGCGCCTATGCCGTGGCCATTCCGGCCTGGCATGCGCTCTACGGCGGGGGCGACTGGCTGGCCAGCGAGTCCGGTCTGTTCCATCTCATGCTGGCGACCCTCGCGGGCGGGCTGTTTGCCCTGTCTACCGGGCTCATCGCCCTGCGCACCCATGGCGTGCATTTTCTCATGATCACCATGGCCTTCGGCCAGATGATCTTCTGGCTCATCGCCTCGCAGGAGACCTATGGCGGCGATGACGGGCTGACCATCGACGTGCGCTCCACGTTGCCGGGCTTCAATCTCGACGATCCGATACAGATGCACATGGTCGCCATGGCGGGCCTGATTCTGGCGCTGCTCGTTTTCCTGCTGGTTCGGGTCTCCCCCTTCGGGCTTGCGCTGGCCGGCGCGCAGGCCAATGCCCCGCGCATGCGGGCGCTGGGATTCCCTGTCTTCCGCCTCCGACTTGCGGCCTATGTGCTGGCCGGCATACTGGCTTCCTGGGCCGGCGTCCTCATGGCCAACTTCACGGCCTATGTCTCGCCGGCCATGACAGACTGGACGCGCTCGGGCGAGCTCATGTTCATGGTCATCCTCGGCGGCGCCGGCCGGATTCTGGGTCCGCTTGTCGGGGCAGCCGTTTTCGTGCTGCTGGAGGAGGCCCTCTCCTCGCTGACCCCCTACTGGCACCTGCCCTTCGGCCTGCTGCTCATGGCCGTGGCCCTGGCTCAGGCAGGCGCCTTCTCGGGCCTGATCGCTGGCCGTCCATCGTCTCGCAAGGAAAGACACGCATGAACGCCGTCAATGTTTCCTCTTCCCTGCCGCCGCTTCGGCTTGAAGGCCTGCACAAGGCTTTCGGCGGCCTGCAGGTCACCCGCAACGTGACGCTGGATGTGCGGATGGGCGAGATTCATGCCCTCATCGGGCCCAACGGCGCGGGCAAGACCACCCTGATTGCCCAGATCGCCGGCGAGATCCGCCCGGATCGCGGGCGCATCCAGCTGAACGGGCGAGATATCACGGGTCTTTCCGTCGATGCCCGAGCGCGTGCCGGCCTTTCGCGGGCCTTTCAGGTGGTCTCGCTGATGGACGAACTATCCGTGCACGAGAATGCATGCCTGGCTCATCTGGCCTGTCACCGCCGCTGGTGGCGCCTCTGGCCGCCGGTGCATCGCGATGTGGATTTGCGGGAGGCGGCCGAGGCAACGCTTGCGGCCTTCGGCCTGGCCGCCGTGGCCACGGCCAGACCCCGTGACCTGGCCCATGGCCAGCGCCGTCTGCTGGAACTGGCCCTGGCCATGGCCGGTGCACCCGCCGTGCTGCTGCTCGACGAACCCCTGGCCGGCCTGGGCACGACCGAAGCCCGGGACATGTGTGCCCGCATCGCCGCCCTGAGGGGACAGGTGTCCGTGCTGCTCGTGGAGCATGACATGGAGGCCGTATTCTCTCTGGCCGACCGCGTTTCCGTGCTTGTCTCCGGTCAGATCGTGGCTACCGGCACGCCCGCGGAAATCCGTGCCGATCCTGCGGTGCAGGCGGCCTATCTGGGTGATGCCAGCACCGTTTTCGGCAAGGAAGGGACCACTTGCGTCCCGGCCGGCCGCGCCGGCAAAGGGGAGGGCCGACCATGACAACCATGCATGGCATTGCCGGCAGAAAGACGGCTGCCGATCCTCTGCTCGTCGTGGAAGACCTGCAAAGCGGTTATGCGGGCCAGACCGTGCTCTTCGGCATTTCCCTGAGGTTGCATCCGGGCGAGGTGCTGGCCCTGGTGGGGCGCAATGGCATGGGCAAGACCACTTTCGTGCGTACGCTCTTCGGTCTGCTGCCGGCTTGGCAGGGCCGCATTCACTTCGATGGGCAGGATGTCACCCATGCGCCTGCCCATGTGCGCGCCCGCGCCGGCCTCGGCCTGGTGCCGGAAGGGCGACAGGTCTTTCCCAATCTCACGGTGGAAGAAAACCTCGTGGCCACCGCTCGTCCGCCAGCCGGCAGCCGGAGCGAACACCAGGGCTGGGACCTTGACCGCATGTGGTCGGTGTTTCCGGAACTGGCGGAACGGCGCACCGCCATGGGCAGTCTGCTTTCCGGCGGCGAGCAGCAGATGCTGGCCATCGCCCGCGCGCTCATGACCAACCCGCGTCTTCTGGTGCTGGACGAGGCTTCCGAGGGCCTTGCCCCCCTCGTGCGCCGGCGCATCTGGGAAATCATCGAAAGACTGGCAGACACCGGCCTGTCCCTTGTCATCATCGATCGTGATCTTGCCGCCCTCGCCCCGCTGGCCCACCGTCTGGCCGTCATGGAAAAGGGCCGCATCGTCTGGCAGGGCGATCCGGCCGACTTCATCGCCGATTCCGACCTTGTCCGTCGCCACCTGGGCGTGGGCTGAGCCCCGCATGAAATGGCCGCCCAAACAGGATTTCAGCCCCGTTTCACAAAATGCAGGTAGGTGGGCGTGCGGCCTTCGCGCAGGGCCTTGGCTTCGTAGCGAGTGGGCTCCCAGCCCGGCGGCGGGCGCCGCCAGTCGTCGGCCTTGTTTGCCTTCCATTCGAAGCCGCCGTGGCGCTGCACGTGCATCAGCGTCCACGCCACGTAATCCGGAATGTCGCTGGCGAACATGAACAGTCCACCCGGCTTGAGAATGCGATGGATGTGCGCCAGATTTTCCGGGTTCACGAAACGGCGCTTGTGATGGCGCTTCTTGGGCCAGGGGTCGGGATAGAGCAGCCAGACCACGTCCATGCACGCCTCTCCCAACCGGGGCAGCAGCTTGCGCGCATCATCATCCAGGATGCGGATGTTGGACAGGCCGGATTCCTCGATGGCCACCAGCAGCTTGGCCACGCCATTGACGAAGGGCTCACAGCCAATGAACCCCCAATCCGGCCGCGCCCTGGCCTGACGCGCCAGATGCTCGCCCCCGCCGAAACCGATCTCCAGCCCCATGCGAGCCGGCGGCGGTGCGAACAGGCGCTCGGGTGCCGCCAGTTGCGGATCCTCCAGATCCACGCGCAGGGCCGGCAGCAGCCCTTCCACCAGCCGCTGCTGACGGGGTTTCAGCGTGCGTGTCTTGCGCCGGCCAAAGAAGCGCAGGTCGCCTTCCGCCTTGCGTGTGTCGACCTCACGTTTTTCCTCGGCCATGGTCTTGCCGGACCTCCCCCTGGTTTCCCGGATTCTCCGGAGGTAGGCGAGATGGCCGCAAAAGGCAACGTCTGCATGCAGGGGCAGGAGAGATCCGAATCCGGCCTTCGCGGAAAGGGGCGCGACTCTGGATCCTGAAGGGTTGAAGGCCGGAACCCGACATGCAGGCTCCGGCCTTCTCGTCCTGCCCTCCCGTGGAGAAGCGGATTTCCGCTCGCTTTTCAGTGCGTGCGGCTGGCGGGCTTTTCCGCCGCCTCCTTTTCCTTGGCGGCGGCGGCCGCGCGGGCGCACTCCTCGGCCTCCTCGTCCCATTCAATGGACCGGGGCTTCTCGGTGAGCGCCACTTCCAGCACCTTGTCCACGTGCGCCACGGGGATGATCTCCAGTCCGGACTTCACGTTGTCCGGAATTTCGGCGAGATCCTTCACGTTGTCTTCCGGGATCAGCACCGTCCGGATGCCACCGCGCAGGGCTGCCAGCAGCTTCTCCTTCAGTCCGCCGATGGGCAGCACGCGGCCGCGCAGGGTGATCTCGCCGGTCATGGCCACATCATGGCGCACGGGGATGCCCGTGAGCACCGAGACGATGGCCGTGACCATGGCCACGCCGGCCGAGGGCCCGTCCTTGGGCGTGGCCCCTTCCGGCACGTGCACGTGGATGTCACGCTTCTCGAAGAGCGTGGGCGGGATGCCGAATTCCGGCGCCCGCGAACGCACGTAGGAGGCGGCCGCGGAAATGGACTCCTTCATCACTTCGCGGAGGTTGCCGGTGACCGTCATCTTGCCCTTGCCATACATGTCCACGGCCTCGATGGTGAGCAGCTCGCCGCCCACCTCCGTCCAGGCAAGCCCCGTCACCACGCCCACCTGGTCCTCGCGCTCGGCCTCGCCGAAGCGATATCTGGGCACGCCGAGGAAGTCCTCCAGATTCCGGCGGGTGACGCGAATCTTCTTCCTTTTCGTGGTCACCAGCTCCTTCACGGCCTTGCGTGCGATCTTGTTGATCTCGCGCTCCAGATTGCGCACACCGGCCTCCCGCGTGTAGCGGCGGATGATCTCCAGCAGCGCCTCCTTCGAGATGCTCAGCTCGCCTTCCTTGAGACCATGGGAATCCATGGCCTTGGGAATCAGGTGCCGCTTCGCGATCTCCAGTTTCTCGTCCTCGGTGTAGCCGGCGAT
>CAZNLW010000136.1:0-6069 GCA_964574205.1 uncultured Rhizobiaceae bacterium | reverse complement strand
TGCCCGGCTTGCCGAGATAGGTGGAGAGCGGCTCCAGGTTCTCGAAGGTGATGTTCGAGGAGATGTAGATGGAATCCGAACGCAAAAGCTGCCGCAGCAGCGGCACCTTCATGGCCTCCTTCTTGAAGAGATCCACGATGTGCTCGTTCATGTAGCGGGTGCCGATGCGGTAGTCCACGGAATAGAGAAACCAGTCCGCCTTGCGCAGCTTGCGTCCCAGCGTGGTCTTGCCCACGCCCGACATGCCGAAGAGGGTGACCGCCTTGCGCGGCCAGTCCAGATATGCCTGCCCGGAAGAGAAGCGCATGGGAAAGGTTCCATCATGCCGGATGCCAGATGCCCACAGGCAATAGCTCACCTTCCGCCATGCGGCAAGCCGTGCAAGGAGACAGGGGGCACAGCCGGGCTTGCCGTGCCGCCGGCCTGCAGGCAGCGGCGGTCGATGCCGTTTCCTGCAACAGGCCGCAGGGCGCATGAGACTTGCCGTGCGCGTGGCTTGCCCCTATACAGACGGCGCAATGGCAATCAGGAAGCCAGACGGGTGTGTCGCTTCCACCGGCCGGAAAACGTGCAGTTGAAAAGCATCGCCGCAAGACAGACATTTGCGGCCGGACAACAGGAACGGCAGAGTATGGCGAACCACCCGGAGACGCGGAGGGATTGCAGTCATGGTGTCCGGCATCGAATTGGATGACGACTACAGGCCCAGCGAGGACGAGCCCTTCATGAACGAACGCATGAAGGAGTATTTCCGTCGCAAGCTCCTGGCCTGGAAGGAGGAGATCCTGCGGGATGCGCGCGAGACGCTGCAGCACCTGCAGGATGCCAACGAGCCGCTCACCGACATTGCCGACCGTGCCTCGACGGAGACGGACCGCGCCCTGGAGCTGCGTGCGCGGGACCGCCAGCGCAAGCTGATCGCCAAGATCGACGCCGCGCTCAAGCGCATCGAGACGGGCGAATACGGCTACTGCGAGGAGACGGGCGAGCCCATCTCCATTCGCCGCCTGGAGGCGCGACCCATTGCCACCCTTTCCATCGAGGCGCAGGAGCGTCACGAACGCCGCGAGAAGGTCTACCGCGACGACTAATCCCCGGCCTCGTGAAGCCCAGGGCCGAATTCGGCCAGTATCGGCCAGGAGTGCGGCGAGAGGATCTTTCACGGCCCGTCTCTGCAGGTGCCGGGGTGTCCCTGTCATCCATCTTGCGGAAAGGGGACAATCGGGCTAATGAGAATGCACGGACAGATGGGCGGTTAGCTCAGCTGGTAGAGCATCTCGTTTACACCGAGAGGGTCGGCAGTTCGAGTCTGTCACCGCCCACCAGAAGTCTTTGTCGAGGGGACTGAGAACGGAGATCGCGGGCAGCCCTTCATTTTCGTTGTCCATGGTGTGCCCCGTCCATGTTGCACCCAGGGTGAGCGAAAGGGGTCCTGACGGCATTCATGCAGGCCTTTTCCACGTATCTCGAAAAGCTTCCGCAGTGGCGCGATCAGGTGCTGGAAGTGCTGCTGCGCTGGCTCACCTCACCCAGCTTCTACGGGCAGGTGTTGGCTGCCCTGGCGGCCCTTCTGCTGGCCTGGCTGACAGCCCGCTGGATCCGCCGCCATGTGCCCATCTTCGGCGAGACACCGAAAATTTCGGCGCCAGGGCTCGTGGGGCGCCTGCTGCGGCTTGTCGCCTCGGCCCGCGATCTGCTCTGGCCCTTTGTGCTCGTTGTTTTTCTCGCGGTGGCCATCTCCGTGGCCGATGCCGCCTTTGGCCGCTCCTGGCTCGTGCGCCTCGCCCAGAGCGCAGCCCTCATCTGGCTGCTCTATGAAGCCATCCGGCGCTACATCACGCATCCGGTCATCCGTTCTGCTGCCATATGGCTGGGCATCCCGGTGGCCACGCTGCATGTCTTCGGCTGGTATGACGCTGTGGCCACCTGGCTGGATGGCATTTCCCTGAGCGTGGGCAACATCCGCCTCTCGCTCTATTTTCTCATCAAGGCGGCCGTCTTTGGCGGGCTCTTCTTCTGGCTCGGCCGCATCACCACGGAAGCCGGCCAGACCGCCATCCGCCGCCAGGAAGCGCTGGACCGGCCCACCCGCGAGCTTTTTGCCAAGCTTTTCGAGCTCGGGCTCTATCTTGTCATCTTCATCCTGCTGCTGCAGGTCCTGGGCCTCGATCTCACGGCGCTAGCCATCTTCGGCGGCGCCATCGGCGTGGGGCTCGGCTTCGGCCTGCAGCAGATCGCCGCCAACTTCATCTCCGGCATCATCATTCTCCTGGAGCGCTCGCTCACCGTGGGCGATTACGTGGAGCTGGAGGATGGCCAGGCCGGCATCGTCAAACGCATCAACATGCGTTCTTCCATCCTGGAGACCTTCGACGGCAAGGAGATTGTCGTTCCCAACGAGAAGTTCATCACCACGCGGTTCGTCAACTGGACGCACGACGATCCCCGCCAGCGCTACGAGGTGGAGTTCTGGGTGGCCTATGACACCGACCTGCATCAGGTGCCGCGGATCATCGAAGCCGCCGTGGCCCGCCATCCCCGCGTGCTGGAGGAGCCGGAAAGGCCCGACTGCGAGCTCAAGGCGTTTGGCGAGCGCGGTGTGCGCTTCACCGTGGAATTCTGGGTCGAAGGGCTGGACGACGGTCCCAACAAGTTCTCCTCCGACGTGATGTTTCTCATCTGGGATGCCCTGAAAGAGAACGGCATCCGCATTCCCATCCCGCGCCAGGAGGTGGTGCTGCTGCAGGACGGACAAGGCAGTGGCGCTGCCGACAACGGTCAGGGGACGGGCTCGGGAGGGGGCAGGGCGGCCTCATCCCCGACCTGATCGCGGAAGCGGACCGAGGCGTCGCTGCAGCAGCGTGCCGCTGGCCAGAGCCAGGCCAGGACCCGTTCCCAGCAAGGCCAGCGAACCCCGGATCAGGGCCGGGCTGGGCCCGCCCCAGATGGCATCCAGCAACACGCCCCCGGCCCACACCAGACAGTCGTGCATCTTCTCGCGCAGGAGCGAACGGCCGGCAAAAAGCGCATCGATGGCGTCAAGCGCCCGGTTCAGCCCCTGCGCCGTGTGTGGATGCACCCGCCGCACCGCTTCGCCCACATGCACGATGCGCCCCTGCTGCCATGACCAGCCGCACCACGTCTCCAGCTTCAGTGTGGCGAGAGGCAGGTCCTTTTTTTCCATGCCCAGGAAATCGAACAGGGGCGCCGGATCGCCGCTGCTCACCACCGCCGCATCCGCCCCGAAGGGCACGAGGATGGCATAGGTGCTCCGGTCATTGATCTGCACGACCCAGTCCTGCTCCGGCGGACCGGTGATGAAGCCCATGCGGAACACCTTGCGATGCCGCACCCGCAACCGCCGCCGCGGCGCCAGCGCGGCAACCGTGTTCAGCACCATTCGGCCGGCACGGAATGTCCGGCCATCCCGGAGGGTGAGCGCACCGTTTGGCGAAAGCGTGGCGATTTCGGCATCGATGACCGGAACGCCGGAGCTTGAGCGGCGTTCCAGCCAGTCCAGCAGGGCGGAATGGCGCATGGCATGCAGCCGCAGGCCCCGACGCGCGAAATCGAGCCGGCGGATGTCGCCAAGCGAACGATCCAGCACCCGCACGCCTCTCAGCGGATGCCCCGGCGCCGTGCCGAAGGCGGCCTCCAGCACCCTCAGGGCATTCTCGTGCAGGAGCAGGAAGCGCTCGAAGGGCCGGCCCGAACCCACGACGAGAGGTTTCAGGCCCGCCTGCCGGGCCCTCTGTGCGGCAAACATCGCCAGCGCGCCGCGGCCGGCAATGATGACGTCGGCAGCCTCCATGCTCATGTGACGGGACCGAAAACCAGCACGCCCGCTGCCAGCATCAGCGTGATGGAGACATTGAGCAGGATGCTGCGGGCACAGAGCTGCTCGAGACAGGCCTTGTCCCGCCAGCGCCCCTGCCAGACCGACAGGCCGTTCAGCACGGCCAGCACCGTCATCGGCAGTGCCGGCAGGAAGGCCCGAATGCCCGCCGATGCCGGCAGCAGGAGACTTGCGACCAGCAGGCCCGCTGCCATGGCGTAAAGCCGTGCAGCGCCTTCGCGGCCCAGGCGCACCACCAGGTTGCGCTTGTTCAGCTGCCGGTCGGCCGGATAGTCGGGAAACTCATTGATGAGGATGACCATGAAAATGGAGATGGCCACCGGCGTGCCCAGCAGCAGGATGGGGAATGCATCCCAGGCCCGGGCCTGCAGATGGTATCCCACCGCCACCGGCAGCCATCCATAGGCCAGGGCGATGAAGATCTCGCCCACGCCCCGATAGGCCCAGCGAAAGGGCGGTGTGCTGTAGAAGAATCCCATGAAGGCGCCGATCGCCCCGGCGACGAAGAGAGAGAGGCCGTAGCCCAGCCCCCAGCTGAGCAGCACGCCGCCCATGGTGGCAAGAATGGCCATGACCAGGGCGGCCGTCAGCACCTTTTCCCGAGCCAATCCCGTGGTCTGCAGCACCAGTGTGCCGCCCGAGAACCGGTTCTTTTCCAGCCGGGCCGAGAGAACATCCACCTCGTAGTCGAACACCTCGCCCGTCCAGTAAGTGACAAGCATGATCATTATTGTTGCCAGGAGTGCGATGATCAGTGCCAGCATCTCCAGGTTGCCGGAAGCACGATAGCCTGCTGCTGCCCCCAGCAGCAGCGGAAAGATGCCGACCGTGTGAAACTCCGGTCGAGACAGACGCAGCCAGGCTGTCATCATGAGCGAAAGAGGCCTCCCTGCCAGAAACCGGTTGCGGAAGAACATGAGCCGAAAGGCAGACATGACGCAACCGTCAATCACGAGCAGATTCGAAAGACACGTGATGATGGCAGATAGCAGAAAGCGCTGCGCATGGAATTGACCAAGATCAGGCCGGGATCAGGACGAGGCCCGGGTTCTTCATGTCTGCCATTCCTGCGCAGACTGGAGGCCATGACGGCCCGCACGACACCTTTCCGTTCCGGCAGGAAGCGCAAGGAGATGCCGGCATGACTGCCCGGGCGGGCGCCATGCCCCAGGTTCCGCCAGCATGGTACCCGCCTGTGCGGGCACGACACGGAAAGAAGCGGATGTGCCGCAGGCACCGGCACGTCCTCCCGTGCCGCCAAGAACGAACCCCTGCCTCCATGATTCCACGGAGCGCCAGGGCGACAGCCGGACCTCAGCTGGCCTTTTCCGGTTTCTTGCGCGGTTTGCGCTTGCGGGGAATCCTGCCCTTGGGACGGACCGTTTCCTGTTCCCGCGAGAGATAGGTGAAGGTGAGTGTCTCTTTGCCGTCCTTGCCGGTCTTCAGGTCGATCTTCACCGTGCCGCCATTGGCCAGTCTGCCGAAGAGCACCTCTTCTGCCAGCGGCTTCTTGATGTGCTCCTGGATCACGCGGGCCAGCGGGCGAGCGCCCATCTGTTGGTCGTAACCCTCGCGTGCCAGCCAGTCGGCGGCCTTTTCGGACAGTTCGATGTTCACCTGCCGCTCCGCCAGCTGGGCCTCCAGCTGCAGCACGAACTTCTGCACGATCTGGCGCACGATCGCCGGCGTGAGATGCGCGAAGGGAATGATCGCATCCAGCCGGTTGCGAAACTCGGGGGTGAACAGGCGCCGGATGGCTTCCTCGTCGTCGCCCTCGCGCGTGTTGCGCGTGAAGCCGAAGGCCTGCCTGGCCAGATCGGCCGCGCCGGCATTGGTGGTCATGATCAGGATCACGTTGCGGAAATCCACCGTCTTGCCGTTGTTGTCGGTGAGCTTGCCGTGATCCATCACCTGCAGCAGGATGTTGAACAGATCCGGATGGGCCTTCTCGATCTCGTCGAGCAGCAAGACCGCATGCGGATGCTGGTCGATGGCATCGGTCAGCAGGCCGCCCTGGTCGAAGCCCACGTAGCCGGGCGGCGCGCCGATGAGCCGCGAGACCGAGTGCCGCTCCATGTATTCGGACATGTCGAAGCGGATGAGCTCCACCCCCAGCAGCTGCGCCAGCTGACGGGCCACCTCCGTCTTGCCCACGCCCGTGGGGCCGGAGAAGAGATAGCAGCCGATGGGCTTTTCCGGCTCGCGCAGGCCGG
>CAZNLW010000135.1:0-6101 GCA_964574205.1 uncultured Rhizobiaceae bacterium | reverse complement strand
TGAAACGCACGTCGCCGGAGCCGGGGGTCACGTCATCGTGTGAGAACAGCACGGCATCGGACTTCACGGCCAGGCGATTGGTGTCGTCAGCCGTGGTGTTGATGCCGAGCTTGCCGTCCGTTACCGGGTTCAGCGATATGCCTCCGCTGCCCTCGAACGGTATCCAGTCCGTTCCGTCGTGGATGCACAGCACGTCCTCGTCAGCCACCCAGACCTTCCATCCTTCCGATGGCGTGTGAAACACCCAGCCGCCGTTCTGCCAGGCGGCAATGTTGCCCTCCTGCCCGGCCCAGTCGCCGCTGGCACCGTCAGCCACGATGTATGCATCGCCTTCCGCCGGGCTGGCGGGCGGGGCGTTCAGATCCCTGTCCAATACGTTGGCCTGCACCAGCACGTCGAGCTTCAGCAGGGCCTCGTTGTGTGTCACGTGCTTCTGCGCCTGCTGGGCGGCAATCAACGGCAGCTTCAGACGGGTGGTGTCAGACATCTTGCGGCTCCACGGGTTGCCTTGGGGTTGCCATGTGCAATTTGTGTAGTTACATTAATTCCAGCCGGGGGATGCGATGCTGGAATGGGACGAGGCGAAGAGCGAACGAAACCGGCGCTTGCGCGGGTTCGGCTTCGAGCTGGCAGAGGCCTTCGACTTCGCCAGCGCACGCATCGTCGAGGACCGGCGGCGCGATTACGGCGAGCGGCGGTTCCGCGCCGTGGGGCGCATCGACGGGCTGCCCTACATGGTGGTGTTCACGCCGCGTGATGGACGCATCCGCATCATCTCCATGCGGCGCATGCACGAGAAGGAGGCCAGGCGCTATGGCATCTGACAAACGGCATGAGGACCGGCAGCCGGATCCGTTCCTGCAGGACGAGGAGACGGCACCGCTGACGGATGAGGAGATTGCCCATCTGCGGGCAGGCAGCGCGGTGTTCGCCGAGCTGGGCATGCCTGCGCCGCGCGGACGCGGCAGGCCGCGCAAGGCACAGCGCAAGCGGCAGGTCACGCTGCGGCTCGACCCGGACATCGTGGAGCGCTTCCGGGCCAGCGGCAAGGGCTGGCAGACGCGCATGAACGATGCCCTGCGGCAGTGGCTGACGGAGCATCCGTTGCCGAAGGAGCGCTCCGATGGATGATGGCACGCACCAAGTGTTGCCCGCGCCGATGCCGTGCCCATGAGGCCTTGCCGGATCATGCCGTGATGTCCTCCTCCAGTGCCGCGCCGGGGCCGGTGAGATCGGAGACCTGGGCGATGCGCACCCTGGCCGTGGACGGGATGCCGCCGGGGAAGTCTGCGGCCTGTTCGGCGGCTGTCCAGGTGGCCTGCGGCGCGTTGGTGTCGATGGTGCGAACGATGCTCGTGCCGTCGAGGATGTGGAGCTGGTAGCGCTCCGTGTCCTCGGCCAGCGGGGCCTCGCCGATGCCCCATGCATCCGCCGCTTCCGGGATGCGCGAGCGGCGGATCCAGCGGAAGGTGATGTCGCCATTGTCTTCACGGATCTGGCGCAGGTGCACCGGGGCCAGCGGGCGCAGGGCGCGGCCGACGTATGGCGTGGCGAAGCTGCGCCATGTCGGATCGCTCATGGCGCGGCTGGCGGGGCCGGCGCGCAAGCTCAGATCAAGGCCGATGTCTGTGGCGGAAACGCCGGCAAGCTGGTCCAGAGCCTCGGTCAGCAGCACGAAGCGGCTGCCGGCGGGCCATGCCTGCAACTCCGGCTCCGAGCCGCGCTGGCCACGCAACAGCATGCGTATGCGCCAGATGCCGGGCGCTTCCAGAATGGCCTCGCGAAACTGGACGATCTCCCACACGCCTCGTTCCGGATCGCCAATGACGGCCGCGTTGGATCCGGCGAACAGCTCCTCCTCGGAAACCGAGGCCAGCTGCCAGGCGAACAGGCGCACGCGCACGCCGTGACCGCGCTGGTAATACCACGGGCGCGCCGCGGGCAGGTCCTCGATGAGCTCGCCCATGACAGCCGGAGCGTCCAGACGCGTGCGATGGGCGCCCGGGTCCTTCAGCACGGCCACCGTCCCCGGCCATGGGCGGGCGAAGGCCGCCACGTAGGGAAGGCCGGCGTCATGCACATCACGCAGGCGCGGGATGTCCAGCACCATCACGGCCGGGGCCACGGGCGAGACACGCCATCCCGTTCGCATGCGCCGTGGCGGCCATGGCGGCGGCTCATGGGCGGCCGGATCGTGGCGCACGGCCTCGCAACGGCGCATCCAGCCCTCGTCATCCGCGCGCAGCAAACGCCAGATGCGGCGCGTGCCGTCACGTTCCACGAAGGTGAACACGTCGCCCGGCTCCAGGTCTGCATGATCCGGGCCGAGCGCGAAGGACAGGGTCTCGACCGCCGCCCGCGCCTCGGCCAGCATGACGGCCGCACGGCTGCCGGCCAGGCTCTGCGGCATGGCCGCCGCCACCTGCACCTGTTCCACGGGCTCCACCTCGGCACTGGGGACGATGGCCCCATTGTCATCCGCGCGGGCACGCACGACAGCCGGCTGATGATCGTTGCCCGTCTCCAGATAGGCCAGGGCCATGGCCTTCGGCCTTTCGGCCGGATCCTGACGCACGATCTCGTAAAGTGGCGCATCACCGCCCCCCTGCCCGCCGCCGGATCCGGCCGTGCCGGATGCCTCCGCCAGCTCGTCGCGTGTGATCGTGCGAACCGGACGACGATGGCGGCGGCGAAAGACGATACGATCGCCACTCATGACGGCATCGAAGCCGAAAACGCGCCCCAGCTGCTCGATGGCGGCGCGGGCAGTCATGGGCCGATCGATGACGAAACCGGTGACCACGGCCCCCGTGGGCTCCACGTCCACGGCGAAATCGACCTGCCAGTCGGCACAGATGGCGCGCACGATCTCCTCAACGGCCGCCGCTCCCAGGCGACCGTTCAGCCAGTGCCCCACCTCGTGCAGGTCCACGTCTCCCCATGCATCGCCGCGCGCGGGAAACCACGGCCATGGCCGCGCATCCCATGTCCAGAAGAACAGGCGCGCGGCTTCCACCATGGGGCCGCCATAGACCGTGGAGACGGGATTGTGTGCGCCGGTCGTGCCCCAGTATTCCGTCATGGCGCGTATGTAGGCGAGCTGCATGGCATCGTCGCGACGGCCGCTGGAATAATGCGGCAGCGCACTCTCGGAGGACTTGGGATCGTAGAACACGTTGGGCTGGTTCGCGCCCTTGTCCACCGCCGGGCAGCCGGCCTCGGTGAACCACACGGGCTTGCTCTGCGGCCGCCAGGGCGTCGGCGTGGCCTTCTCCGTGCCGTCCGGCCGGTCGTAGTGCAGGTTCTTCCACCAGTTCAGGATGTCCTTGCGACGCCAGATCCAGGGCCGGCCGTAGGCGCCGTCGGTAATGGGCGTGCGCACTTGCGCATCCCTGTCCTCCTGGCTCGCGTAATACCAGTCGTAATACTCGCCGCCAGCGATGTTGGCCTTCAGGTAGTCCACGTCGTGCACGCACAGGGCCCCGGCCTCGGCATCGCGATGATCCAGGCCATCCCGCCAGTCGGCGAGCGGCATATAGTTGTCGATGCCGATGAAGTCCACATTCGGATCGGCCCAGAAGGGATCCAGGTGAAAGACAAAGCGGCCGTCGCCGAAATTGTGGCCAGACCATTCCGACCAGTCGGCGGCATAGGAGACCTTGCAGTCCGGCCCGAGAATGGCCTTCACGTCCCTGGCCAGGTCACGCAGCGCCGACACGAAGGGATAGCCACCGTTCGCATCACGAATGGTGGTGAGGCTCACGAGCTCGGAGCCCACGAGAAAGGCCTCCACGCCGCCGGCCGCCTTGCACAGCCAGGCATTGTGCAGGATGAAACGTCGATAGCTCCATTCATTCGGGCCGGTGTAGACGACCTCGTCGCCGTTCAGGCGAAAGTCATTGGCCTGTGCGGTGCCGACGAAGGCCATCACCTGAGACGTGGCGTCATCCGTGCCGTCCACCGTGCCCGGACGCCCCGGCGCAGGATCGCAGGTGATGCGCCCGCGCCATGGATAGGGAGGCTGGCCGGCATTGCCCGTCCAGGGATCGTGCAGTGTGTTGCCTTCCGGGATGTCCATCATGACGAATGGATAGAAGGTCACGGCCAGGCCGCGCGCCTTCAGGTCGCGGATGGCCGCAATGACGGCGGCATCCGCCGGCGTGCCGCCAAAGGCCGGGCGGCCATCCTTCAGCGAGACGGGTTCAGCCGTGGCCCGCGTCAGGCCGGAGACGGACCATTCGTAAGGGGCATTGCGCTTGTTGGCCACCTCCACCTTCGGGCGGAGTGTGCACTGGCCGCAGCGCAGATCGTCGCCGAACCAGCTCACCACCAGGGCGGCGGCCTCCACGTTGCGGCAGGTGGCCTGCAGCTGATCCATGGACACCTGCCAGTCGCTGCGTCCGGTATCGCCATGCACGTTCTCGTGGACTTCCGCACCGGGCGCATCCACACGGCGCACGGGGCGAGGATCGCAGAAGAACTCGCCTGAGCCGGGGATGATGTCCACCGCCCGCACGGCATCGGCCACGCCATCCACGGGGCGCACCACCTCGAAGGTGAGCTGCGGGATGCGATTGCCGAAGTCCTCCAGCGGCAGACGCTCGAACACCACATAGGCCAGGCCCCTGTAGGCCGGTGCGTTGTCCAAGCCCTCCTTTGCGGCGATGAGCGGATCGGGCGCCTGCGTCTCGTCGCCGGGATAGAAGCGGAAGTTGATCTCGTCCAGGTCCAGCGGCTTGCCGTCCGCCCAGATGCGATTGATGCGGGCCACGGGCCCCTCGCACAGCCCCACGGCAAAGTTGGCATAGTAGAGATACGTGGTGGTGGTCACACGCGGCCCGCCACCGCCCTTTCCGCCGCCGCCCGAGGTCTGCGTGCGCACCTCCTCCTCCAGCCGCGTGGCCCAGATGAGCTGGCCGGCAATGCGCACCGTGCCGTAGATGCGGGGAATGGGTGACCCTTCCGTGGAGGCCGTCACCTGCAGATCCTTCAGGCGCGGCCCCTCCACGTGCTGCGCCGGCGCCAGGGCCCCGAGCACGGCCGTGTCGATGACACCCCCGGCCAGCGCGCCCAGGTCCCGACCGACGATCGCCCCGATGGGCCCGCCAAGAAACCCGCCGACAATGGAGCCGACTGTGGAGAGAACGAGCGTGGCCATGTGTGCACGTCCTTGCAGGCATGAAAAAACCGGCTCCCGTTGCCGGGGCCGGCTTTGCCGTATCACGATGATCTGATGGTTCAGACAAGATATCTGAGGGCAGCGATCGTGCCGCCGACCAGGGCAACCAATGCCCCGGCAATCTTGATGTATTTCATGATGCGCTGATAGACGAGATCATCAATTTCCGCATGCAACTCGGCGCGGAACCGTTCCAGATCGGCCCGGGTAACATGCTCGTCGGTATGACGGCACATCAACTGGATCATGGAAGAAACAAGAGCCGAAGACTGTTCCGGCGTGAAATCGGCAGCCTCCAGCTCCTTGATCTTCTCGATCGCTTCCGTGGCGGGATCCTTGTCTGGCATCAGGCAGCATTTGCTATCTTTCTCAGCGTCGCATAAAGGCGCACCAAGGTCTTTGCCTGCTTTTCCGAAAAGCCACCTTCGTTCTGCAGGATTTCCGCTGCCGTCACTTCCCCGGCACCAAGGTCGAGTTCATGCAGCATGCGTGCAATGGCCCATGCCTGCCTGTCGGAGAAGGTCTTGCGCAACTTCTCGGCAGTTTCCTGATACTCACGGGGAAGCATGCCTTGCACTCCCTTGCCGGTCAGTGCAGCCATGCCTCATCCTCCTCGTTGAAACTTGATGCGGTCTTAACCGCATCATTCCTCTGCCACCCAGTCATGTAGCACACGCATGATGCCACTGCAAATCCCATGGGCAGCCATGAGCGGCAGCATCACGGAAGTCCTGCAGGAGGCCGCCGAGACGCTTGCCGATGCCGCCGAAGAGGCCGCAGCACAAGGCACAGCCCTGCCGGTGCCCGGCCGGGCGGAAGAGCTGCCGCCACCGGAAAATTGCATTTTCGCCCCCTTCATTGTGCGGGCGGAAAGGCAAACACCGCCGCCATGTGACGATGCCACCAGCCGACGACCGGCTCC
>CAZNLW010000134.1:0-6134 GCA_964574205.1 uncultured Rhizobiaceae bacterium | reverse complement strand
GGAAAACCTTTTCTTCAGAAAAAACAATGCATCCTTCTGGCTCAAGTGAATCGCAAGGTTCTGACGAGATATCGCCAGAACCTTGCGATTCACAGCCATCCAATCATCCGCAAGGTTCTTTCAACTCAATACATTGTCTATACTTCACATGCGACTCCTGCGGGTGAAGTCCGAACGGGGATCAGAACGTCTCCGGTCGCGGCCGCGGCACCGGCAGGCTGGCGGGGCGAGCCCGACCTTCGGCCAGGGGGACCGCTTCATCACCCTGCCCGGCCCTGTCCACCCGCTGGCAGCGACTGGCCTTCAGGGCCTCCATCAGGCGTTCCTGCATGCCGGGCCAGGGCGCATGCACGCGAATGACAGCAAGTGCCCGAGGCATGTCCAGCGGCACGCGGATCTCGCGTTCGTCGAGCTCGGGCGTCACGAGCCTTCCGGGTTCAAGCCCGGCGGTTGCCGGCTCGAAGACGAAAACCACCTGACGGCGAGAGGCGAAGCGGTCATCCAGGGCATAGACGACCGTGCCATTGGGGGCATGAACGGAGATGGACCAGTAGGCGGCGGGGATGGTCACCTCAAGACGTACCTCGCCGCCCTTCGGTTCCAGCAGGCAGGCAGCATGGATCATGGCCGGATCCGGGCGGGTCTCGATGCGCGACCAGTCCGCCTGGCTGAGAACAACGAGCCGGTTGACGCCGCCTGCGCGGGCCACTGCCTCCATGATCCCCTCCATGGACACGCGCGGCAGAAACAGCAACAGGGCCGCATGCATGGCGGTGGCGCCAAGAACCAGAAGCAGCAGCCAGAAGAGCAGTCGTGCGGGCGCGCTCATCAGCAGGACTCCCGGCGGATCTTCAGCGGCAACGCCATGTCCGCCCGATCACGCACCAGGGGATTGAGGCCATAGAGCCGCAACACAATCATGAAGCGCTCGTCTTCCTCCACCGGCGCACGCAACCAGGTGCCCGGCCGCATGCGCGAATCAATGACAATGCGCAACCTGCCCTTCCGATTCGGCAGGGCATCTTCTGCCGCCACCCAGCTGGCCTGTGGCTCTGCCTCCCTGCCCGCGTCCTGCAGGGGATAGAGCGCCAGGGTCCAGAAACGGGAGGGGGGCAGGGTGCCTTCCACCACGTAGCGGCAGCCGCCTTTCAGTGCATTGCCGTCATCGTCGGTTCTGGCCTCGAACCGCCGGCCCAGAAAACGGGAAAAGGGCAGCTCGCCCTGGCGGAGATGATGATAGCGGGCATAAAGCCCGCCCTCGCGGGCATCGGCCTGGGGCCAGGACTGCCAGGCCCCGCCACCTTTCACTCCCCTGCCGGCCATGCTTGCCGCCATGTCCACGGACACGTATCCGCCCAAGGCCGCCAGCAGGATGACCAAGAGAACCTTTGCCAGTTCCGTCACGCCGATGCCCCCTTCCTCCGGCTGCACCACAGGCCGGTGCCGTGGCGTGTTTCATGCCCGGGCCTGCGCGCATGCAGCGGATCCTATTCAGCCACGGCTTCGCCGCAAGGGCAAGGCGCCATGGCAGGCGGGAAAGCCGGATCAACGGAAGATGTTCAGGAACCTGCGGGTCTTGCGGGCGTTGCGGCTGCCCTTGCGCAGGCGCGAGACATTCGTGCGCCGGAAATTGCCGCGATAGACCCGACGGGTGCGGCCCTCGGTGCGGAAGAGCGAGAACATGTTGCGCAGGGCGCTGACCACGGGATCCTTGCGCACGCGGCGAGCCTTGCGCCGGGATGCGGCGCGGCGATCCTGATCACGCAGGCGCGCGGCGGCCTTGCGCCTGTCTCTCTGCACCCCGGCCTTGCGCGCCGTCGTGGCCACGGTGGCCGCGGCCGCCGCCGCACCGGTGCCCAGCAGGATGTCGCGGTCGCTGAGTGCCGCGATGTCCGTGCGCTGCCCGGCCTCGTCCACGGCGGTGCCGGCAGCGGACGCCGAGACCCGAGAACTGGCGGGGGCCTGCTGCTTTGCGAGCTCCTTCTGCAGCTCGTGCCAGGCTTTCAGATGCTTCTCCGTCACCGGCACACCGGGCAGCGGCCTGGGCTCCAGGCGGCCGATGGCGGCGATCATGAATTCCTTCCACGTCTGTGCCGGCAGCGAGCCACCGGTCATGCGGCGGGTGGGCGTATAGTCGTCGTTGCCGAACCAGATCCCGGTGACAAGATGGCCCGTATAACCGATGAACCAGGCATCGCGATAGCTGGAGGTGGTGCCCGTCTTGCCGGCCTGTGGCGTGAAGCCGAGAAAAGCCCGGCGGGCCGTGCCCCGCTCGGGCACCTGCGAGAGCATGCGATTGAGCTGGGCCACCTTGTCGGGCGGCAGGGTCGGCTCCGGCCTCGGCCCCATGGTTGCCCGGTCGTAGATGAGGGTCCCGTCCGGCCGGCGGATCTCCAGCACGGTGTAGGGCTCGATGCGCTTGCCGCCATTGGCAAAGGCGGCATAGGCGGCGGTGATGTCGATCACCGTGACCTCGTTGGCGCCCAGCGGCATGGAGGGCACAGGGCGAATGGGCGCCTGCAGGCCGGCAGCGCGGGCCGCGTCGATGATGGCCTGGCGGCCGATGCGCGTCATCAGGCGCACGGGCACGGTGTTGTACGAATGCACGAGCGCCGTGGTGAGGGTCACGCGACCATGATAGCGGCGCGAATAGTTCTGCGGCGTCCAGCGGCCGATGGTGATGGGGGCGTCCGAGATGACCGAATCCGGCCGCCAGCCGTTCATGAGTGCGGCAAGATAGACGAAGGGCTTGAAGGCCGAACCCGGCTGGCGCCAGGCATCCGTGGCACGGTTGAACTGGCTGCTCTCGTAGTCGCGCCCGCCAACAATGGCGCGCACCGCACCATCCGGCGTAAGTGCAACCAGTGCCCCCTGGCTGGCACGATAGCGTCGCCCCTCCCGTTCCAGGGCCGTCCTGATCAGCTCTGCCGCCTTGCGTTGCATGGCGGTGTCGATGGTGGTCTTCACCTCCACCACGTAATTGCCCTCCAGGCCATGGGCGCGAAGCGTCTCGATGGTCTCGCGATAGACCCAGTCGAGAAAATGATCCGGCCGATACGTGTTGCGGTCACCAACGATCTGCACCGGCATGTTCAGCGCCTGCATGTATTCGCCGTAGGAGATGAATTCGGCGTCCAGCATGCGCTTGAGCACCACTTCGGCACGAGCGAGGGCCGCCTCCCGGTTGATGTGCGGCGCATATTTGGAGGGCGCCTTGAAGAGACCGGCCAGGATGGCCGCCTCGTGGATGTTGATGTCGCGCACCGACTTGCCGAAATAGAACTGCGAGGCGGCCTCCACCCCATAGTTGCCCGCCCCCAGATAGGAACGGTCGAGATACATCTTGAGAATCTCGTCCTTGCTCAGGCGGGCCTCGATCCACAGGGCGAGGAAGGCCTCGTGGATCTTGCGCCGGAAGGAGCGCTCCGGCGTGAGGAACAGGTTCTTGGCCAGCTGCTGGGTGAGGGTGGAGCCGCCCTGCACGATGCCCTGCGCCTTCACGTTGGCGAAGGCGGCGCGCAGGGTGCCGATCACGTCCACGCCAAAGTGGTGATAGAAGCGGGCATCCTCCGTGGCCAGAACAGCCTTGATGAGATGGGGCGGAATCTCGGACAACGGCACGGCATCATCCTGGCGGATGCCACGATGGCCGATGATCTCGCCCTTCGAATCGGTGATGGTGACCGCATACTGACGATTGCGGTTCCACACGTCCTCGTCGCCAAGGATGGGCGGCAGGGCAAAGGCCACGACCACAAAGGCCATGGCCAGGCCGAGGGTGAGACCATCGTCGATCAGATCCACGGCGCGGCGTCTGAAGAAGCCCTCCACACGGAAACGTTCGAGAAAGGCCGCCCAGGACGCCCAGCCACGGCGGATGGCGTTCTTCGTCTCGTAAAGCGCGGTGCTGAAGACCGAATCCAGCGCCCAGAAGAAATCCATGAAGCGCTTGCCGGCACGCGCCAGGAAGCCCGGTTCCCGCCCCTCATTGCCGGGGGCGTCATCGGGGCTGCCTCCCCCACCGCCACTGTTTCCCCCACCGTTGCCGGCAGGCGGCAGGCCACCGGCGCTTCCGCCGGTCGGCTGCATGTCCGCATCCCTCGCAAACATGGGTCTCCCTTCTCCTGCCGGCAATTGCCGGAGGTGGCGATGACCCCGAGGGTGGTCGTTGCCATGGCTGTCGGGGAAGCGGGTATCGCTCATCGTGCTGGTTGAAACCCCCGTTCTCGTTCCTCAGACGCCGTCGGGCGAGACGGCCGCCCGTCCTGTGCGTGCAGCGTGGCGACACACGGCGCCCCAGGCCGGATCCTGCTACCGCCCAACGCAGACGTTCAAGGCCTGCTCATCCCTATCACGAAAACCCTTGCGAAAGAATTGCCAATCCCAGGTTGCGGCCAACCGTGACCGGCACAAGGGCGATCTGGCAAGCGTGCCTGCGGCTTCCCACATTCAGATAAGACAGAAAACGGCCATGTGAAGAGCGAAGAGGCCGGTCTGCCGCCCTTCACGTGAACCTGCGTGCGAGGGAGGGTGTCATGGGCACATGGGCATCATCCGCACGAATCCGGCGCTGACCAACCAGACCTTCGTGTTTCGTGACCGGTGGGATGCCGGGCTGGCGCGACCTGCCGCTTGTGGAGGTGGAGCAGCTGCCGGTTCAGGCAGCCCCCTCCGGCGAAGCGAAAGGCCCGCTTCAAGCGTGACCGGCGGCGGGCAAAACCCGAAGTGACGGCGTGGCCATGGAGATTCGCATCGGCACATCGGGCTACAGCTATCGATGGTGGCGTGGGGCCTTCTATCCTGCAGACCTCGGGCCGGGGGAATGGCTGGCCTTCTATGCCCGGCAGTTCGATGCGGTGGAGCTCAACGCCACCTTCTACCGCCTGCCGGATGCACGGCAGGTGCGGCGCTGGCGAAACGCCGTGCCGGCACATTTCCGTTTCGCGGTGAAGGGGTGGCGGACCATCACGCATCTGAAGCGACTGAAGGACACGGCGGAAGCCCTGGGCGTCTTTCTGGACGCCCTTGCAGGACTGAAGGACGTCATGGGGCCCGTGCTGTGGCAGCTGCCACCGTCCCTTGTCCGCGACGACGACCGGCTGGCGCATTTTCTCCGGCAGCTTCCCGACGAGCCGAGGTCCGTCTTCGAGTTCCGGCACGAGAGCTGGTTCGATGCGGCCGTGCACGATCTCCTGCAGGCCCATGGGGCCGGGTTCGTGCACCATGACCATCATGGCATGAACACACCGTCATGGGTCACAGGCGGGCTGCTCTATCGGCGCTTTCACGGCACGGTGCGCGGCGCGTGCTACGACGAGGTTGCCCTGTCGGACGCAGCGGCATCGATGATGCAGCAGGCGAAGGATGCCGGGGCGGGCGCGATCTGGGCCTTCTTCAACAACGATGCGGCGGCCTGCGCGCCTCGGGATGCGACCATCCTGAAGGGGCGGATGGACGCGCTGGCAGCTGGGACGTGAGTGCGCAGGTCCTGTCCTGTTCTCCTTTCCCCTCCTTCCTTCCCTTCCGCTTCCGCCGCTCCGCCTGCGCTTTCTGCGCTTCAGTCCAAGGTGCGGCGAAAACGCAGCACGGCCATGGTCATGACCACCAGCATGAAGGCCAGGAGGGCAAAACCCTCGCGGGCAAGATCCGGCCATTCGGCACCTTTCAGCATGATGCCGCGAACGATTCGCAGGTAGTGGGTGAGCGGCAGGAGCTCGCCGATAAAGCGCGCCCAGGCAGGCATGCCGTGGAAGGGAAACATGAAGCCGCTCATGAGGATGGACGGCAGGAAAAAGAAGAAGGACATCTGCACCGCCTGCAGCTGGTTCCGGGCGAGGGTGGAGATGGTATAGCCCATGGCCAGGTTGGCAGCAATGAAGACGAGCGTGAGCACGAGCAGCAATGCCGGCGGCCCCACCAGCGGCACATGGAAGAGAAAGCGGCCGGCAGCCATGATGATGGCCATCTGCACGAAACCGACAATGACATAGGGCGCAATCTTGCCCAGCATGATCTCTGCCGGCGTCAGCGGCGTGGCGAGCAGGCTCTCCATGGTGCCGCGCTCCACCTCGCGGGTGACGGCAAGGCCGGTGAAGACCAGCATGGTCATGGTCAGGATCACGCCGATGAGCCCC
>CAZNLW010000133.1:0-6210 GCA_964574205.1 uncultured Rhizobiaceae bacterium | reverse complement strand
AGCCCATGATTGTCAAGGATGACATCGCTGAAAGCGACGCCCCGAAGGGGCGTCCCTGACAATCATGGGCTTATGGAAAAAACAGCCCCATCCGGGACAGCCCCAAAAGTTTTCCAGCCTGTTTGAGCAGGCTGGAAAACCTTTTCTTCAGAAAAAACAATGCGTCCTGCTGGCTCAGGGCATGGCCCTGCGCCAGCAGGACAGCATTTCCGGCTTGAGTGAATCACAGTCATCCGATCATCCGCAACGTTCCTGCAACTCAATACCTTGCCTATAGTTCACAGGCGACTCCGGATGGGCCGGTCATTTCCCGTGCCCGTATCGTTGCAGGAACTCCAGCACCGCCTGCTTGTGACGCCGGTCGCCTACCGCATTCATGTGATCGCGGCCCGGCAGCACCACCACTTGCGCCTGCGGGACGAGACGCGCCAGGGGCGCCGGCGGTCCGGCGATCTCGTCTCGCTCGCCCACGGTGATCAGCACCGGCATGGTCAGCAGCGAAAGATCCTCCGGCGTCAATGGCTCGCGCCCGGCGCGCATGCAGGCGGCGAGCGCCTTCAGGTCCGATCCCGTCCTCTCGGCAAACTGGCGGAAGGCCCGGCCCCTGGGACTTTCGATGCGGGTGGGATCCTCCGCCTCCAGGGCTGCGGCAATGTCTTCCGCATCCTCCACACCATGCAGGAGGTTGCCGGCCATGCCGGCCAGCACCAGCGCCGCCACCCGTTGCGGATGATTCACGGCCAGAAAGGCCGCCACCCGCGCCCCCATGGAATAGCCCATCACCGCCAGGGAGACGATTCCGAGATGATCCAGCAGCCGGCGGGCATCCTCGGCCATGATGGAGGTGCCGTAGAAGGCGGGATCATGGGGCTTGTCGCTCTCGCCATGGCCCCGGTGGTCCATGGCCACCACCATGAAACCGTGGCGGGTGAGAAAATCCGTCCAGGAGGGAGAGACCCAGTTGACGGCAAGGCTGGAGGCAAAGCCATGCAGCAAGAGCACGGGGTCTCCCTCGCCAAAAACCTCGTAATGGATGCGCACCCCACCGGATTCGAAAAAGGGCATGGTTCCGATTTCCTCCCTGCACGGCCCCTGGCATCGTTTCCCTGGCGAAAAACGAGACCGGCTGCCTTTGCCACGCTGCCGGGAATGTGCTATCCGCCCGGCAGGGGTACATGTCAACGGGAGCTTTTCGGCCATGGGCAAGGAGACGGTGCCGCTTTTCCATAACGAGATGGGGGTGGAGGAAATCGTCATCGGCACGCGCCACTTCGGTTGCATCGGCGCCCTGCCGCCCATGGACCACCCGCACATCTATCTGGAAATGCCGGCGGACGGCGTGGTGGCCTGCCCCTATTGTTCCACACGGTTCCGCTATGATCCCTCCCTCAAGGAGGACGAGAGCCGCCCTGCGGAGGCCCGCTGGCAGCCGGACGCGGTTTCCGCCTGAACATCCCCACCCTGGCGGTGGTCAGACCCGCCCCCGGCATGATGGCGGGAACGTCCCGCGCCGCCGCCCCCTGCAAGAGCCCGGGTGTTTCCGTGTCCAGCCCTCAGATCAGCTGTGGCACGCGCTCTTCCAGCTCGCGCAGCTCCAGACGCGAGAGATCCTTGGGCACTTCCGCACGCACGGCCTTGCGGGTCTCCTGGGGCAGAAACGTGCGGATTCGCCCCAGCATGCGGGGCTCGGCAATGATGGCGAGCTCGTCGAATTCGCGCTTGCGGCGGGCCTCATCCAGCAGATGGGCCAGTTCCCGGGCCAGGGCAATCTCCTGCTGCTCGTGCGGATCGGTGGGCGGTTCCATGGCATGGCGCCCCTGGGCGGCACGGTCCTTCGTGCGCCCGGGCCTGTCGGTGACGATGTCGCGTCCGTGACGGCGATCGCCCACCAGTTCGTAGCCGAGCGCCGGGCGCAGGTTGCGCCCGGCCTGGTTGGCGGCGTAGATGCGGGCGCGGGCGCCATCCGCCACGACAACCCAGACGATCCTGCCCTTCATGCCCTCCTCCCTTGCTGGCTATCCGGTCGTTTCCCTTCTTCGTGAATGTGTGACACGGCACGGCGTTCATCAAGACGGTGCGGGCCTTGTGCCAGCGGAACTGCCGATCGGGCCCATGTGATGCTTGCCCTCGGGAACGGGCAGGTGTATCAACCCGCCATGGCCAATCGGGCAGCCGCAGGCAGGGGTTGTCGCGGCTGGCCGTTGCATCTTCGGGAGTTTCTGACCATGGCGGTGGACAGGGAGACGGTGCGGCGCATCGCGCAGCTGGCACGCATCCGTGTGGACGAGGACGAACTGGAGCCGCTGGCGGCGGAGCTCTCCGCCATCCTGCAGTGGGTGGAGCAGCTTGCGGAGGTGGACACCACGGACGTGCCCCCCATGACGTCGGTGGAAGACGACATGCCCATGACGATGCGGCCCGACAAGGTGACCGAGGGGTTCTGCCCCGAGGACATTCTCGCCAATGCGCCGCAGCGGGAGGGAAACTTCTTCGTCGTGCCCAAGGTGGTGGAGTGAGGTCCGCCACGCCGATCATCCGCAGGCGACCTGCAGCCGCCGCCGGTGCCGGGATGCCGGATCAACCAAGCAGACGGACATCACCATGAGCGATCTGACACGCCTGAGCCTGGCCGAGGCCCGCGAGGCCCTGCGCAAGCGGGAAATCTCCGCCCGCGAGCTCACCGAGGCCTATCTGGACGCGATGGCGGCGGGCAGGACTCTCAATGCCTATGTGGCGGAGACGCCGGATCTCGCCCTGAAAATGGCCGAGGAGAGCGATGCCCGCCTGGCCCGCGGCGAGGCGCGGCCGCTGGAGGGCATTCCGATCGGCGTGAAGGACCTGTTCGCCACGAAGGGCGTGCACACCCAGGCCTGCAGCCACATCCTGGACGGCTTCAGGCCCCCCTACGAATCCACCGTTACCGCCAACCTGTGGAACGATGGCGCGGTGATGCTGGGCAAGCTGAACATGGACGAGTTCGCCATGGGATCGTCCAACGAGACATCGTATTATGGCCCGGCCATCAATCCCTGGCGGAAGAAGGGATCGGAGGAGAAACTGGTGCCCGGCGGCTCCTCCGGCGGCTCTGCAGCCGCGGTGGCGGCCAGACTGTGCGTGGCGGCCACGGCCACGGATACCGGCGGTTCCATCCGCCAGCCGGCGGCCTTCACCGGGACCGTGGGCATCAAACCCACCTATGGCCGGTGTTCGCGCTGGGGCATCGTGGCCTTTGCCTCGTCGCTGGACCAGGCCGGGCCCATCGCCCGCACGGTGCGTGATGCGGCCATCATGCTCACCTCCATGGCCGGCCATGACGAGAAGGACACCACTTCCGCCAACGTGCCGGTGCCCGATTTCGAGCAGGCCGTGGGCCAGCCCGTGAAAGGCCTGAAGGTGGGAATCCCGAAGGAATACCGTGTCGACGGCATGCCGGCGGAGATCGAACGCCTCTGGCAGCAGGGGGCCGAATGGCTGCAGGCACGGGGCGCGGAAATCGTGGAGGTCTCCCTGCCGCACACGCAATATGCCCTGCCTGCCTATTACATCGTGGCGCCTGCGGAGGCCTCTTCCAATCTCGCCCGCTACGACGGCGTGCGCTACGGCCTGCGCGTGGAGGGCAACTCCATCACGGAGATGTACGAGAACACCCGGGCGGCAGGTTTCGGCCGCGAGGTGAAACGCCGCGTGCTGATCGGCACCTATGTGCTCTCGGCAGGCTATTACGATGCCTATTACCTGAAGGCCCAGAAGGTGCGCACGCTCATCAGGCGCGACTTTCAGCAGGCCTTCGAGCAGGTGGATGCCCTGCTCACGCCGGCCACGCCTTCGGCCGCCTTCCCGCTGGGCAGCATGCGCGAGGATCCGCTGCAGATGTATCTCAACGACATCTTCACGGTGACGGTGAACATGGCCGGGCTGCCCGGCATTGCCGTGCCGGCGGGCCTTTCCGGCGAGGGGCTGCCGCTGGCCCTGCAGCTCATCGGCCGGCCCTTCGACGAGGAAACCCTCTTCCGCCTGGCCTGGCATATCGAGGACGCGGCCGGGCTCGATCTCGCTCCACCGGCCTGGTGGTCGTGAGCACACCACTCGCCTGTCCCTGCTGCGGCCGGGGCGGCCTCCAGTGACGCGGCTGGAGCGCTGTCGCCATGTCTCTCATCGTGTCCGTTTCATCCTCCTTGTCCAAGATCAAGGACGGAATGCCCGCCATTGCGCATGGTTCAGGCTGGAGCGATGTGTAGCCATCCGGCAACGCACGGACGGGAGGGAACGGGCATGAAGACGCCGCGCGAACGCACCATGTTCGACATGCTGGCCACGATCCTCAGGGCCTTTTCCGTGGCAACGTGGATCACGATGGCGATCACGGGCTATCTCTGGTTCACGGCCGCCGCCAGGGACGGCGTGATGTTCACCGTCTGGGGCGAGGCCTTGGGCATTTCGGTGGTCTTCCTCATGTCGCTCGTGGTGTGGTGGTATGCCGGCTTCGTGGCACGCAAGGGGCGCGAAAGGGTGCTGCGCCAGGAATCGGATTGATGCCGCCCTGCAGACCCGAAGCCGTATTCCCCATGTGTCGACCATCGGCCCTGTTGACAGCTGTCCTGCACCGCTTGGCCACGCCGCAGATGTGTGCTTCTCCTGACGCCAGGGTCGATCTTGCGGGCAAGGTGACAGAAACCGGATCATGCCACTGCATCTTCTCAAGCTCTGCGTGGGTGTGGAGAGCATCGCGCAGCTGGCGGCCTTTCAGCAACGTCGGCGCGCGACTACGGGTCGCAATGCCCATGTGACACGTCAGTTCCCTCGCCGGGCGTCGGAAATTCTCGATGGCGGCTCGCTCTACTGGGTGATCGGCGGCCTCATACGTGTGCGTCAGCGAATCCTGGATCTGGAGGCCTTTCGCGACGAAGACGGCGTGCGGCGCTGCCGCATCGAGCTCGATCCTCACCTTGTGCCCGTGCAGCCGCGGCCCGTGCGCGCCTTTCAGGGATGGCGCTATCTGCGGGCGGCGGATGCCCCTCCGGATCTGGGCGATGAGGAAGCGGCGGCAGACCCAGGTGATTCGAAGGATGCCCTGCCCCCGCATGGCATGCGCGAGGTCCTGCGGGCGCTCGGCCTGATCTGAAGTCGACGTGTTCGATCCTCATATCTGCGTCAAATTGTCACATATCGCCCCCACCACCTCCTGTCCCGGAAAGGCGATCTCCCACCAAATCGTGACGGAAACGTCACGCCCCCTGTCCTGTCACGTTCATCCACAGGGTTGGCCCACACGCCTTGATTGCAGCCAACCGTTTCCGTATCTTCGGCCGCGGAAACAGCGAGGGGCTATACAAATCACTTTCCATGCCGCACTCTTTGGCATGACCGTTGAATGATTCGCGAGAATCATTCTCGGGGGCAACGGTTGCAATCACTGAGGTGCGTTTTCATGTCGGGGGACAATGACAAGGCCCGGGACATCGACCTGCAGGGGCAGATGACCGGGGAAGGCGAAGCTGGTTACCGAGTCATGACCGAACCACCGGTGGACGCCGATGTCGTGGTCTACCGGATCAGCGGTTTCGTGAAATGGTTCGATGTGGGCCGGGGGTTCGGCTTCATCATTCCGGACAATGGCATGCCGGATGTGCTGCTGCATCTGAGCTGCCTGAAGCGCGATGGCTTTGAACCACCGCTGGAGGGCACGCGGGTGGTGTGCGACATCGTCCGCCGCCAGAAAGGCTATCAGGTCCTCAAGGTGCTGGACATGGACGCTTCCACGGCCATTCATCCGGCCGAACGGCGCCCGCGACTGCATGTTCAGGTCACGCCGGAAACCGGCTGGCGCAAGGCTACCGTCAAATGGTTCAACCGCACTCGAGGCTTCGGCTTCGTAACCGAAGGCAATGGAACGCCTGATATCTTCGTGCACATGGAGGTTCTGCGCAAGACAGCCATTGCCGATCTGCTGCCTGGCCAGGAGGTCTTCGTGCGCTATGGCCGAGGCCCAAAGGGCCTGATGGCGACCGATGTGCGGCTGTCCTTGGATGATGGCAAGCCTCTGGAACATTGATTCCGAAACATTGAGAAACATCGAACATGAAAAAGGTTCTCCCGCCTTCCTGAGTCGAACGTGAAGAAAAGTTTTCCAGCCTGCTGATCAGGCTGGAAAACCTTTTCTTCAGAAAAAACAATGCGTCCTGCTGGCTCAGCGCACGGCCCGGCGCCAGC
>CAZNLW010000132.1:0-6228 GCA_964574205.1 uncultured Rhizobiaceae bacterium | reverse complement strand
CAGACATGCCGCCCATGCCGGACATGCCGCCCATGCCAGACATGCCGCCCATGCCAGACATGCCGCCCATGCCGGACATGCCTTTCATGACAGCCTTACCCCGGTAGGACCATTGGGTGCAGATCCATCCCGACTTGTTGCCGGCCATTCCGGCCATACCCGACATGCCGCTCATGCCCGACATGCCACCCATGCCAGACATCCCGGACATGCCACCCATGCCGGACATGCCGCTCATGCCGGACATGCCGCTCATGCCCTTCATGCCAGCCTGCGCCGTTGTCGCTGCGAACAGGGCTGTCGCGGCCAGAAGGGTCAGTTTCAGTACCGTCTTGCGCATCGTTCCTTCTCCTCTTCCCTTCGGATGCGGCCGTATTCGGGTTCGGGGGCCTTGTCCCAATCGGCCCGCATCCAGGATGCCCCCGGCCTCGCGTTCCCGCCTCCGTCCCTGAAAATGGCGGCGCGAAAGGCTTGTCACTTCCTGCCTTTTCCTTTCGATCTGCCTCTCGCCTTGCGGCGGACATGCCAGCCGCGGATGTCGTATGGCGGCGTCATGCCCGGATGGATGAAAGGCGTGTACCAGGCCCCCTGATCCTCCAGAAACTTCAGGCTGTAGGGATAGGGCTCGGAGATGCCGTGCAGGGCCCGCTCGTACCAGGCGGCATCCTTGGGATAGGTCTCGAGCACAGGCGCCCCTTCCGGCCGGCGATCAGGATGCACACCAGCGATGAAAGGCTCTGTCCGTGCAGCCGCCCGAGTCTCCGGCATGTTCAGGCCGCCCACGCCCACGAGAACCAGGACCGCCAAGACCGGGCCCCAACTCTTTCCGCCTTGCGGCCATCTGGATTCATGATGGTGGTCCGCCATTCCGACAGCCTCCCTCTTCGTATTCCGCAGCCGCGACCATCGGCTCGTCCTTTCAGGAGCAAGGCTCGTGCCAGAATGGAGCGGATAATTCATCCCTTTGAAAAACAAAGCCTTTCCGGAATCCTTCTGCGCTCTGCCCGGACCACGGGCACGGATGGACATGACATCCTGTCATGTCCATCCACGTTCATGTTCGCGTTTTTTCTTTTTCTTCAGCAGGTTGGTCGTGACTGACAGTCTGTCAGGGGCAGACAGGCCGTCAGGCTGGCCCATTTCCCGGCCGGACCGATGATCACGGCAGTGGTGATTCATGCCGCCTTGCGCTAATCTCGGGCCGGCATTCCCTGAATGCCCAGGGGCAGGGCGTCCATGGATCACGGCATGTTCCGGGAGACGGGAGGAAAGTGATGGCCTTCAGGCGCGTCAACGGCGTGAACATCCACTATCGGCTGGGACGGCAGGAAGGGCGGCCGCTGGTGTTCGTCAATTCGCTGGGCACGGACTATCGGATCTGGCATGGCGTGGCCCACGCCTTGCGGGGAGAGGGGTTCCGCTTCCTGTTCCACGACAAGCGTGGGCATGGTCTCTCCGAGGTCCCCACGCCGCCCTACAGCATGGCAGACCATGTGAACGATCTCGCAGCATTGATGGACAGCTGCGGAATGAAGGAAGCCATCATCTGCGGCATCTCGGTGGGCGGCATGATCGCGCTGGGGCTGGCGGGGTCGCGCCCCGATCTGGTGGCCGGCCTGGTGCTGTGCGACACGGCGCACAAAATCGGCACGCGCGAGGCCTGGGATGCCCGCATCGGCAAGGTGGCGGCAGAAGGCATCGCCAGCATCTGGCCAATGATCGAGAAAGCCTGGTTCACGGAAGGATTCCGCAAGGACCATTCCGAAGTTGTGGCCGGTACCGCCGCCATGGTGACGCGCAATCCCGTGGGCGGCTACATCGGCACCTGTTTCGCCATCCGCGATGCCGACTACACGGCGGTGGCGAAATCCCTGACCGTGCCGAGCCTCGCCCTGTGCGGCGACCAGGACGGCTCCACCGCGCCGGAGGTGGTGCGCGGCATGGCGGAGATCATCCCGGGCTGCGAGTATGTGGAGGTGGCACCAGCGGCACACATGATCTGCATCGAGCAGCCCGAACGCACGGCCGAGCTGATAGCGGACTTCGCGCACAGACACGGGCTCGTCTGATGCCGGCGTGGCACAGGAAGAACGCCGGAAGGGTGCGGCATCCCTTCTTGCGGCAGGCGGCCGTTATGTACCGGCGGCTGATCGCGGCCGTGGTGGCGGGGGGCGTTGCCGCAGCCATTCAGGCCGCCCCCCTGGTGGCCGAGGAAGCCCGGGGCGGCACGGTGACGCGGCTGATGCCACAACTCGGCTGCATCGCCACCCTGCGCGCGGGCGATGCCCTGCTGGGCGGCATCCACGCCGGCTCGCTGCCCCATCACGTGTTCATCCAGCGATGCGACGGGCTGTGGCTCTCCCTGAGCCAGCGCAACGGGCAGTGGCGCACCCAGCCCATCGGCAGCCGCTACATCCCGAAGTTCCTGCCCAGGCGCAAGCCGTTCGCCACGCCGGACGCCCGCGTAACCGTGGGCGCCCGCAATATTTGCGAGGCCTGGCTGACCCGGCCCACCCGACGCCACGACCATGCGGTGCTGGGTGACGACATCGAGGCCGGGGGGCTGGCCGTCTCCGATGCCGGCGGGCGGCGGGTGGAGGTGATCCTGCCGGAGGCGGAGGTGTTCGAGGACCGCATGGCACGACTGCTTGATCTGGATGGCGATGGTCGCGACGAAATCATCGTGGTGCATACCTATCGTGATCGGGGTGCGGCACTGGCCATCTACGGCCTCTTCGGCCAGGGTGACACGGAGCGTCTGGTGCGGCTGGCGGAAAGCCGCCCGCTCGGCCACCCCCGTCGCTGGCTGAACCCGGCAGCCGCCGGCGATCTTGACGGCGATGGCCAGCTGGAAATCGCCTGGGTGGAAACGCCACACATCGGCGGCGTGCTGAAGGTGGGCCGGCTGGAAGGGCAGGGTGAACAGCGGCAGCTTGTGGTGCTGTCACAGGCGCGCGGCTTTTCCAATCACGAAAAGGGCTCGCGCATCCTGCAGCAGGCCGTGAGCTTCGACTGGGATGGTGATGGCCGCTCAGACATCATCCTGCCCGATGCGGCGCGCAAGGCACTCGTGGCCGTGCGCCTGGTCGACGGACGGCTCGAGACTGTGGCGCGCCTTTCCATTGATGGCATCATCGACAGTCCCATCGTGGCCGCAGACCTGGATCGCAACGGCCAAGGCGAGGCCCTGCTGGTGACCCGGGACGGGCGATTGCTGGCCTTTGCGCCCGCTGCACGCCCCTGAGGGGCAACGAGCCTCGACCCATCTTGCGAAAGCGCGGGTCAGCGCCGGCGATCTTTGGCGATACATATTCCGGCCGGGGGCAGGCACAGATCCGGAAAAGCGAAGAACCGCAAGGGAGGGAAACCATGCCCATCATGCCGGACAAGTGGGAGATCAGGAACGGCTGCCTCTACCGGGAATACGTCTTCCGGGATTTTCGGGAAGCCTTCACCTTCATGACGGCCTGCGCGCTGGAGGCCGAAGCGGCCAATCACCATCCGGACTGGCGCAATGTCTACAACCGGCTGGAGGTCCGGCTGATCACGCACGAGGCCCGCTCCCTCACCGAACGGGACTACAAGCTGGCGCGCGCCTTCGAGACCCTGCACGAACGCATGTTTGGCCGGGACACCGACACCAGCGAACGCCAGGGGGCGTCCGCATGATCCGTCTCTCCTATGTCTTCGACGAGCAGACCTTCCTGGAGGCCCACAGGGCCCTGTGGCGAAAGAAGCGGGAAAGCCGCCGCAGCCGTCTGTTCGGCTACGGACTGGCGGTGGCGCTGCCGCTTTCCACCTGGGCCATGCTGCAGTGGGGCATGTTCTTCACCTTTCTCGCCGTGGTGGCCGGCAACCTGCTCTACTGGGTGTTCGACTGGCCGCTGACACGAGCCGTGGTGCGCCGCGGGTTCCCCCAGATTGCGGGAGCCGGCATGCGCTTCACGTGGGAGATCGACGAGAGAGGGCTGAGGGTGCAGGACGAGAACGGCGAGGGCGGGCTCATTCCCTGGCACAAGGTGGAGGCCGCCTGGGAGGACGAGGCCGGATTCGTGATCGCCCAGCCCGGCAACGTCACCCAATGGCTGCCCAGAACAGCCTTCCGCAGCGAGGCGGACATCGAGCGGTTCCGCCGCCTGCTGCAGAAAAAGGGCAAGCGGCCGCCTCAGCCGAAATAGCCGATGGCCATGAGCCAGAAGAGCACACCGGCGAGAACAAGACGGTAGAGAACGAAAGGCAGCAGGCCGATCCGCGTGATCACGCGCATGAGAAAGGCAATGGCTCCCAGCGCCACGAGAAAGGTGAGGGCCCCCGTGATCAGGGCCTCCGCGGTGATGGTGGCGCCGCTGGCAATGGCATCGCCCAGCACCAGCACGCCAGCGCCGGCAATGGCGGGAATGCCGAGAAGGAAGGAGAAGCGGGCGGCTTCCACCCGCGTGAGATGGAGAAAGCGGCCGGCGGCCATGGTGATGCCGGAGCGCGAGGTGCCGGGGATGATGGCCACGGCCTGGGCCACGCCGATGAGCAGGGCGGATGTCAGGTCCATGTCCTCCACACGGCGACGCTGGGCGAAATAGCGATCGGCCACCAGCATGACGATGCCGAAGAGTATGGCGTTCACGGCCACGATGAAGGGGCCGCGCACGGCTTCCTGAAAACCCGTCTTCTTGACGATGAGGCCGAAAATCACGGCCGGAATGGTGGCCAGCAGGATGTAGAGCGCCAGTCGCGACCGCGCCGTGAGGCGGCCGCGCAGCAGTTCCAGCCCGCCGAGGATCAGCTGCCCCACGTCGCGGCGAAAATAGACGAGCACGGCAAGAAACGAGCCCATGTGGACCATGACGTCCACGATCAGCCCCTGGTCCTGCCACTTCATGAGGGCCGGCACGAGGATGAGATGGCCGGAAGAGGAAATGGGCAGGAATTCGGTGATGCCCTGCACGAGGGCGAGAACGATGATCTGCTCGATGCTCATGCCTTGCGCCTGCCTGCGCTCATGAGTCCTGCGTCAAGACTGCCCCTGCCGGCGCACGTGGACGGCCGGTCCCTGTTCCCGCCCGTCTGTCATGGCTGGCGGCCGGGATCCTGTCGGTATAGCCTCCAACGGTTAAGCGTGCCCTAACCCTCGTGTTCCGGCATCAGCCTGCCGCGTCGTCAGGCCAGTCTTCCGTGGCAGCGCTTGTATTTCTTGCCCGAACCGCAGGGGCAGGGCTCGTTGCGCCCCACCTTGCCCCAGGTGGAGGGATCGTCGGGATCGCGCAGCTCCGGCGCCACGCGGGCAGAGCCGGCAGTGGGCGGCGCATGATCGCCAAAGACGGCCTCCACCACCTCGTCTTCCATCTCGTCCAGACCGCTGAAGGGGTCCATGTGATGCGCCTGCATCTCCGGCAGCTCGTCGGCCGTGGGCAGACCCTCCTCGAATCCCTCCGGCATGATCTCCACCCGCATGAGCTGGGCGGTGACCGCCTCCTGCAGCTCGGAAATCATGCGCTCGAAGAGCTCGAAGGCCTCCGTCTTGTATTCCTGCAGCGGATCACGCTGGCCATAGCCGCGGAAGGAAACGGCCTGACGCAGGTGTTCCAGCATCACCAGGTGTTCGCGCCAGAGGTGGTCGATGGTGCGCAGCAGCACCTCCTTCTCGACCAGCTCCATGATCTCGTCGCCATACTGCTCGCGCTTCCTGGCATAGTGTTCGTCGGCCGCCTTCCGGATGCGCTCGCGGATCTCCTCGTCGGCAATGCCTTCCTCCGCCGCCCATTCGCGAACGGGCAACCGAAGGCCCAGCACCTCCTCCACCCGCTTCTCCAGCCCTTCCGCATCCCACTTGTCGGGATACTCGCCGGGCGGGATGTGCTGCGCGACCAGCCGGTCGATGACCTCGTGGCGCATGTCCTCCACCGTTTCGGCCACCTCCTCGCCGCGCATGATGGCCTTGCGCTGCTCGAAGATGACCTTGCGCTGGTCGTTCATCACGTCGTCGAACTTCAGCAGGTTCTTGCGGGCATCGAAGTTGCGGGCCTCCACCTTCTGCTGGGCCTTCTCCAGAGCCTTGTTGATCCACGGATGGGTTATGGCCTCGCCCTCCTTCAGCCCGAGCTTCTGGAGCATGCCGTCCATGCGATCGGTGCCGAAGATCCGCATGAGGTCATCTTCCAGCGAGAGGTAGAACTTGGAGCGGCCGGGATCGCCCTGGCGGCCGGAGCGGCCGCGCAGCTGGTTGTCGATACG
>CAZNLW010000131.1:0-6305 GCA_964574205.1 uncultured Rhizobiaceae bacterium | reverse complement strand
CGGGCTGAAGACGGGCTATACGCGCGCCGCCGGCTACAATCTGGCCGCCACCATCCGCCGCAACGGCAAACGCGTGGTGGCCGTGGTGCTGGGCATGCCTTCGGGCCGTGCCCGCAATGCCTACATGCGCCGCCTTCTGGAGCGCTTGATCGCCCGCCGCGATCTCGCCCGCGGCGCGCACATCGCCGCGCTCGCCGGCTCTCCCCCCGGTCTGTCGCGCGCCCGCATGCTGGCGCTGGCAAAAAGCCGCGGACCCGTCATCCTCGACCGGCCGGCACCGGCCCGCACGCGGGTGGCCCGTTCCACGCCGGTGAGGAACGGGGGCAGGACCACCGCGAACAGCCCGGGTGTTGCGAAGGCCATTCCGCGCCCCGCGGCCCGTCCACAGACCCTGGCGGCCCGGGCGGAGACGGAGGCTGTTACGCCGGTTGTGGCGACGGGCGAACGAACCGTCACGGCACCGGTGCGCCCGCGGCCGCGCCCGGCCATCGTGGCTCTCATGGCGCGCAACGTGCGCATGCTGACCCGGGCCGAGGCCCGGATCACCGATGGCGGGTCTGAAGCGCCGGGGACCGAGACCGGAAGATCGGCCCTGGCACCCGCAGGGTCCGCCAGGAAAGAGGCAACGGCAACAGCCGTGGCCGATGGACGCAAGCCCACCGCGGCGCCGGGACACACCTTCATGGCCGTGCGTCCGCAGCCGGCACCGGAACAGCAGGGCAAGGTTGGCGACAGGGCCGCCGATGTCCAGGAGCGGCACATGGCGGAGCGCAGCGACCGCCTCGGGAGTGCGGCCGGCCACGTCGCCCTGGAGGTGCGTCCCACACCGGCGCCGGCGGATTCCGCCGCTGACGAGAGGGACAGGACTGCTCACATGACGGCCCTGCATCCGGAGAAGCGCTCCATCGGTGCTCGCCGGCGCGAAGGTGGGAAGAAGGAGGCGGATGGCGAGACGGTCACGACACATGAACGGCCGGCCGCCCGCGGCAAGGCGTCGCCGATGACGCGCCTGGCGCTGGCCGCGCCCCTGGCCTTTGCGCCCGTGGCCACGGCCCGTGTGGTGCGTGTGGATCCCGGGCGTCGCGAGGTGGTCGTGGCCAGAGGGCCCGTGATGACCAACGGGAATGAGGCGGCAGCAGGAATGCGTGCCTCAGCCGGCGCCGCGGCCGATGCGGCCCAGACGGCGACCCCTGCGGCCAATGACGAAGGGAGCAAGCCCACGACCGTCCGCGAAGACAGGGTGGACCCGCCCCATGAAAGCAGGGAAAACGGGGCTGACGGGGATCGGAAGGCCAAAGAGGCGCCCGTCTCCGATCCCCGCCTCGCCCGCTATCGCAAGAGCTGGAACATCCAGCTCGGCGCCTTTCCGGCGGAAGAAGGCGCGAAGGGACGCCTCAGGGAGGCCCGCAAGGCCGCCCGCCGCCTGCTTGCCGGCAAGCCGGGCTATGTCATGCGCTTCCGGCGCAGTGGCCGCACCCACTACCGGGCGCGTTTCGCCGGCTTTGACCGGCACACGGCGGCCCGTGCCTGCCGCGCGCTGAAGCGCCACCGCATTCCCTGTTTCGCCATTGCCCCCGGCGCTGGCGACACCTGAGGGGAGACAGGGCTTCGCCACGTGCGCGAGGCTGGGGCCGGAAGCGGAAGCCCGGAGCAGCATGGTGCCCGGCCGGGGCCAGGTTCCCTGCCAGCCATCCATGAGGAGAAATCCCTCCCGCCGCCTCTTGCCAGCGCCGCCCGGAGAGCCTATCTCTCCCCCGCCATGAGCAGGGATCACCAGCGTCACGAAGACCACGAAGACAATGTGCTGCATGTCATCGGCGGCGGCCTTGCCGGCTGCGAGGCGGCCTGGCAGGCGGCGCAGGCCGGTGTGCGCGTGGTGCTGCACGAGATGCGCCCCTTGCGCATGACCGAGGCCCATCGCACCGATGCCCTGGCAGAGCTTGTGTGCTCCAATTCCTTCCGTTCCGATGATCCGGAGAACAATGCCGTGGGCCTGCTGCATGAGGAGATGCGCCGCGCCGGCTCCCTGATCATGCAGGCCGCGGACGGGAATCGCGTGCCCGCCGGCTCTGCCCTGGCGGTGGACCGCGAGGGTTTTGCCGCTGCTGTCACGCGCACCCTCTTAGAACATCCCCGCATCGAGGTGGTGCGCGAGGAGGTCACAGGCCTGCCACCGGAGGACTGGCGCCATGTGATCATTGCCACCGGTCCGCTCACCAGCAATGCCCTGGCCGAAGCCATACGCGCACTCACCGGCGAGGATGCACTCGCCTTCTTCGACGCCATCGCGCCCATCGTGCACGCCGATTCCATCGACATGAGCGTGTGCTGGAAGCAGTCGCGTTATGACAAGGGCACGGCCGATTACATCAATTGCCCCATGACCCGCGAGCAGTATGAGGCCTTCGTGAAGGCCTTGCGGGAGGCGGAGAAGGTGGAGTTCCGCGAGTGGGAGAAGGACACGCCCTATTTCGACGGCTGTCTGCCCATCGAGGTCATGGCCGAGCGGGGCCTGGAGACCTTGCGCCACGGCCCCATGAAGCCCGTGGGCCTCACCAATCCCCACCGGCCCGGGGAGAAGCCCTGGGCGGTGGTCCAGCTGCGTCAGGACAACCGTCTGGGCACGCTCTACAACATGGTGGGCTTCCAGACCAAGCTGAAGTACAGCGAGCAGCAGCGCATTTTCCGCATGATCCCGGGGCTGGAGAATGCCCGCTTCGCCCGCCTCGGCGGGCTGCACCGCAATACCTTTCTCAACAGCCCGAAACTGCTGGACGGGCGCCTGCGCCTGAAGGTCCGGCCGCGCCTGCGTTTCGCCGGACAGATGACGGGGGTGGAGGGTTATGTGGAAAGCGCCGCCTGCGGGCTGATCGCCGGTCGTCTCGCGGCCGCCGAGATCCAGGGGCGTGACCTGCCGCCGCCCCCCCCGACGACGGCCCATGGCGCCCTTCTCCATCACATCACCGGTGGGCATATCGCGGACGGGGCCGGCAGCTTTCAGCCCATGAACATCAACTTCGGCCTGTTTCCGCCAGTCGAAATCCCCCCCCATGATGAGAGCGGGCGCCGTCTGAAGGGCAGGGAACGCATGCGGGCCAGACGCCGTGCCATGGCCCGACGGGCGCTGACGGATCTTGCCGAGTGGTTGCAGAAAGATCAGGCAGTTCACAATTCTGCCTGAAAGTGCCGCAATCCTGCCACTGTCGAGTCGGGCAGTGACCTTCCTGTCGAACGTATGAACATTCAGATATATATATGTTCTGATTGATCGTTCCGACAGCGAGAGGGTATGGACTGCCCTCGAACAGGGCCGCGAAATGTGGTATGAACGGAAGACACATGGGGCGGGGTCCGGGCAGGCCCCGAACCGGCTTCGGCGTTGATGCCCGGGGAGAGGCAGCAGATGGCACAGGACAGGCAGCAGAACCTGCAGGACACGTTTCTGAACCACATCCGCAAGAACAAGGTGCCGGTCACGGTCTTTCTGGTGAATGGCGTCAAGCTTCAGGGCGTGATTACCTGGTTCGACAATTTCTGCGTCCTTCTGCGCCGCGATGGTCTCTCGCAGCTCGTCTACAAGCATGCCATTTCCACCGTCATGCCCAGCCAGCCCATCAGCCTCTATGATGGCAACGGGAACGAGGGCGACCAGGCCTGAATCTCTTTAAGGGCCTTTCCTTTCAGGTGCGCTTGCCCCTTCATTCGCCCCATGGCAGCCTGACATGATGCCGGGTGCGTATGTTGAACCAAGGGGCCACTTGCCTTTCTGCCCGTGCCGTATTCCCATGAGGCGCCATGAGGGATACCGGGCACCGGGCGGAAAGGAGGCGGCCGGCATGCGCGAGGCAGACGGCGCACCCCCCACATCTGGCAGAGCCTTTTCCATGCAAGGAGGGGCAGGGCAGGGCACGCCCGCCCCGGGGGGCGTCGAGCAGGGAAAGACCGGCGCGCCTGCGGCGGCAGCGGCCGATCCGCCGGATGTTGCCGTGGCTGCCCGCCGTGAATCCGTCAGGGGCGTGCTCCATGCCCTGGCTGCCTATGGCCTGTGGGGCGGCAATCCGCTGTTCTTCCACCTGTTGGCCGGAGCCTCGGCTTTCGAGGTGACGGCACATCGGGCCATCTGGTCGCTGCCCACCACGGCGCTGCTGTTGGCCTTCACCGGTGGCCTCAGGCCCGTGCTGGCACGCATGCGGCGCTGGCACAGGGTGCGCATCACCGTCCTTTCCGCCCTCTTCATCGCCACCAACTGGGGCTTCTTCGTCTGGGCCGTGCAGACGGGCCAGACCATGGAGGCCTCGCTGGGCTACTACATCAACCCGCTGATGAACGTGCTGGTGGGATTTCTCCTTCTCGGCGAGCGCTTTACGCGCCTGCAACAGTTGGCCATCGCCCTCGCCGCGGCGGCCGTGGTGTGGCTCACGGTCTCCGTGGGCACCTTTCCCTGGCTGGCGCTGTTGCTGGCCGTGTCCTTCACGACTTACGGATTCCTGCGCAAGACCATGCCGGCCGGGCCCCTGCAGGGTCTTTTTGTGGAGAGCCTGGTGCTCGCCGTGCTGGCCGGTCCGCTCCTGTGGGGGCTGTCGGCGGCGGGTGTGCCCTTGAGCTTTGGCCGGAATGGCTGGCTGACCTTCCTGCTCGTGGCCTGCGGACCGGTCACCGTGGCCCCCCTGCTGTTCTTTGCCGCCGCGGCCCGCCGGATCCGGCTGTCCACACTGGGGCTGCTGCAATACATCGCCCCGACACTGATGTTCCTTACGGCCGTTTTCGTTTTCGGCGATCCCTTCGATCGCAATCACCTGATCGCCTTCCTGCTCATCTGGACGGCGCTGGCCATCTATGCCGTCGACACCGTGCGTCAGCAGCGCGAGACCGCGAAAACGGGATGACAGGGTGGGCGCCTGGACGGAAAACGTGGTGCACGTTCGACAAGGGTTTCCGGCGCATTGCCAGGCGCCATGACCGATGACCCGGCAACGTTCTTGCCGCCATGATCATGGTCGCCATCGTCATCAAGGCCTTTCGGGTCCGGGATCCAGGGCGGCCTTGAGATCGCCATAGCCCACAAGCCGGCGTTCGTAAGCCAGGCCCAGGCGTTCTGCCGCTTCCCGGGCCTTGCGGTCGAGATCCGGATCGTCCGTCTGCGCCAGGTAGACCAGCCTTTCGTAATTGCCGAAGCAGTCGTCCACCAGCTCGGGATAGGCATCCAGCATCAGGCCCTGCCAGACCAGGCGATCGAAATGTCGCACCAGGTAATCGGTGAGAAAGAAGGTGCGGGCCTCTGCTTCCAGCCCTTCCATGAAGCGCGCCGTGCCGGTGAAGAACGCGTAGCAGTGGGGGCCCGGCAGACGCTCCACCCCCTCTGCCTGCAGCACGGCATCGAGGCGTCCACCCGTGCCGCAGTCGCCATAGGCCACGAGAATGCGGTCATAGCCCTGGGCCCGGGCCTGACGGATGCGCGCGGCCACGCCCTGCGGAATGTGCTGGGGCGTGTTGTGCCAGATGGCAGGCAGGCAGTGCAGGTCGAGGTCATCACGGCCCAGCTGGCGTTTCAGCTCCATGATCTCGCGCGCCAGGGCCCCGCAGGCGATCACCAGCATGCGCCCTTGCCCCGGCCGTTTCCCCGTTCCCGTTTCGCTCTCCCCGATGGCGAGTTCTTCATCGGGGGCCAGCGTGGCGCCTGGGGGCAGGGCAAGTCGCCGGGCCGCGGCAGCGCGCGCCGCCCGCCGGGCGGCCCGGCCGCCACGGCGGCGCGAGGGCCGCGGAGACGAGAGAGGCGTTTCGTCGCTCATGGGGCCGGCCTTCCTGCATTCATCGCTCACGCGCCCGCATCCTCCTTGTCGGCCTGTCCGGTGTTTCCCAAGACCGATCGAAGGCCGTCAGCTGTTCGCACGCTGATTGTGCCGGCGTTTCATGAGTTCCTTGGCCGTCTGCACGGCCACGGCGGCATCCTTGCAGTAGGCATCGGCGCCGATGGCATTGGCGAAATCCGCGTTCAGCGGCGCCCCGCCCACCAGCACGATCACGTCATCGCGCAGACCTTCCTTCTCCAGGGCCTCGATCACCGTCTTCATGTAGGGCATGGTGGTGGTGAGCAGCGCCGACATGCCGAGGATGTCCGGCCGGTGTTCCTTCACGGCCTGGATGAAGGCTTCCGCATCGGTATTGATGCCGAGGTTGATCACGTCGAAGCCGGCCCCCTCCATCATCATCGCCACGATGTTCTTGACGATGTCGTGGATCTCGCCCTTCACCGTGCCGATGACCATGGTGCCGGCCTTCGGCGCGCCCGCTTCCGTGAGCTGCGG
>CAZNLW010000130.1:0-6476 GCA_964574205.1 uncultured Rhizobiaceae bacterium | reverse complement strand
GCTTGGCGGGATCGTCCGTGCCGGCAACTGCCGCTCTTGTCTGCCGGGCCTGCTCGGCCAGCGTCTGCACGGCATGCGCCTGCACGACAATCAGTGCGGGCGCCGGTGGTGGGAGAAGCTGTGAGCCATCCCAGACCATGCCTGGCCGAACGTCGGTACCATCAGGCCAATTCACAAGCTGTGATCCTGGAAGTAACGGAGGATCGAAGCCCGGATCATCAACCACATGCCAGACCTGATGCAAGGTCCCATCCTGCTTTACTTCTGCATAGATATTTTTCATTCCCTTCACCAGGTGATTGCCCATAAATAACAGTCCCATGATGTAGATGTGATAGAAAACCATGTGTTTCCGTATCTGGTCGGAGCATGCGGTTCATTACTATATGCTACATAGCTTACGGTATTTGCATCAGCTATGAATGTGCATTCACCGCTGGATGCCCATGCAGGTAAAGAAACAATATCACCAACAACATAACCATTATTTGGAGAAATACATCTCGCATACCCACCAATGACAATAGGAACTGATCCAAGCCCGTGTGCTGCTGAAAGCAGCACCCCAGTGCCTCCTGGCCACGCAAGTGCGCCAGACAAGAAGAAAGAAGCTCCCAAGCCAGCAATTGTCTGTAGCGGCACCTTCTTTCCATCGGAACAGGGCACGAATTCCGTGCCATTGGGGGCGGTGTTTTCGTTTAGGGTATCGATGCGATCGGCGAAGGCGGCAACGGTGTTGTCCAGTTTGCCTGCAAGGGCAGCCTCCAGCCCGCTCACGTCGGCAATCTGGTGCCCATGCACCGATGCAGCTTTTGCATCCAGCGCACCTTGGAGCCCCAAAACGTCGCTGATCTGATGGCCATGCCCTTCCACTGCAGCGCCGATCTGAGCAGGGGTGACCCCGTGCGGATTGTCGGTGCGCCCGGCGTGCGTGAGATCGGGCGGCGTGCCCACGGAAATCCGCCAGTCGCTGCGACTGCCGGTGCCGCTGGCCAGCTCGACGTTGATCACCAGCTCGCCGGTCTCCGGATCGTAGGACACCAGCCGGCCGGCCATGCCGATGTTTGGATCGCCTGCGGATGAGACGACCACATACTCCGCCGGCACGAAGTTCTTCCGCGGCTCATCGACGATCAAGGTCTTCAGCCCCGTGCCGAGGGCCACATCGCTGGCGGAGGTGGCGGTAAAGAAGGCACCGACACTGGCCAGCTGCTGGAGCTCTTCGAATGCCGGCCGCAACGCTTCATCTATGCGCAGCAGCGCCTGAGACGTCAAGACATCGACGGCCGCCTGCCAGTCCGCCTTGATCTGTTCCAGCGCATCGATGCGTGCATCGATGTCACCGAACACACGGCGCACCCACTCCGGGCTGACCGGCGTATTCTCGTCCACCAAGTACTGACGAAGGTTGCGGGCCATGGCCGATCACTCCGCAGGCTCGTAGCTCTCGATGGCATCCCTGTGCTCCTGCACCAGCCGGCCGCGCATGCGATGCGGCTGGCCGGGGCGCAGCCACATGCGGGCCACGCGAACAGGCTGCTTCAGGCGCACCAGATAGAAGGCTTCAGGATCGATCTTTTTCCTGGGCATTTCTCACTCCTCAGAAGGCCAGATGGACGCGCTCGCTGACGTGGAAGACGTCCAGTGCGCTCGTGGCCGCCCCGTCCAGATTGATCTTGAACTGGCTCGCCGGCGTGGGGAGCTCGGCCGCCGTCCACTGGAACGTCCGGCGGATGCGCCGGTGGTTGGCATCATCGCCCAGCGGATCGACGCCCAGATCCTCGTCCGTGATCGTGGCCGGCGCGATGGCGGAAGCACCGTTGGTCACATCATCGATGGTGCAGGAGAGGTCGTGATTGGTCTCGTAGTAGTTCTCCAGCAGCACCGTGATCTTGAGCGTCTGGGTGGCCGCCGGCAGGGTCACATCCGTGCTGATGTGCCTGAACGTGGTGCGCGGCCTGCTGATCCGCATGCGGCTGGTATCCAGCCGGATGGCGGCGTGCGCATCGGGGGTGCCGGTGAACACCGCCCGGAACTTGCACAGGGCCGGCAGTCCGGCCAGCGCCGAGTTGCCCTCCTTCACCTCCTCGATCGGGATCCAGGCTCCGGAGCCGCCGGGCTGGATCTCGAAGGACAGCGAGGTGCCTTCAGGGACCGCCATGTCTGCGAGCAGATCGATGGCGGCAATGCCGCCGGACAGGGAGAGAGCATCCATTTCCACCTCGATCCGGTTGGCCTCGAACTCCGCACAGTCGATGGCGAACATCAGATCCCGGGTGAGATCGCCCTGATAGAAGGCCCCGTCGGTCGAGTAGAACAGCGTGCCCTGGGCATAGCGGGTTCCGCTGGCAAGGCCCACGTAGTGATTGCCACCGGTGATCAGCACGATGGCGTAGCGTTCTCCGGGCAGCAGCAGCGCGGGCTGGAAGGGGATCTCGTTCCAGCCCTGCACCATGTCCGCCTGTGCCAGGGTCGCCTGAGCGATGACCTTGCCGACATCCGGCTTGCCGTTGCGGGTTTCGGTGAGGAGGATGGTGACATCGCCGCTCTGTCCGACCTGCGAGAAGTACAGGTGCAGGCGGGTCATCCAGCCGACCTGGGAGTTCAGGAAGGTCTGGGCGGCAACGGCTCCGCTGACAGAATGGTTCGTGACGATGCGGTCCCAATAGGGAACATCGTAGCCATCCTCCCAGAACTTGCGCAAGCGCACCCATCGATGATTGTGATGGGGATCTCCGGCAAGTATCTCCCAGTCTTCCCCATCCCTGCGCAACACATTGGCAACCGGATCAAACTGTCCGGAGCGCCACCAGCGCGAGTTCGTGCAGACGGTAATCGTCTGGCCGTAACGGATGCGCCGGCGGCTCATGGTCTTGAGCTGCCAGTTCACCGTCTGGAACGCGTACTGCGAGACGGGCAGCTCGGCTTCGAAGCCATCCACCGTCAGGCGCCGCCGGTGCGTGTGCTTCGGCAGCAGAAGGCCACCCGTCACATCGACGTTCGGATCGATCGGGTTGAACAGCTGAAGCGCCAGCTCGTCGGCCGCCTCATCGGAGAACCGCACGCCCTCCTCGATCCTGGCAAGGTAGTTCGCATTCGTGGTGTCGCTCTGGCTGTCGTCCAGGAAGCGGTCGGCGCCATAGGCCGAATAGCCATCCTCGAGCTCGGCGAGTTCCTTCAGCCTGGCCACGTCGGCGGCCAGCTGATCGACCGCATTCATGTCGGCCCGCCCCTGCAGGCCCTGCGCCAGGCCGGACAGGTCGGTGGCCAGAGTGTCCAGCCGCGTGCCGACCGCGCCCTGCCAGGTCTCGATATCCCGCAAACGATAGTCGTTGCGCTGCACGGAGGTCAGACGCGCCTCCTCGTGCTGCTCGATGGACACGATGCCGGCCGTATCCAGCCGCACCCAGGCCAGCACCACGTAGCCGGACGAGATCGTCGGACGTACCGGCGAGGCGGCTTCCGTGCCGGCCACCGTGGAGACGTTGACAGCCCGGTGCACGGTCATCGGCACCGTCTGCACCTGCGTGGCCCGGGTGGTGGCGTCGATCAGGAACTTGCGCGGCTCGACATCTTCCTCCACCTCGCTGCCGGAGGCGACGATCGCCACGATCTTCTCTGTGGCCAGCGGCAGCTGGCTGAAGAAATCGATCTCTAGCGGCGTCTCCATCGTGTACATGCGCCCCTCGACATAGAGGCGGCCGGGCTCGACCGTGACCTTGGTCGTCGCCGTCTTGACCACGGCGAAGCCGGCATAGCGCGGCTCGGCCGTGATGCCGTCCTGCGTCAGGTAGTCGATGGTCTCCCGGGCGTAGTCCTGAAGGGCGTTGTGGTCGGAGAACACGCCCTGCTGGTTCTGGTGGAATTTCCGTGTCTTGTGCATGTCAGTGTGTCCTCGGCAGGTATTGTCCGAAGGTGAAGGATCCGAAGGTACGCCGCTCGCCGAAGGTGACCGGACGGGCCAGTTCCGTCTCGATGAGCACCCGGTCGCGCGCCGACCTGGCGATGCCGATCGCCTCGGCCGCCAGCCACAGGCGCGTCAGGTCGGTGTCCGCCAGATAGCCCCCGTCCGGCTCGCCAAAGTTCACGTCGATGCCTGCCCGCTCCTCGAGGTCGAGCCACAGTTCCGCCGTGTGCGGCGGCATGCCGAAGCGCATGTCGTCGTGGTAGGCGTAGGCGTCCGGGGTGCCGGTGGCCGCTGCTGCGCGGTACACCCGCCAGAAGCGGTGGATGTGCCACTCGGCATCATCGAGGCTCAGGAAATCCTCATCCAGGCTTCCGTCCCCAAAGTAGAGCGGGCCGTCCCCGCTCACCCCGCCGGAGGTCTCCAGCTCGGGCTCGAACGAAACCGGCAGCCAGGCGCCATCGGCGAGTTCGCGGGACAGCTCACCTCCCAGATCGATGACCTGCGGTTCACCGTCCGCCGGCGTCAGGTAGCCATCATCCAGATGGTCGGCATCCAGCCACAGCTGGATTGGGGACGCCGAGCCCGGAATGGCCAGCAGACGATCCGCCAGACCGGAGAGCTCCACCTCCTCGTCCGTCTCCGGCTTCCACAGGGCCCATCGCCGGCCGGCATCCTCCGGCGCCCTGTCCAGCTCGAGGTAGCTGCCGGGCAGTGCCTCGTCATCCAGCCAGTCGCCGAAATAGAAACCATCGCCCCGGCCCGGCTTGCGCCAGGAGTAGAGACGCACCTGCGGCAGGCTCGCCTCCCAGGTCGTCAGCGCCTCCACATCCTCCGGCGCCCAGTACGGATCAGCCGGCGGCGTGATGGCACGGGCAAGTGCAATGCCCGGTATGGACAGGCAATACCTGATGCCCGCCAGCGTGCCCTTGAGGGCATGGAGCTCCGTGGAGCTGTCGACCAGGCTCCCGACCGTCTCCGGCGTCCAGGCGCGAGCGAACAGAAATTCCTCCAGAGAGCGCTCCCACACGGCGAGAGGAAGCATTTCGGCAGCCATCTCGGAGGACGTGCGCATCAGCATGCGCCGGAAATCGAACCCCTCCAGCTGTGCGCAGAAAGCACGCCACAGATGACGCACGCGCGCATCGTTGATGCCAGGCGGTATGAGGCTGTCCCAGTTCATGGGGCTGCCTCCATGTTGACGGTCACATCCGTCAGAACAGCAAACTGGTTCGGCTGCAGCTGACGGTCATCGACGCCGGTGATCGTGACATCTATGTCGACAATCTCCTCCACGTGGCCCAAGGCACAGGTGATGGCGGATGTGGAGAGGTATTCGCCCAGCCGCTGCTTCCAGACGCCGGCTGCCTGCCTGATGGCATCCTGCACCTGCTGCTGCACGCTCATCAGGTCGCCTCTCGCGACCACGTTCGCTTCGACACTCACGGGCACGGCGACAGGAGCGAGCACCTCGACGGCATCAGTGAGAGGCCGCCTGGTCTCCGGATCGATCCATGCCCGGATGGCAAGAAGCATGTCCTGAGAGGGAGCCCCTTCATCCGTCAGCACATGGATGTGGACCACGCCAGGTTCAGGCGACGTGACACCGGCATCGACGATCGCCGGGCTGAATGCGCGAACCATCTGCTCGTAGGCTGCGCGAGGGCCGGCCTTGGAAATCCGTTCGAAAGCCTCTGCAATGCGCAGACGAAAGGCCTCGTCATCCTCCTCTGCGGCGCCGCCGGTGCTCTCGGTGACATTCTCCGCCGCCACATCGAACGGAAGCGGCGTGATAATCTCGCTGATCTGCCCGGGCATGAAGCCGTTGCCGGCAGTACCTGACACGGTGCAGGCCGCAGGAACCTCGCCAGCCGTCTCGCCGGCGTTGATGACCAGATCCTCTTCCGTGGCAAAAGACGGCCCGTCACCACCTGCCGAAACTTCCGTGCCGGCCGGAATGATGCGGTTTTCCGCCGCCGGGGCCTCCAGGGTGAAACGGAGGGTGGTTCTTGCCGGCGCGGCCTTGAGCCGGAAAGTGGATACGTTGGCTCCGAGCACATCCAGATGGGCACCGTCGGCGAACGCCACCCAGCGCTGTTCCACGGCCATCTGGCCCTGCTGACCGAGCATGGAAAGCGCATAGGCCATCATGTCGAAGAAGAGCATCTCGACCTGCGCTGGATAGACCTTGCGCCGGGGCCCGGAAGGATCGTTCTCCCACCAGTCGATGAGCCTCTGCCGCCATTCGTCCGGAGCGGTGATGAATACCTGCGGCGCGCCACGGGCGCGCAGCTCTTCCAGCGTCATGGCCCGGATCATATCGGTCATGCCGTCACCTCCCCGGTCGACAGGATGACCTCCGTGCGCACGATCTCGGCCAGCACATCAGCCTTCGGGCGCCACTTGATGACGGCCCGGAAGTGATGGAACTCCAGCATTTCCACCTGCACCGGTTCCACCAGTTCGATGCGCGGCTCCCAACGGGAGAGCGCATCGAAGATCTCGCGGGCGATCATTGGAATGGCGACCGCCGGAGGCCGGTCGATGTAGTCGAGAGCGGCACAGAATTTCT
>CAZNLW010000129.1:0-6543 GCA_964574205.1 uncultured Rhizobiaceae bacterium | reverse complement strand
GGCCTGCGCGATGCCCTGGATCCGAAGAGCGGCCAGACCTGAGAGACCGGACACGAACGACAGGGAGTCCCGCATGCGCGACAGCGACCGGCCGCTTCTGGACATCGAGAACCTGCGGGTGGACTTTCACGGCCGCACGCGGGTGACCCATGCCGTGCGTGGCCTGTCGCTGCGCATGGGCCGGGAAAAGGTGGGCATCGTGGGCGAATCGGGCTCCGGCAAGTCGGTCACGGGCCGCTCCATCCTGAAACTGATCCGTCCGCCGGGCGTGATGTCGGCCCGGCGCATGGTCTTCGACGGTCTCGACCTGCTGGCCGCCGACGAGCGGCAGATGCGCGAGATCCGCGGCGCACGCATCTCCATGGTGCTGCAGGATCCGAAGTTCTCTCTCAATCCGGTGATGCGGGTGGGCGAGCAGATTGCCGAAGCCTACGTCATGCATCGCAAGGTCTCGCGGCGGGAGGCGAAGCGGCGCGCGCTGGAGATGCTGGAGGCCGTGCGCATACGTGATCCCGAACGGGTCTACCGGGCCTGGCCGCACGAACTCTCCGGCGGCATGGGACAGCGGGTGATGATCGCCATGATGCTGATCCCGGAACCGGACCTGCTGATCGCGGACGAACCCACATCGGCGCTGGACGTGACCGTGGCCATGCAGGTGCTGGCCATCATGGACGATCTGGTGAGCCGGCGCGGCATGGGGCTGATCTTCATTTCGCACGATCTCGATCTCGTGGCCTCCTTCTGCGACCGGGTCGTGATCATGTATGCCGGCAAGGTCATGGAGGAGATCGAGGCCCGTCGTCTTCACGAGGCCCGGCACCCATACACGCGGGGGTTGCTGGCATCGCTGCCGCGCATCGACGAGAAGCGCGAGTGGCTGCAGACACTGCAGCGTGATTCTGCCTGGGCGGCAGACTGAGAATTCGGGAGACAGGCAGCGAGGCCACCATGACCGGGCAGCGTGATATCACCAGCGCACAGGAGACAGCGGCAAAAGACCGGGCAGACGCCGGCACGGCGGTTTCTGCCGATCGCGAAGGGGGGCATGCGCCCGATGCGCCCGCCATCCACGTGCACGGCCTGACCGTGGTCTTCGGCCGCGGACGCGATGCCGTGCAGGCGGTGCGCGATGTCTCCTTCACCGTGCAGCCGGGCGAGACCTTCGGTCTGGTGGGCGAGTCGGGTTCCGGCAAGTCCACGGTGCTGAAGGCCCTCACGGGCCTGGCGCCGATCTCGGCTGGGGCCGTGAACATTGCCGGCCGGCAACCGCCGCAGGACGGGCGGCCGGATCTCGCCTTCTGCCGGACGGTGCAGATGGTGTTCCAGGATCCCTACGCCTCGCTCCATCCCCGCCGCACCATCGACGCCACGCTGGCCGAACCCCTGATCATCCACGGCATCGGCGATCGTCGGGAACGGGAGATACGGGTGCTGCAGGCCCTTGCAGACGTGGGACTGGGGCCGGCGTTCCGTTTTCGCTATCCGCATCAGCTTTCCGGCGGGCAGCGGCAACGGGTGGCCATCGCCCGGGCCCTGATGCTGGAGCCCTCCATCGTGTTGCTGGACGAGCCCACCTCGGCGCTGGACGTGTCCATCCAGGCCGAGGTGCTGAACCTGTTGAAGCGCCTGAAACGGAAACGGAGGCTCACCTACGTCCTGGTCTCGCACAATCTGGCCGTGATCGCGCATATGTGCGAACGGCTGGCGGTGATGTGCCACGGGCGCATCATCGAGGCCCTGAACGTGGAACAGCTGCGGACCGGCAACGTGCGCGAGCCCTATACCCGCCAGCTGCTGGAGGCGGCGCGCGGCTACGACCGCGAGAAGGTGCGCCGGTTCATTGACTTTCACTCCGGTCAGAGCGCCATCGACACGGCCGCCACGGAACAGGCCGGGCCCCCTTCCGGAAGGGTGGCCCGGCCTTCGGAGAGAAGGGAGAAGGGAGAGCGGCGGAAACCTTCATGATCCTTGCCTTCCGCCTGCAGGCCGCGTCAGGTGGCCAGGCCCCCGCGGGCTGCCGCCTGCATGGCGCGCAGGGCTTCGTCGGGACGTATCATCCCTGCCTTTCTGCTCTCTTTTCTCGATTGGTGCGAGGGACGGGCCCCTCGCTCCTGTGCGGACATGCCTTCCCGCATGCCTTTCCGCATGGCCTTGCGGTCTTCCTGCCCGTCGAATCCTTCATCGGCCGATGTGGACACAGCAGCGGCAGAGGGCATGCTGCGCATCACGTGATGCATGCGCTCGCGAAGGGACCGACTGGCCTGCCTGCGGCCCCTGAACATCTTCATGAACATCTTCATGGCGCCGGTCACACCCGCAATCGAGAAAACGGCCAATCTGCCACCCTTCGGCGGCTGGCTGAGCATCCACCCGGTGCCGGTCACTCCAGCAATCAGGAACACCAGTGCCGCCAGCCAGCCCCAGAGCAGACCCCCCTCTTTCGACCCGGCCGGTCTTGTCCCCCCGTTGGCGCCATTGGCTGCGGGCATCCGTGGGCCAGGGCCGACTGCTTCTTCCGTGGCGGCCACATTTTCGGTCGCCGTCTGTGGCGCCGGGGTTGTCGAACCGGTCAAGAGGTCCGCTTCACCCGTCGGCAGCAAGGCCCTGTCGAGCGTATCCATCGCCAGGTCGGATTTGCCTGCCGCAGAGGGCTTGTCAACGGTCCCTTCATTGCTGGCGGCGACATCATTCCCGCCATGAGCAGATGCGGCCGGCACCGGCAGCTCCCCTTCCGTTTTCGCCAGCCGTTCCTGCGGGATGTCACCTACGGGCCGGCCATATGCGGCTGCAATGCGCAGCATACTCTCCAGCTCGCGCTGCGTGAGGGGCAGGTAATGATCGGGCCCGAGATAGGCGACCCATGTGCCGCCGCCTTCCTCGTCGAAGAGATACCCCAGATCCTTGAACCGGCCGCCCCGCCAGTGAAGGGCCGGCACGTCCGGCAGGTCCACCACGCGGATCAGGCGCGGCTTCTTCTCCTGGCCGCCTTCGCCTTCCTCGGCCTGCGCGTGGCCCATGATCGCGCTGCCGCCCAGCAGGGCCATGCAGGTCATGGTGGCCGTCACCCAGCCCAGGAGAATTCTCGTGATGTCCGTCTTGCGCGGCATGTCCCCGGCTCCCGTCTTGCTCGCAATCTTCCACCCACCGACATCCGTGCATGCGTTCAGCCTCTTGCCCGTCATGATTGCATCTCATGGTTAACCAAAGGTTGTTCGCTGTTCCGATCGGGAAAACCGTTGCCTTGCGACACGCGCATCTTGATGAAGATCAAGGACGCCTTTTGGAAAAGGAGATGGATTGACCGCGTGTTTCGGGACTTCGGACGGGGGAACTTCGGCAATGGATTTCAGCCTGCCACAGGTGGCCGTGGCCTCCATGAACGCCACGCACGAGGAAGAACTGTCGCTGCTGCGCACGCTGGCAGACCTGCTGGCCGATCCGGATAGCGATCCGGCACGGCTTGAAGAAGCCGTGACTGCCTTCCGTGACCATGTGGAAGCCCACTTCTCCGGGGAGGAGAAGTTGATGGAGACCTATGGCTTTCCCCCCTATCCCATCCATCGGGCCGAGCATGACCGCATGCGCAGGCTGGTGACCGAGCTGTGCGACGGCTGGCAGACGGAAACCGGGCGGGCCGCCCTGCAACGGTTCGTGACACGGGAATTTCCCGACTGGCTGATCCAGCACGTGGAGACCATGGATTTCGTCACGGCCCAGTTTCTGGCCATGCATGGCGTCGAATAACTTGTGGAACGCCCTTTCCCGCCATCTGCAGGAGCATGCCTCTGCCACATTCCTGCGGCAGACCGCTGCATGAATGGTCTTGTCAACCCCGATCCCATGCGCTTGAATGAAACGGGGGCGTAATGAATAGCACAACCATTCTGCAGCGGGAGGGGCGAAGGTGGGCGTTCGTCTCAGTGAATCCCAGGCTCTTCACCTGTGGCGGGACGTTTCGCTGGCCATGGTGCGCGATGACGACCCCGACCTTTCCGTGCGGCAGATGGCGGTGCTGCTCACGGTCTATCTGGATCCGCCACCGCATACCGTGAAAAGCCTGGCAGAGAAGCTCGGGGTCACCAAGCCGGTGATCACCCGTGCGCTCAACGCCATGAGCCGGCACAACCTGCTGCAGCGCCGCCGCGACCCCAACGACCGGCGCAACGTGCTCATTCAGCGCACGGTGGAAGGCTCGCTCTATCTGGAACGCATTGCCGGCATGATCCAGAAGGCGGCAGAGGGGCTGGATACCCCCTGAGGAAAGGGGCCAGACGGCGCGAAAGGCATGAACATGAACGCTCCGATCCACAGACACGGGAAAGGCGGAGAAGCCTGCTGCATCGCCGTGCCGGTGGCTGCCCTGCGCCGAGCGCCCGATGCCTGCGCGGAACAGGTAAGTCAGGGGCTGTTCGGCGAGAGGCTTGCCATCCTGGAAACGCTTGGGGAATGGCGGCGCGTGCGCCTGGCCCATGACGGATACGAAGGCTGGCTGCGGGCAGACGACATTGCGCCCGTGCCGGGCCCGGTGAGCCATGTGGTGGCCGTGCCGCAGACGCTGCTGTTTCCCGCGCCAGACATCAAAAGCACGCCGGTGCGCCCTCTCTACATGGGCAGCCGGCTCATGACCCAGCCCATGGCCGGAAACCGGCGGTTTCTTGCCACGCGGCTGCCCGACGGCGGCGAGGGATATGTCGTGGCCTCCCATGCCATCCCGGCGGGCGCCCGGCAAGAGGATCCGGCCAGCGTGGCGGAACGGTTGCTGCATGCCCCTTACCTGTGGGGCGGGCGCACAATGGCGGGTATCGACTGCTCGGGCCTCGTGCAGCTTGCTCTCATGATGTGCGGCCATGTCGGCATCCCCAGAGATTCCGGTGATCAGATGCAGAATGTGGGAGAGCCGCTGCCGAGCGAAACGGCCTTGTCAGGGCAGCTGCGGCGCGGTGACCTCGTGTTCTGGAAAGGGCATGTGGCCATGGCGCTGGAGAGCGATCGTCTCATCCATGCCAATGCCCATCACATGATGGTGGCCATCGAGCCGGTCAATGAGGCCATCCAGCGCATCGCGAACAGCGGAAGCGGACCGGTGCTGGCCGTGCGCCGGCCGTATCCCTGAAACGGCGGGCCGGCCATGGGCCTTTCGCCATGCCGACGGAACAGGCTGGCCTTGATGGCCCAGCCGATATAAACTTTCATGATCGGGTTTCCATGTCTTGCTGCAGGGGCAGGCCGTTCCGAATGGGCACGCACAGGTTGCAGAATCCGGCATGCATCTCCTGTCGACCGCCGGTTGCGGTTCGGCGCCTGGGCCTGCTGTTGACCGCCGGCCTGATCCTCTCCGGCTGCACCGATCCTTCCCTCACGCCCCCGCAGGTGACGGCCGCCTCGCACGCCGAGGAGACCAGTGACCAGCCGAACGAATTCGGCCGGTTTCTGGCCCGGCTGGACGCGGCACTGAAACCCCGCACCATCTCCCGCGCGGAGCAGCAGAAGCTGGGCGATGCCCTGGCCGGCATGATGCTCAGGCGTCTGACCCTTTCCCGGGACGAGGCACGGCGGGCACGGCTAGAGCGCATCATGGCGCGGCTGCGCCAGGCAGATACGTCCGGCTTCACATGGCGTGTCTATCTCGTGGAGGATCCCCGGCCCAATGCCTTCACCACCGGCGGCGGGCACCTGTTCGTGACCACGGGCATGATGGACGTGTTGCCCGAAGACGGGCAGCTGGCCACGGTGCTGGCGCACGAGATGGCCCACAACTGGCTGGCACATGTGGTGCTGGCCCAGGAAAAGAAGGCGATGGCGCAGAATGCCCACCGCTTCTCCCGCGAGGTGCTGGAAAAGAAGCTGAAGATGGCGTGGCTGGGCAAGTCGCTCTCCTTCATCGTCAACACCTCGCTCAACACCTATTCCCGTGTGCAGGAGGAAGAGGCGGACGCCGAAGGCATGGACCTGCTGGTGCGGGCCGGCTGGCGCCCACAGGTGGTGCTGGAAACCTTCGAACGCATGAAACGGATCTATCGCGATCAACCGGCGTGGAAAACCTTCTTCTATGGCAATCATCCCTCCTACAAGAACCGGCGCTGGCACATCCAGAACCTGATCCGCGCCCACTACCGGGCCCAGGCCGGGCTGCCACCGCCGCGGCCATCCAATTTCGGCCCCGCCCGAAAGGCACATTGAGCATTCTGCCCGATTCTGCAGCTGCCGCGACCATTGATGCCACGCTCCGAACCGGCAAGGGAAACAGGGAGAGAGCCTGGCAGACCTGTCCAGCCGATCCTGCTGGACCAAAGAAGCCACGCCAAAGAAGAGCAAGGAGTCGAACGTGAAGAAAAGTTTTCCGGGCTGCCGAGCAGGCTGGAAAACCTTTTGGGGCTGCCCTGGATAACCCAACAGCTTCCACTGCAACGACTTGTCATTTTGCCATTTTAATGAATATTCGCCAAGAGAAGCGCCAATGGCGATTTTTCGCCATTGGCGCTTCTTTGCCATTCTTTCTGTAAGCCCATGATTGTCAAGGATGAAATCGCTGAAAGCGAC
>CAZNLW010000128.1:0-6608 GCA_964574205.1 uncultured Rhizobiaceae bacterium | reverse complement strand
GGCGTCACCTTGTCGCCTGCCGCATCCCTTCCGGGAGCCGGATCGTGGAGATATTCGTAGCGCACCCCCGGAAAGATGATGATCTCGGCCGTGCGGCCGTCCCTTCCGGCCGCGACGGCAGCGGCAGCTTCACGTTCTGCCGGTCTGGCGGCTGGAAACCGGATGACCCTGGCCATGATCCCGTACCCCCTTCTTGCCGGTTTCGGTTCCGTGCACCGGACCGTTGCCGTGCAAGTCAAGAGTGCGGCAACAGGGTTAAGATAGTGTAACCGCAGTGTGCCGTCGTGTCTTGCGTGACGTCAAGTTGCCGGAAAAGGGGAAAGGCGCGGGACATGAGGGCATGGGAAGGAGCGGCCGGGCCGTCACAGCCCGAGAGCCATCATCACCGTGGCATCGGGCAGACCGGTGGGATCGAGCCCCGTGTCCTTCTGGAAATGGCGAATGGCGCGCTGCGTGGCTGGGCCCAGTTCGCCATCGATGGGGCCCGGATCGTAACCCAGGACCTTCAGCTTGCGCTGCAGGCGCATCACGGCCGCCCTGTCCATGGAGGCGGCGGCGGCCAGCGAGGCCAGATTGGGCGCCCGCATGGCATCGCGCGGCTCTGCCTCGTGCCGCGGCCTGGCGCTCGGCACCTCGCCAAGACTTGCCGTATCGCCGATGCTGCGCCGCAGGGTGAGCTCGTAGCGAATGCGCTCCACCGTGGCGGCATCGGGCACCCCGGTCACCTTCATGCCCAGCTTGCGCTGAAAGGCGGCGATGGCGGCCTTCGTCTTCGGCCCCAGCTTGCCGTCCAGCGCACCGTCATAGAAGCCGAGCGCCTTCAGGTCACGCTGCACGGCCAGAATTGCCGCTGCCCGCGCCGGGTTGCGCTCCTGTGCCGAGATCCCTTTTGGCCGCACGGAAACGCGAATCGCGGGGCGTGTGGACGGCGCCTGTTCGCTGGCGGCAAGGGCGGCCAGTTCGCCCAGGCGGTCGGGCTCCACGATCACGGCCCGGCCATCGCTGTTGCGCTTGATGGCGGACTGGATGAAGAAGAGATTGTAGGCAATGGCGCCCGAGAACAGCGCGATGATCGCGCCCGTGCCCCAGCGGATCGAACGGCGCATGCTCATGACCACTCGCTCACTCCTGCCCGGAAAGACGGACCGGTCTTGTTTCGTGCCGTCCCCATCCTAGGAAGGACAGGGTTAACGGCCCGTGAAGGGCACAGGTGCGGCAACGCGGGGACCCAGCCGGGAGAGCGACCAGGACGGGCCAGAAAAAGGAGGACCGGAAGACCGATGATGGGATTCCCGGTCGAGACGGCGTTCGGTCAGATTTGAATAAAGTTTGATTCGACTTGAAATAAAATTGCGACACAATTTGAAGTCGTTTTCTCATGTCTTCCCTTTAGGCTGGCGACAAAGGGATGAACAGGGGGACGACACCATGAAACTGACCCGTCTGATCGTGCTGATGGGCCTGGCGGCCATCTTCATGCCGTCGCCGCCACCGGGTGATCCGCTCCTGCAGACCACCGCGAGAGGTGACAGGATGGCACCAAGCAGAGCGAATCCGGCCGAGCTGGCCCATGCCGCCGTGGCTGCGGCTTCGGATGCCGGCAGCTTCTGTCACCGCCAGCCACAGGCCTGCGAGATCGCTGGCCGTTTCTGGAACGATTTCACCGTGCGCCTGCGTTATACGTTGCGCCTGGCCTATCAGTGGGCCACGGGGCAGGAAAGCCAGGTTGCACCGTCATTCACGCCAGCTGCCCCTGCTGCAGAATCGCTCGCTATGCCGACCGCCGCCCGGGGGATGCATGAGCTGAAAAGCCAGCCTGCACGCGCCTTTCATCAGCAGGTGCGTCCCCGGCCCGTCAATCCCGTCAATGAGGGCGGCATTCACCGGGGCGCGAGGGGCAACGCCACCGATACGCTGATCACCGGCTCCACCCGACCCGCCTCCGGCAGCAGGGCCCCGGCCCTGCGCATGGCCCAGCGCCGCTCCCGGGAGCGCCCCGAGGGCTCGGAAAACACTCTCACCATCGAGGACATCCTCATCCCCTGGAACGGCCCGCAGCAGGGCTGAAGGGAGCGGGGCGGAGGTGAAATTTTCTCGGCCATGCCCCGTTCCTGTCGGGATCGTCCGGCAATGCCGGAACAGGCCGCCTTGGCCGGTCGCACAGGGAGCTGAAGGGGCATCAATGCCCTGTCGGACAGGAAACCGGGACCGCTCCGGCAGACGTGAGCCTCATTTCCGCGCCTTCAGGGCGGCAGCCAGCGTGCCCTCGTCCATGTATTCCAGCTCGGCGCCGATGGGCACGCCCTGCGCCAGGCGCGTGATGCGCACATCCTGATCCTTCAGGAGATCGGCGATATAGTGGGCCGTGGTCTGCCCTTCCACGGTGGCATTCAGCGCCAGGATCACTTCCTCCACGACCGGATCGGCCGCCCGCTCCACAAGCTGCGCAAGATTCAGGTCCTCCGGTGCCACGCCGTCGATGGGGGAAAGCACGCCACCGGTAACGTGATACAGGCCGCGATAGACACCGGCCCGCTCCAGTGCCCACAGGTCCGCCACATCTTCCACCACGCAGATCACGCTGCGCTGACGGCGCGGATCGGTGCAGATGCCACAAGGGGTCTGCGTGTCCAGGTTGCCACATTCCGGACAGGTGCGCACGGCCTCCGCCGCCGCGGTCAGTGCCCGCGCCAGGGGCTCCAGCAATGTCTGCCGGTTCTTCACCAGATGCAAGGCCACTCGCCGCGCCGAACGGGGCCCCAGTCCCGGCAGGCGCGCCAGCAGCTGGATGATGCGCTCGATCTCCGGACTGGCGGCAAATCCGCTCATGGGTTCAGGCCCATCCTGTGAATATGATGCCATTGGCGAGCAGACAGACGCGGCATCCAGACGAATTCTGACGAGGCCTGCCGATGCTGGCTGCTCTCAGAACGGCAGGTTCATGCCCGGTGGCAGCGGCAGGGAGCCGGCGGCCTCCTGCATCTTCTCGGCGATCAGGGCCTCCATCCTGGCTTTGGCATCGTTGTGCGCGGCGATGATCAGATCCTCCAGGATTTCCTTCTCCTCGGGCTTGAGCAGGGAGTCGTCGATGGCGAGCCCCTTCATTTCTCCCTTGCCGGAAAGCGTCACAGTCACCATGCCGCCACCGGCGGAACCGGTCACTTCCGCGGCCTCCAGCTCGCGCTGCATCTCCTGCATGCGCTGCTGCATCTCCTGCACCTGCCGCATGATGGTGCCAATGTCCTTCATGGCTCCAGCTCCTCTTCGTTCCCGCCCGCTTCCACTGCCAAGCTGTCAGTGACCGGCATGACATCTTCGCTGTGGTCGTCGAAGTCAGCGTCCTGCAACGGCGGCCGCACATCGAGGATACGCGCCTCTGGAAAGGTTTTCAGCACCGCCTGCACGGTCGGGTCCTGCCGGGCCTTTTCCAGGTAGCTGTCCTTGGCCTTCTGCCGCTGCTCGTGCAGGGTTTCGTCGCCCGGGGCATCGCTGACCACCACGGCCCAGCGCTGCCCGGTCCATTCCATCAGACGCGCTGCCAGCAGGCCTGGCAGGTCCTTGGGCGCATCGGCAGTGAGCGCGATTTCCAGCCGCCCGGGCGCCACCTGCACCGGCCGTACATGCCGTTCGATGAGGTGCTTGAGCTTCACGTCCCGCTTCTCGCTCGCCAGCCGGGCAATGGCGGCCAGGGAATCCGGCATCGCCCTGCCGGCAGCAGCTGGCTGCGCCGTCGCTGGCGCGCTTCGGGGGGCAGGAGGGGACTTCTGCGTCTGGGCCTGTGCCCCCATCACTGCCGTCAGCACCGGCGCGCGCGGTCCTTGCCGCGCCATGGCGGATCCGCTTGTGTTCCCGGGGGGGGTGCCCCCCTTGCCGGCATCTGCGCCTGATGCCCCGACGCTGCCACTGCCGTCCTGTGCCGATTCGTCGCCACTGTCCAGCAGGCGCTTGGCGATCTCCGCGGGGGGCGGCATGTCCGCCACATGGGCCAGGCGGATCAGCACCATCTCCGCGGCGGCCAGCGGCTGGCTGCTGGCCTCCACCTCCTCGATGCCCTTCAGCAGCATCTGCCAGGCGCGCGTGAGCACCGGCATGGCGAGCCTCTGCGCCAGATCCAGCCCGCGGCGTCGCTCTTCTTCCGCGGCTGTTTCGTCCGCCCCGTCCTCGCCGAGGATGCGCATGCGTGTCACCAGATGGGTGAAGGCAGCCAGGTCCTTCAGCACCATGGCCGGATCCGCGCCCAGCGCATGCTGTTCTGCCATCTGCCGAAGCGCCGCCACCATGTCGCCGGCCATGACGGCCTCGAACAGGTCGATCACCCGTGTGCGGTCCATCAGGCCCAGCATGGTGCGCACATCCGCGGTGCGCACCGCGTTCTGGCCATAGGCGATGGCCTGATCCAGCAGCGACAGGGAATCGCGCACCGAACCCTCGGCCGCCCGCGCGATCAGGCGCAGGGCCTCTGTCTCTGCCGGCACGCCTTCCTGCTCGCACACCCAGGCCAGATGCTGCATCAGCCGCTTTGCCTCCACGCGCCTGAGATCGAAGCGCTGGCAGCGCGAAAGCACGGTGACCGGCACCTTGCGGATCTCCGTGGTGGCGAAGATGAACTTCACGTGCGGCGGCGGCTCCTCCAGCGTCTTCAGCAGCGCGTTGAACGCGGCCTTGGAGAGCATGTGCACCTCGTCGATGATGTAGACCTTGTAGCGCGCCGCCACCGGCCGATAGCGCACCTGCTCGATGATCTCGCGGATGTTGTCCACCGAGGTGTGCGAGGCCGCGTCCATTTCCATCACGTCCACATGACGGGATTCGAGAATGGCCTCGCAGTGCTCGCCGAATGCCGGCATGTGCACCGTGGGGCGATCGGACAGCGAATAGTTGAGCGCCCGCGCGATCAGCCGCGCCGTGGTCGTCTTGCCCACGCCCCGCACGCCGGTGAGCATGTAGCCCTGCGCAATGCGTCCGGTCTCGAAGGCATTGGCCAGGGTGCGCACCATGGGCTCCTGGCCCACGAGATCCTCGAAGCGCCTGGGCCGGTATTTGCGCGCCAGCACGCGATAGGGCGAGCCATGGCCATGGTCGCCACCGGCATCGCCATCGCCGGGACCGGCCGATGGGGCCGCATTCCGGGCATGCATGTCTTGAGGGTGCTCGTCCGCCACCGTCACATCCTCGCCGGCTTGCATGGGTTGGAGAGATCGCCGGCCGCATTCGTGAGGCATGCCTGTCAGGCCGTCGGCGCCGCTCCTGTGGCAATCGGGCGCCACGTCGCCCTCCACCGCCCGGAGCAAGGGCAGGGGAAGGCTGGACACGACCCGCGCCCGCACCGCCTGGGCTGCTTCCTTCCGGACCTGACCCGTTGGGCGGCCGGCACGTCCGGCCAGCCTTCCGTCCTCTATATCGGCCGAAAGCGGTGCGGATGCAAGCGCTTTCGCCCGGGCCCGGCCGACAGCAGTCGGGTCGTGCTGCATCCCTGGCGCGCAATCCCCAGCGTTCCACAAGTGTTCTTGATTCGGAATGGGGGATGTGCTTCACTGGCTGCACGCATTGGTGGCGTTTGCCTGCGGGGCCGGGGAGGGGCGTATCGGGCCTTGCAGGGCCGGAGGGTCTCGGCGAGAGGGGGTATGCGTCATGATCACGCGTGTTGCCACGGTGGCGTTTCAGGGCATCGAGGCCCGGCCGGTGGATGTTCAGGTGCAGGTCTCGTCCGGCATCGTTGCCTTCACCATCGTCGGTCTGCCGGACAAGGCCGTGGCCGAAAGCCGCGAGCGCGTGCGCGCCGCGCTGCATGCCATCGGCCTGGCGCTGCCGGCCAGACGCATCACCGTCAACCTTGCACCGGCTGACCTGCCCAAGGAAGGCAGCCATTATGACGCCCCCATTGCCCTGGCCCTGCTCGGCGCCATGGGCATTCTGCCGGCAGAGTTTCTGTCACGCTATGTGGTCATGGGCGAGCTGGCGCTGGATGGCTCCCTGGCGCCCACGGCCGGCGCTCTCCCGGCGGCCATGGCTGCCCATGCCCGCGGCCTGGGGCTGATCTGCCCGGCCGCCAACGGGGCGGAGGCCGCCTGGGCTGGCGAGGAGGTGGACGTGCTTGCCCCCGAGACCCTGGTGCAGGTGGTCAATCACGTGCGCGGCAGCCAGATGCTCGCCCGGCCGCGACCGGCCATGCCCGTGACTGCAGCGCACGAACGTCCGGACATGGCCGATGTGCGTGGTCAGGAGGCGGCGCGCCGGGCGCTGGAGGTGGCGGCGGCCGGAGGCCATCACATGCTGATGACGGGCCCGCCCGGGGCCGGCAAGTCCATGCTGGCGGAGCGCCTCCCCGGCATCCTACCGCCCATGGAACCGGCCGAAATGCTGGAGACCTCGATGATCGCCTCGCTCGCGGGCGAACTGGCCGATGGCGCCATTTCCACCGAGCGCCCGTTCCGTGCGCCGCATCACACCGCTTCCATGGTGGCTCTGGCCGGGGGCGGCATGCGTGCCCGCCCGGGCGAGATGTCGCTCGCCCACTATGGAGTACTCTTTCTCGACGAGCTGCCCGAATTCTCGCCGCACGTGCTGGAGACCCTGCGCAAGCCGCTGGAGACGATGGAGATCACCGG
>CAZNLW010000127.1:2211-6619 GCA_964574205.1 uncultured Rhizobiaceae bacterium | reverse complement strand
GGGCCGTGCCCTGAGCCAGCAGGACGCATTGTTTTTTCTGAAGAAAAGGTTTTCCCGCCTGCTCGGCAGGCTGGAAAACGTTTCTTCACGTTCGACATGAAAGGCATGTGTCAACTGGCGCCGGAACCGAAAGGCCCTTCGGCTATTGGGGCCGACTGGCGGCGGCCTCCAGCCGCTGGCGCGTGCGTTCGGGGCCGATCAGCGGCAGCAGGCGCGACATTTCCGGCCCCTTCTCGCGGCCGGTGAGGGCCAGCCTGAGCGGCATGAACAGCGCCCGCCCCTTGCGCCCCGTGGCGGTCTTCAGTGCGTCTGTCCAGCGCTGCCACACGTCTGCTGTCCAGGGGGGCGAGGGCAGCAGGCACAGGGCCTGCCCGAGAAAGGCGCGGTCCGCTTCCGTCAGGTCCGGTGGCGGGATCTCGCCCTCCACCACTGTCAGCCAGTCCGCCACGTCCGCAAGCCGTTCGATGTTGCCGTGCACGGCTTCCCACAGCGCCGCACTGGCGTCGATGCCCAGGCGCGCAAGCCGCGGTGCCGCCATGGCCCAGGGCATTTCGTGCAGCAGCCGGGCATTGAGGACATGCAACTCTCCCTCGTCGAAACGCGCCGGCGCGCGCGACAGATTCTCCAGTGCAAAGGCTTCCGCCAGCGCCTCGGCCGAAAGCCAGGGCCGCACCGGCAGCGAGGAGGCCACCGTGCCGCAATAGGAGACGAGGGTTTCCGGCTCCAGTCCGGCCTCGCGAAAATGCGCGACACCCAGCGAGCCCAGCCGCTTCGACAGCGGCCCGCCATCCCGGTCCACCAGCAGCGAGTGATGGGCAAACGCCGGCACATCCGCCTCCAGGGCCTGGAACAGGGCGATCTGCACCGCCGTATTGGTCACGTGATCATCGCCACGGATCACGTGGGTCACGCCGAAGTCCGCATCGTCCACGACAGACGGCAGGGTGTAGAGAAAGGTGCCATCCGCCCGGATCAGCACCGGGTCGGACACCGTGGACAGATCGATCTCGACCTCCCCGCGCACCGCATCGCGCCAGCGGATGCGCCTTTCCGGCAGACGGAAACGCCAGTGCGGCACGCGTCCGGCCTTTTCCAGGGCGCGGCGGGCCTCTGCCGTCAGGTTCAGGGCCGCCCGGTCATAGACCGGTGGTCGCCCGGCCATGAGCGCCGCCTTGCGCTTCAGCGCCAGCTCCCGTTCCGTCTCGTAGCAGGGGTAGAGAAGCCCCTTGGCCTTCAGCGCCTCGACCACGTCCCGGTAACGATCGAGCCGTGCGCTCTGACGAAAGGTCTTGGCAGGCCGGATGCCCAGCCATGCCAGGTCCTCGATGATGGCCTGCGCATGGGCCTCGCTGGAGCGCAGGGCATCCGTGTCGTCGAGCCGCAGCAGGAAACGCCCGCCCGTCTTCAGCGCATGCAGCCAGTTCAGCACGGCCGTGCGCACGTTGCCGATGTGCAGCCGTCCCGTGGGCGAGGGCGCAAAGCGAACGGTGACACTCATGAAAGGACTCCGGATGTCTCTCGATCGGGATCCGCGTGCGCATCCCGCCGGGTGGGTGCCAGCCGGAGACGCCCTCGTCAAGGGGGCGAACCGATGTCCCGAGGAAGGGAAACGGAGATGGCGCCGGGGGGCCAGGCTTGTGCGGGAGACCGCATGCCTGGTTTCTGCCGCCGTGGGTCGTGCCCACTTTGGGCTTTCAGCCGCGTCGATTTGTGCTAAAGCCTGCCCTGTTTGCCGAAAGGGGGGGTGAGGATCGAAGGGGCCCGCATGTCGCAGCCGATCAGTCTGCCCAACATCATTACCATCGCCCGCATCCTCATGGTGCCGCTCGCCATATGGCTGATCCTCAACGAGCGGGTGGGCCCGGCCTTTGTCGTCTTCATCATCGCCGGCATCTCCGATGCCGTGGATGGCTACATCGCCAAGCGCTGGAACATGCGCACCACGCTGGGCGGCTATCTGGATCCGCTCGCCGACAAGCTGCTGCTCATCTCCATCTACGTGACGCTCGCGGTCATGGAACAGTTGCCGGCGTGGCTGGCCATCATCGTGGTCTCGCGCGACGTGCTCATCGTCGGCGGCGTGGTGCTGGCCTGGCTGCTGGATCGGCCCATGGAGATGCGGCCCCTGTGGATCTCCAAGGTCAACACCACGGTGCAGATTCTCTTTGCCGGCCTGTTTCTTCTGTTCAGGACCATTGAACAGCCGGTGGACAGCCTGGTGCTCTTCGGCGCGCCGGTTGTGGCGGCCTTTACCATCGCCTCCGGCGCATTGTATCTTCGCGACTGGCTGCGCCACATGACCGAGGCCAACGGCGCGGAGGCGGACAGTTCGTGACACGGCGCCCGGGAACGGACGGGGCAGGGCCGGATCCGCAAGATGGGGCAACCGCAGGGAGCAGGCGAGCGCCATGAGCCTGAAAGCGCAGATCGTCTTCTGGCTCGGTCTGCTGGCCGTGCTTGTCTTCGGCATGTGGATCCTGGGCGATGCCATGACGCCCTTCATCGCCGGCATGGTGCTGGCCTACTTTCTCGATCCGCTGGCCGACTGGCTGGAACGCCTGGGGCTGTCTCGCGTCATGGCCACGGCGCTCATCATGCTGGTCATGGTGGTGGTCTTCGTGGTCATGCTGCTGGCCCTGGTGCCGCTGCTCGTGCAGCAGGTTTCCCAGTTCCTCGACAACCTGCCGGGCTATGTGGCGGCGCTCGCCCGTCTCTTCGACGAGAATGCGCCCCAGTGGCTGAAGGAGGCCATTGCCCGCACCTCGCTGCAGAAGGAGGCCAATGCTGCCGACATGGCTGCCCGCGCCGGCCAGTGGCTGGTGGCCCTGGCCCGCTCGCTGTGGAACGGCTCCATGGCCCTGTTCAACGTGCTCTCGCTGCTGGTGATCACGCCTTTCGTGCTCTTCTACATGCTCAACGACTGGGATCGCATGGTCGCCGCCGTGGATCGCTGGATTCCGCGCCAGCACGCCGAGACCATCCGCGCCATTGCCCGCGATATCGATGCCGCACTCGCCGGATTCATCCGCGGCCAGGGCACGGTCTGCCTGCTGCTCGGCACCTTCTACGCCGTGGCCCTGGTGGCGGCGGGATTGCACTTCGGTCTCATGATCGGCCTCGTTTCTGGTTTCCTGAGTTTCATCCCCTACGTGGGGTCCACCATTGGCGGCGTGCTCTCCATCGGCATGGCGCTGGTGCAGTTCTGGCCGGACTGGGTGCAGGTGCTGATCATCGCTGGTATCTTTGCCCTCGGGCAGTTCATCGAGGGCAACTTCCTCACGCCCTATCTCGTGGGCGGGCGCGTGGGTGTGCATCCTGTGTGGATGATGTTTGCCCTCGTGGCCTTTGGTTATCTCTTCGGATTCGTGGGGCTGCTGCTGGCCGTGCCCATGGCCGCGGCCGTGCGCGTGGTGCTCAGGCATGCGCTGGCCACCTATCTTGACAGCAGTCTCTATCTGGGGGCACGGGAGACGGCTGCCGCGGCACCGGGCACGCAGGCGGCGATGACCGGTCTGGATGCGGATAACGGCCATAGTCGCGAGAAGGCCAGGAGCAAGGAGCCCGGGGCATGAGCGCGGTGCCGCGTCAGCTGGCCTTCGATCTGCCCGTGCGAGCCGGGATGGCGGCGGAGGATTTCGTGGTTGCGGCCGCCAACCGGGCGGCGTTCGAGGCCGTCCGGCAGTGGCCGCCTGCCGGTGAACAAGCGGCTCGTTCGACAAGCCCTCTGCTCGCGATCGTGGGGCCCGCGGGCAGCGGCAAGACGCATCTGGCCGAGATCTGGCGCGCCCGCACCGGGGCCCTCGTGGCTCGTCCTGTCGATGTCGTGGAGGACAATCTGCCGGCCCTGCTTTCGCGCCGGCATCTGGTGATCGATGACATGCCGGGTCCCGAAGGGGCGCTGGACGAGCGCGCCCTGTTTCACCTCATCAACATGGCAAGGGAAACCGGGGCCGCTCTCCTGGTCACCTCGCGCACCTTCCCGGCCACGTGGCCCGTGCAGCTGCCGGATCTGAAAAGCCGGCTGAAGGCCGCCATGGCAGTGGAGATCGACCCGATCGATGACACCCTGCTGGAAGCCCTGCTGGTGAAGCACTTTGCCGATCGCCAGCTGAAGGTGGACCGGGCGGTCATCGACTACCTGCTGCCCCGCATGGATCGCTCGCCTGCTGCCGTGGCCCGCCTTGTGGAAGCCATCGATCGTGCGGCTCTTGCCGAAAAGGCCCGCATCACCCGTCCTTTCGTGGCCCGCCTGCTGCGACAAATGACCGATCCGACGGCGGCTTCCGAAAGTTCCTGAATCACTTGTCGGTAACCGGCAGTCATGTGGTCCCTTGCCTTTCATTCTGTCAGTTTATATAAATTCTAAACTGCAGGCATCGGGGCGCAGCCATCCATGTTCTCTCGGGGC
>CAZNLW010000127.1:0-2111 GCA_964574205.1 uncultured Rhizobiaceae bacterium | reverse complement strand
GGCGCGCAACCGCATTGAAAACACCGGCTGTCGTGACAAGATATGACGAAAACGGGACGGTGGCCGGCATCAACAGGGAGGGAGGCGCCATGAACCCGTTTCTCGAGGCGGCACTGAAGCGCGTGGTGAGGCGGGGCGATCTGCGGGTCACCTGTCCGGATGGCTCCACTCGGGTCTTCGGAGACGGCACGGGAACACCCGTGCATTTTCGCATCACGAAGCCGGCCTGGGCCTGGCGCATCCTGTTGGATCCGGATTTGAAACTGGGGGAGGCCTACATGGAAGGTGGCCTCGTCATGGAGCGGGGCGACATCCATGATCTGCTGGTTCTGCTGATTGCCAATGCCCACGAGAACCGCCTTCCGGGCCTGCTCAACCTGCCGGGCATGTGGCGCCTGCTCAAGAAGCGCGTGCAGCAGTTCAATCCCCGCGGCCGGTCTCGCCGCAATGTCGCCCATCATTATGACCTGGACAGCCGTCTCTACGAGCTGTTCCTGGATGGAGACCGCCAGTATTCCTGTGCCTATTTCGAGAGTGACAAGGTGTCCCTCAACGAGGCCCAGCTGGCCAAGAAGCGGCATCTGGCCGCCAAGCTCCATCTGACGAAGCCCGGCATGCGCGTGCTGGATATCGGCTGCGGCTGGGGCGGTCTGGCCCTCTATCTGGCCGAGGTCTGCGAGGCGCGGGTGGTGGGCATAACGCTTTCCGAGGAGCAATACACGGTGGCCCGCCAGCGCGCCCGCCAGCGGGGGCTGGAAGACCGGGTGGAGTTCCGCCTGCAGGATTATCGCGATGTGAACGAGACGTTCGACCGCATCGTCTCCGTCGGCATGTTCGAGCATGTGGGCGTCTCCCACTATCCCGCCTTTTTCCGCAAGGTGCGGGAACTGCTCGCGCCCGATGGCGTGGCCGTGCTGCATTCCATCAACCGCTCGGATGGTCCGGGCTACACCTCCGCATGGATTGACCGCTACATCTTCCCCGGCGGCTATATCCCGGCACTGTCGGAGGTGGTGCCGGTGATCGAGCGCGAAGGGCTGATCATCTCCGACATCGAGATCCTGCGCCTGCATTATGCGGAGACGCTGCGCTGCTGGCGGGAGCGGTTCTGCTCGCAATGGGACCGTGCCAAGGCCCTCTATGACGAACGCTTCTGCCGCATGTGGGAGTTCTATCTTGCGGCCTCCGAGGCCATGTTCCGCACAGGTCTGATGAACAACTTCCAGATCCAGATGGTGCGTGACCAGAAGGCCCTGCCCATGACGCGCGAATACATGTGGCGCGAGGAAGAGCGTCTCCGCCGCCTCGACAGCCAGCGTCGCCACTTGGCGTCGGTGCCGGCCGAATAGGGCGATTCCGTGTGCGCCCGCGATGCAGGATTCACCTTGCAGGAAGCGGACAGGACCGACTATTGGGAAAATTTCCAGACATGCTGGCATCCAGAGGGGGAAGGTTGTGTTTCGATGATGCTGGGATCGAGATGCCAGGGACTTGCCTGCCCGGTTCGGCTCCTGTATAGAGCAGAAACAATGGTGCCGGCGCCTCTGGGCGCCGGTTTCGTCTTGCCGGCGGGGCTTCCCGACGGTGCTGGGCAGGATTTCCGGCTTGCCGAAGGACTGGAGAGACGGTCATGAAGAAGGGCATTCATCCCGACTATCACTTCATCAAGGTGGTGATGACGGACGGCACGGAATATGTCACCCGCTCCACCTGGGGCAAGGAGGGGGACGTGCTGCACCTGGAGATCGATCCCAAGTCGCACTCGGCCTGGACCGGTGGCCAGCAGGCCCTGGTGGACCGTGGCGGTCGCGTCTCCCGCTTCAAGGAGAAGTTCGGCTTCCTCATGGGCGACAAGAAGTGAGGCGTGCCACCCGCATCCGAAGAACCGGTTTGCCGGGTTATGCCCGTCGTTTCCCGCATTTGGCATGCGGAAGTGGCAGACAGGCGGGATTGCCCGGTTGCCCACGGAAAGGAGGCTCCGGCTTTCCCCGGCCCCGGAGCCTCTTTTCTTGTGTTGCATGCCGCGGAAGTCGTCGCATGTGAGGTATAGACAAGATATTGAGTTGAAAGAACCTTGCGGATGATTGGATGGCTGTGAATCGCAAGGTTCT
>CAZNLW010000126.1:0-6645 GCA_964574205.1 uncultured Rhizobiaceae bacterium | reverse complement strand
TGCCGGCCCGGCTCGCAGTGCACCTTCACCATCACGATCCGCAACACGGGCACGGCCGATCGGCCGGGGCCACTGTCCATCGTGGATACCCTGCCCAATGGCGCCATCTTCGTTTCGGTTTCGCCAATGCCGTGGACCTGTGCGCCCAGCAGCCTGCATCCCGGCAATGCCATCGTCTGCCGCTATCCGCCGCTGCCCTCGCCGCCCGTGCCGGCCGGAGGCAGCCTCAGCTTCGACGTCACCATTGCCATTCCGCCCAACTACGCTGGCGAGGAGGTGAAGAACTGCGCAGCCTTCGACCTGCCGCCCGGCGAACTGCAGGCGCGTCTGACCCGTCTGCTGGGCGTGACGGACCTTGCCGGCGACGAGGCCCTTGCGCGCCTGAGCCGTTATCTGCGGATGCGGGGCATGGTGCCGGAGGAAAGGCGCCGGGAGGCTGAAGACATTCTGGCCACCCTTGGGGCCCTGCCGGCTTCCGCCCTGAATGTGGATCCGCAAAAGGCGAAGAGCTGCGTCACGGTGCCGATCCGCGAAGATGAACCGAAGAAGACGATGGTGCCCGTGCCGCCTGCCAGGGCGATGACCGACTCGCCACGGCGGAATGTGGTGCCCGACAGGCCGCGGAAACGGGCCACGGGGCCGGCCTGTGACCGCCGCACGACCGTGCGCCGGGGCAACCGCTGTGTCTGTCGCTTTGGTGGAGCGCGCAAGGTTTCGGCCACCCGTTGCGCCTGTCCGCGCGGCACCCGGCTGAACCCGAAGCGGGGCCGCTGCGAGCGGGTGCGCAAGCGCATCGTCTGCCGCAAACCGGCCTTCCCCAATCGCAAGGGCACGGCCTGCCTGTGCCCGCGGGGCTGGGTGCCGGATGGCCGGCGAGGCTGCCGCAGGGTGGTGGAACCGCCGCAGGTGAACTGCCTGCCGCCGGCCTTCCCCGTGCGCAATGGCCGGGCCTGTGCCTGTCCGCGGGGCTGGCGCAAGATCACGCCCTTCTCTTGCATCCCCGAACTGACGGATGATGATCATCATCCTCCGAGGGACGCGCACGAATCACGGCGGCAGCCACGCTGAAATCCGGCACCTCCGGCACGGAGAAGCATCCACGCACACGCTCGGGGCGATCGGCCTTGCGGCCGGTCGCCCTTCTTGCGACCGGACGATGGAAGGATCCACGGCTTCAGCCTGCCGGCATGCACGAAAACGGCCCGCCGGGGAGGGGAACTGCCGGCGGGCCGTGGGGTCAGGCTTCCGGGGGAGAAGCCTGGGGGGAGGAGGGGAGAAAGATGCTGCCGGAGACCGGCAGCAACCACCAGGCGGTTTGCCCGGTGTTTCGGGGTGTCACTTCACGTCCTTCTTCACGAAGTACCAGTCCACCACCTCGGCGTCGGCCATCTGCGTGCGCTGCTCCGCCTCGTCGATGGTGGCCGGCGGCGGCACGATCACCTTGTCGCCGGGCTGCCAGCCCTCCGGTGTGGCCACGCCATACTTGTCGGAGGTCTGCAGGGCCTTCACCAGGCGCAGGATCTCGTCAATGGAGCGGCCGTTGGTCATGGGATAGTAGACCATGGCGCGCAGGATGCCCTCCGGATCGATGATGAACGTGGCCCGCACTGCCGAGGTGTCCGCGGCGCCGGGGTGGATCATGCCATACTTCTTCGCCACCTCCATCTTGAGGTCGGCAATGATGGGGAAGGGAATGTCCACGCCCAGCTTCTCCTTGATGTTGCGCACCCAGGCGATGTGCGAGAAGTTGGAATCGATGGACAGCCCCAGCAGCTCGGTATTGATCTCGGCAAAGTCCTTGGCGCGGCGGGCAAAGGCCACGAACTCCGTCGTGCACACGGGCGTGAAGTCTGCCGGGTGCGAGAACAGCACCAGCCACTTGCCCCGATAGTCGGAAAGCGACTTGGTGCCATGCGTGGTCGGCGCGGTGAACTCTGGTGCCGGCTCGTTCAGCCGCGGCATGGACGGAGCCTGATTGGCAGTCTCGTTCACGGTCTCGGTCATGGTCATTCCTCCTGTTTCCTTTCCGGTTGTCTGCAGTGCGTCCGTCTGTACGTTCGTTCTCGACCCAACTGCAAATTGGAATGATTCTAATATGAGAGAATCTTGATATTTGTCCAGCCCTTTTTGCCCCCTTCTCCTCGACAGATTGTCGCACCCTCTGCAATCCCGTGATTTCTGCAGGCTGGCGCGGCTGTGGCCTGTCTCCAATTCCTGCCCCAAATGGGATATAGAGAGCAGCCATGGGGGCGACAATGCGCCGAAGGCGCAGAAGCGTGCCGCCCTGTCTGATCTGACATCTCGGAGGCCGGCAAGCAGGCCGGCCGGGTCCCGTCGGATCGAAGGCAGAGGTTCACGGCAATCAGGCAGAACCGGCCGAACCGGTGATCGGGCTTTCCCGAACCCGGGCCACAACCGGCATCGATGGATGTTCCTTCTTGCATCCCCTTCTGCCTGAGCGATCAGTGCAGACCGGATCCCGGTCGTGACCAGCCGACCGGCTTCAGAAAATCAGGAGGAGGAATGCACATGCAAACGAAGTTCATGCTGCCGGTGGCCATGGTGGCGGCGCTGGGCCTTGCGGCGCCGGCCATGGCGGAAGAGGATCCCAAGGCCCTGGCGGCCGAGGCCAGGGAGATCGTGCAGGGCTTCTTCAAGGAGCTGAAGGGCGAGCTTGTCTCGGCGATGAAGGCGGGCGGTCCGGCCAATGCCGTGGACGTGTGCCACAAGAAGGCGCAGGAGATCACGAAGAAGCACAACAAGGACGGCTGGAAGGTGGGGCGCACGGCATTGAAGCTGCGCAATCCGAAGAATGCGCCGGATGCCTGGGAAAAGGCTGTGCTGGAGGAGTTCGAGAAGAAGATCGCCGAAGGCGCCGATCCCAAGACGCTCGTGAAGTTCGGGATCGTCGAGCAGGACGGCCAGAAGGTCTTTCGCTTCATGAAGGCCATACCCGTTGGCAAGCCCTGCCTCAATTGCCACGGCGAGAAGGTGGATCCGGAGCTCTACAAGAAGATCAAGGCCTACTATCCGGAAGACCAGGCCATCGGCTTCAAGCTGGGGCAACTGCGTGGCGCCTTCACGCTGTCCAGGCCGCTGGGCAAGTGAACGGGGGCCCATTCCGGAACGCAGGACACGGAAGCCGGGAGCCGCTGTTCTCCCGGCTTTCGCGGATCCGCAGGAGGAGCAGTCGGCATCTCCTCTCTTGTGCCGAATGAACCGGATGCGGGAGTGCTTCTGCTGCGGATCCGCGGTTCCATGGGGAGGAAACGGACATCTGACATCGAGGCCGTCATGAGCGAGGCCAGGACCATTGCCGAGATCCTGCAGTCCCGCGGTGCGTTCATGAAGGGCGAGCCCGGCTGCGAGGAGACGGCACGGCGGCACGAGCCGCTTCTGAAAGTGATCGAGCACAACTATCCGCTCTTCGAGCCCCTGCGCGACCAGCTGATGACGAAACAGGGCGTGCGGCGGGAGTTCGTGGCCGATCACGAGGCGACCATGGCGCTGATCGACCAGCTGCTCGCCCAGGGCATCGTGGTGGAACGGGACGGCCGCCTCGTGGCCGCCGGTTCGGCTGCACGGCGGTTTCTTTCCGGCGGCTGGCTGGAAGAGCTGGCGTGGCTCGCCGCTATCGAGGCCGGGGCTGACGAGGCCATCTATTCCCAGGTCCTGGGCTGGCGCGTGGGCGAATACTACGGCGAGAACGAAATCGACGTCATCGTGCGCAAGGGCGAACGGCTGGGCTTCGTCTCCTGCAAGGCCCTGCAGTCGGAGTTCAATGCCGACAGCAAGAAGCATCGCAGCCGTCTCATGGACGCCCTGCACGAGGCCGACAACCTGTGCGACCATTTCGGTCGCAAGGGCGAGAAGGTGGGCGTTCTCGTCACCACCGACCTCTTTGACGAATACCGCAACAACCAGCCGCGCTACATGGCCCTCATGGGCAAGGCCGCCGTGCTCGACGTGCGCATCATCCCGCTCGAGGAGCTGGAATGGGAGCCCCTGGTGGCCGCCATCGGCGAGATCGTGCACGGCCGGAAAGAGGACTGAGGCACACGATCGTCCGGGAAGACGGTCGAACGATCCGCACGGCACCTTCCGCCCGGGGAGGCAGACACGGGGATGGGCCGGAACCCCCCTTCGCCTTTCCGGGCCCTTCCTGGCCTCCTTCATCCCATGCGACCGGCGGTCGGCATGCACGCATGCGGCTCAACGCGGCCGATCCGGAGACGGCAGTCGTTGTCGCTGCAGACGCGAATGGCTATAAACGGGCCGCCGGCACGGATTCACACAGGAGAGCCCGGGCATGACGGACAGCCAGCACACGCTATCGCGCGCCGACATTGCCGCTGTTCTTGCCGATGCGCTGCCCTTCATGCGCCGCTATGCCGGGCAGACGGTGGTCATCAAGTATGGCGGCCATGCCATGGGCGACCCCGAGCTGGCGCGCAAGTTCTGCGCCGATGTGGTGCAGCTGAAGCTCTCCGGCATCCACCCCGTCATCGTGCATGGCGGCGGCCCCCAGATCGGCCGCATGCTGGAGCGCCTGGGCATTGCCTCCCGTTTCGAGGACGGCCTGCGCGTCACCTGTGCGCAGACGGTGGAAGTGGCCGAGATGGTGCTTTCCGGCTCCATCAACAAGCAGGTGGTGGCCTGCATCCAGGAGATGGGCGGCAAGGCCGTGGGCATCTCCGGCAAGGATGGCAACCTCTGCCTTGCCCGCAAGCTGAAGCGCAAAAAGACCGATCCCGTCTCCGGCATCGAACGGGTCATTGATCTCGGCTTCGTGGGCGAGCCGGTGCGCATCGACACCGACATCCTGGACACCCTCATCGCCTCTCATGCCATTCCCGTCATCGCGCCCATTGGCGTCTCCCCGGAGGGCGAGACCCTCAACATCAACGCCGACACCTTTGCCGGCGCCATTGCCCAGGCCGTGCGGGCCAGGCGCCTGCTGCTGCTCACCGACGTGGAAGGCGTGCTCGATCCGGAAGGCAACCTCATCCCGGAGCTCACGCCGCAGGACGTGGACCGGCTCATTGGCGAGGGTGTGATCACCGGCGGCATGATCCCCAAGGTGCGTTCCGCCGTGGAGGTCATCAAGGGCGGCGTGGAAGGCGTGGTCATTCTGGACGGGCGCGTGCCCCATGCCGTGCTGCTGGAACTGTTCACGCCCCATGGCGTGGGCACCCGCATCAGCGAGACGGGAGGACGGGCATGAAGGCGCAGCCCACAGATCGCCGCATCCGGACCGGCCCGCCCTCTTCCCCGGCGAGAGGCCTGCCGGACCCCGAGCATTTCGCCCATGTGCGCGAGTGGGTCTTCGACCTCGACAATACCCTCTATCCTGCCCACTATCGACTCTTCGACCAGATCGACGTGCGCATGGGCGAATACATTGCCCGTCTCTTCGGCATTGACCATGAGGAGGCCCGGCGCATCCAGAAGGACTATTTCTACCGTTACGGCACCACCCTGCGCGGGCTGATGAAGGAGCATGGCGCCGATCCGCGCGCCTTTCTCGACTACGTGCACGACATCGACTATTCCCACATCCGCCCCGATCCGGCACTGGATGCGGCCCTCTCTGCCCTGCCGGGGCGCAAGTGGGTCTTCACCAACGGCACCCGCGCCCATGCCGAGGCGGTGATGGCCCAGCTGGGCATTACCGGTCACATCGACGAGATCTTCGACATCGAGGATGCGGACTATCTGCCCAAGCCCTTTCCAGAGACCTATGCCGCCTTCGTGCAGCGCACCGGCATTGCGCCGAAGCGCGGCGCCATGTTCGAGGACATTGCCCGCAATCTCAGGGAGCCGCATGAGATGGGCATGCGCACCGTGCTGGTGGATCATCCGGACAATGCGGATGCCTGCTGCATCAACGACCGGCACGGGGATCGCGAGGCGAAATACGTCCATTTCGTCACTGACGACCTGGCCCGTTTTCTTGCGCACATCACCGGGCTGGCCGAAAGGGACGGAAGCGCGACACGGCGCGAGGCGGCGGAATAGCCGAAGAGCCGGGCAGACGGCCATTGGACATTCGGCATTTGGCTCCGACTCCCGGTCGATCGCCAGACAGCCGACCTGAAATGAAAGCGCCGGCGCCGGCAGCGGCACCGGACAGGCCGGCAAGAAGGGACAACCATACAGCAAGGAGACCGTGCATGAGCTACGAGGACCTGCAGCGCACCATTGACGCGGCCTTCGAGAGACGGGGCGAGATCACGCCCGAGACCACCGGCGAGATCCGCGAGGCCGTGGAGGAAGCCCTGAACCTGCTGGATTCCGGCAAGGCCCGCGTCGCCGAGAAGGTGAATGGCGAATGGATCGTGCACCAGTGGCTGAAGAAGGCAGTGCTGCTCTCCTTCCGCCTCAACGACATGACGCTCATCCCCGGCGGCCCTGGCGGGGCGGCCTGGTGGGACAAGGTACCATCCAAGTTCGAGGGCTGGACGGCAGAAGACTTCCGCAAGGCGGGCTTCCGGGCCGTGCCCGGCAGCATTGTCCGCCGTTCCGCCTACATCGCGCCCGGCGTGGTGCTCATGCCCAGCTTTGTCAATCTGGGGGCCTACGTGGACGAAGGCACCATGGTGGACACCTGGGCCACCGTCGGCTCCTGCGCGCAGATCGGCAAGA
>CAZNLW010000125.1:0-6652 GCA_964574205.1 uncultured Rhizobiaceae bacterium | reverse complement strand
AAATCGCCGAAAGCGACGCCCCGAAGGGGCGTCCTTGACAATCATGGGCTTATGGGAAAACAGCCCCATCCGGGACAGCCCCAACCCTTTCTTCAGAAAAAACAATGCGTCCTGCTGGCTCAGGGCACGGCCCGGCGCCAGCCGGACAGCCTTTCCGGCTCTGAGTGAATCGCAAGGGTCTGACGATACATCGTCAGACCCTTGCGATTCACAGCCATCCAATCATCTGCAAAGTTCTTTCAACTCGATATCTTATCCATACTTCACATGCGACTCCGAACAGGAAGCAGGGGCTGCGTCCTGCCCTGGCCATTCGAGGCTCCGCCCAGGGATTTTCAGTGCAGGAAGGTGCGCACCGCGCGGATGGCCTCGGCAAGGCCGACGCGGCGAACGATGACGCCATCGGGAAAGGCGGTGTGAAAGCGGCTGGCCAGGCGCGGGTCCAGCATGACGAAAACGCCATGATCGGCCGCGCTGCGGATGAGGCGACCAAAGGCCTGGCGCAGTTTCAGGCGCACCATCATGTCCGTCCAGCGGCGATCGCCAAAGGCCTGACGGCGGGCCTTCTCCAGTATGGTCGGACGTGGCCAGGGCACACGGTCCATGACCAGCAGGCGCAAGCTGCGGCCGGGCACGTCCACGCCGTCGCGCACGGCGTCGGTCCCCAGCAGGCAGGCATCCTCCTGGCAGCGAAAGATGTCCACCAGCGTGCCCGTGTCCATCTCGTCCACATGCTGGGCATAGAGCGGCAGACCGGCCGCGGCAAGTGCCGGCAGGATGCGCCGATGCACGGCCAGCAGACGCGAGATGGCCGTGAAGAGCCCCAGCGCCCCGCCGCCGGCAGCGAGAAAGAGCTCGCGAAAGGCGGCGGCCACCTGGTCCATGTCCTCACGGTTGACGTCCGTGACCACGAAGGCCCGAGTCTGCCTGCCATAATCGAACGGCGAGGGATAACTCGCCCGCCGGGCTGCCCAGGGCAGGTGCAGCACACCAGTGCGCATCTCGGCACTCTTCCAGTCGTCCGGGCGGCGAGGTGGGCGGTCACGCAGGGTCGCGGAGGTAATGACCACGGAATCGGCCGGGGCCAGCACCGTTTCGGCAAGGGGGATGGTGGGATCCACCCAGTGCATGTGCTGGCCCACGTCCAATACCTGGTCATGGGCACATTCTATGGAGAACCAGGACACGAAACGGGGATCACGGGCATCGGCATCGCACAGCAGGTCTTCCAGCATGGCGCGCCAGCCCCCCACTTCCATGTCTCCCCGGCGCATGAGCGAACGGCTCAGGGATTCCAGGCGGTTGCGATCGGCACTCGTGAGCTCGCGCGCCGCCTCCTCCAGGCGCCTGATCAGCAGAGCGGCCAGCCGCTTCATGAGGCGGGAGAGCTCGCCCAGGGCCAGATGCAGGGCCTCGGCGGCTTCCAGCAGACCGCTGCTGGCGGGGTGGCAATCCGCCTCGCGCTCGCTGCCCGTGCGCTGCGAGGCCGTATGGGCCATGACATGGCGATGGACCTCGGCAAGGAAAACTTCCGCGGCCGTTTTCGGCAGCCCTTTCGTGACGCGCTCGCGCCAGCCACTGCCGGGAAGGCAACCGGCGGCCTGCTCGATCTCCTGCACCAGTTCGGCGGCCTCCTTCTGACCCTCCAGCAGGTCGCCCAGTCGCTCCCGCAAGGGGCGCCCCCGGCGGCGGCTTTCTTCCGGGCCGCGGATCCAGCGGCGCAGCTCGGCCGTCTCCCGAGCCGTGAGATGGCCGGAAAAGGCGGAATCGGCCGCCTCGAAGAGATGATGCCCCTCGTCGAAAACCAGTCGTGCCAGGGCCGGATCCGGCTCCCGGTCGCGCCCCGGGGGGCCTGCGGCCAGTCCCAGACGGCGTTCGGTGGCCGCCTGGACCAGAACCACGGCGTGATTGGCAATGACGATGTCGGCCCGAGCGGCCCGCACGCGATTGCGCTCGATGAAACACTTGCGATAGTGCGGGCAGGCGGCAAAGGTGCATTCGCCGCGTCGGTCCGTCAGTCCCAGACCGGCAGGCGTGAGGGCCGTGGCCGGGCCTTCCCGCAGCAGGCCGGGCAGCCAGGCCGGAAAGTCGCCACCCACCATGTCGCCATCGGTGGAGGCCAGTGCCCAGCGGGCAATGAGGGCCGCCAGCACTGTTCCCCGGGCCGTGCCGGCCGGCAACGTGGCAAAGCGCTCCTGGGCATTGAGCAGGCAGAGATAGTTCTCCCGTCCCTTGCGCACGGCCACACGGCGGCGATGCTGACCGGGATCACGCCACACGCGCCGCGTCTCGGCCAGGAGCTGGCGCTGGAGATTCTTGGTGTAGGTGGCAATGCAGACGCTGCCGGCATTCTTCTGCGACCAGACAACGGCCGGAGCAAGATAGCCCAGCGTCTTGCCCAGACCGGTGCCGGCCTCGGCCAGCAGGATGGTGTTCTCGCGCTCACCCGGACGCGGCGCAAAGGCTCGGGCCACGGCAGCCACATAGTCCATCTGCGCCGGCCGCGCCTCGGCCGAATCGCCAAGAACCCGGCGCAACAGGTCCTGCGCCTCCTCCGTGCGCACCGGCTGGTGCCCCGGCGGCGGCTGTGGCGGCGGCTCCTCCCACTCGGGCAGATCATCCCAGATCTCCAGACCAGTGCGTTGCCACCCGTCCAGCGAGAGGCCATGGACCTGCTGCAGTATGGTCAGCAGGGGCTCGGCCCAGGGCCAGCGCGTGCCGTGAAGGTAGCTGGCCAGGCGCAGCGCCTGGCGCGGATGCGGCAAGGCGCGGCCGGTCGCCCGTTCGAGCAGGGCCATCGCCAGCTGACGCAGGGCGGCAGGATCGTCATCGGCCAGGTCCAAGCCCAGCAGGCGGCCAATGGCCGAGGGTAGTGGCGGCGCCGGTGCGGCCGGCATGACAAAGGCAAACAGCTCGGCCACGTCCCAGTGACGCACGGCCTGCTCCCGATCTGCCGCGCCCTGACGGCCGGCTGCCAGCGCCAGGCGACGGGCCAGCATCCCGGCATGACACACGAGATGGGGCTCTGCCGCCAGATCCAGCAGTGCCTGCCTGGCCGTTCTGGGCGCGGGCATGGCGGCCGCATCCGCCTGGCGCAAGGCACCGGCATCCTTGGCCACCATGGCAGGCAGACCGGGGGGGAGAAGGCCGGCCAGAACCCGAGCATCCGGGCCTGCCTCGGGCGCCGCGCCGGAACGGCCATCCGCCTTGCCGGAAAGCCTGCGGGAATCATCTGGTCTGTGCCTGTTCATGGGGATGGTTTACGCCGCGTCCGACTGGTGGACAACTGCCGGAGGCTTTTCTGCGAACTCGCCCGTCTTCTTCCTTTCGCCGGATTACCGAGCTGGCGCCCCCTTGTCTGCGCCCTTCTCTTGCGGCACCAACGGAAACGAATAGGTGGCCCAGGCGGATCCTGTTCGGAATGGAGGCCGGGAAGATGGCGCCTGATGGCATTGCGCCCGACGACATGGCTGCCATGGTGGCGCTCGAAGAGACGGCGCCGGATGTCTTTGCCGGATACAGCCCGCAGGTGGGCTGGCAGCGCGTCTATGGCGGGCTGGTGGTGGCACAGGCCCTGGCCGCGGCCATCCGGACGGTGCCCGAAGCGCGCATGGCGCATGCGCTGCATGCGGCCTTCCTCAGGCCTGGCGATCCGGGCGCGGCCATCACGTATCACGTGAATCGTCTTCGGGATGGTGGCCGGTTTTCCTCGCGGCGGGTGGAGGCCGTGCAATATGGACAGGTGATCTTCTCCGCACTCATCTCGTTTCAGAAGCCAGAAGACGGCGCATTCTCCCACGCCATGCCCATGCCTGACGTGCCGCCACCGGAAAGCCTGCCGGACGAGGCGACGCTGCTGGCCCACTTTGCCGATCGCATGCCGGAGAACATGCGGGCCCATTTCGCCCGGCCGCGCCCCGTGACGCTGCGTTTCTGCGAGGTGGAGCGACTGCTGGACCCGGCAGCGCTGACCGCACGCACGGGCAACGATCAGCAGGGGCGTGGCCATGATGAGAGAGAGACAGCCGGTGACGGGCCATTCCTTCAGCGCGTGTGGATCCGGGCCAGCCGCCGGCTGCCAAATGATCCGGCCGTGCATCTGTGCACGCTGGCCTATGCCTCGGACATGACGCTGCTGGACACGGCCCTGGTGCCGCATGGGCGCAACATCTTCGACCGCACGCTGATGATGGCCAGCCTGGATCACGCCCTGTGGATCTTCCGCCCCTTCCGGGCAGACGAATGGCTGCTGTTCGTCCAGGACTCCCCCTCCATGCACGGGGGGCGGGGCCATGCCCGGGGGCTGGTGTTCCGCCGTGACGGCACCCTGGTGGCAGCCACGGCCCAGGAAGGCGTCATCCGCCCGGCACGGCAGCCGGCGCCGGAAAGGAGCTCCCGATGGTAGGCGGCCGGACAGAGGTGGAGGCCCGACAGGCCGGAAGCCGTGCCGGTTCCCCGCCGCGGCAGGCTCCAGCCCGGCGCCCCTGGCTGGGCATGATGCTGTGTGCGCTGGCCATGGCCACCTTCGCCGTGCAGGATGCCGTAACCCGTACTCTCGTCCAGGCCGTGCCGGCAGCGCAGATCATGAGCGTGCGCCTGTGGCTCTTTGCGGCCGGTGCATTGCTGGTGGCCGCATGGCAAGGGCGACTTTCTGCCGTTCTGCGACCACGGCGGCCCGTCCTTCAGGTGCTGCGCGCGGCCTTTTCGGCCTTAGAGACGGTCGCCGTGGCGCTGGCCCTGAAAACCCTGGGCCTGGCGGAAACGCATGCGCTCTTTGCCGTGTTTCCCCTGCTTGCCATGGCGATGGCCGCGCCGGTGCTGGGCGAGCGGTTCACGCGGACGCGCGCATTGGCCGTGCTCCTGGGCCTTGCCGGCGCCCTGCTGGTGATCCGGCCGGACCCCGAGGTCATGATCCGTCCTGGCGCCCTGATGGCCCTGCTGGCGGCCGCCCTCTTTGCCGCCTATCAGGTGAGCGGTCGGCTGGCCACGCGGCATGATGACTTTCTCACCTCCATAGTGCAGATCGCCGTGGTTGGCGCGGCCATCCTGACCCCCTGGGGCCTGGCCGTCTGGCAGCCCCCGACAGCCGGGCAATGGCTGGCCATTCTGGCCATCTCGGGCCTGGCGATTGCCGCGCACCTGCTGCTGGTCAAGGCGCTGGAACATGCGGAAGCCATGCAGCTTCAGCCGTTCAACTATCTCCTCATGCTGTTCGCGCTGCTGATCGGCACGCTGTGGTTTGGCGAGCGGCCGCCTGTGGCCTCCTGGCTGGGAGCGGGGCTGATCATCCTGGCCGGGCTGTGGGCCATTGGCGAGGAGCGGCAGCGGGCGCGCACGAACGGCATGTAAAGCCGGTCAGGCGCCTGTCTGCCCATCAGTTCCATCGGCGCTTTCGCCGGCGAAAGTCTTCCGGCCTCTCGAAGGTGCCAGCCCAAAGGCCACGTCCCGCCTGACGGGCCGACCATTCCTCCATGCGATAGGGGGATTCATACCCATAGGCCACGGCCAGTCCCTCACGCACCAGCAAGGCCGATATGTCCTCGCCCTCCACCTCGCATCTCGCCACGTCGCGTCCGTAGCGATCCTGCTCCAGGGTGTGGCAGCGCACCTCCCCCTGCCGCAGGAGTTCGGCCAGACGTTTCCTGGCCCGGCGGCCGCACCGCCAGGGCGTGCCGTCGGCCTGCCAGCAGACCTGACGCAGCTCCGGCGCATCGATGCCGAAGAGGCGGATCTTTCTCCCCTCCAGCCAGAACGTGTCGCCATCCACGATGCGGGCCTTGCCCCGCAGTTCCTCCAGGCCCACATCGAACCGGAGCATGCCGTAGACGATCACGGCGGCGAGAACGAGGCTCCCCCAGAGCCAGCCACCGGGCCAGCGGACAGGCCGCCTCCCCGCGCGTGACGATCCGCGCCCAGCCTTCGGAAGACGTGAACGACGACGCGAGGCGCGAAAGGGGATGACCTGCGCCGACGGGCGCCGTCTGTCTTCTCTTCTCGCCATCCCCGCCTCTCAACCCTGCGGTTGCTCCCAGCGGGCGGCAGCGGCATCGTCGCTTTCCTTCGCCTCCACCCAGCGGGCACCTTCCGGTGTCTCCTCCAGCTTCCAGAAGGGAGCCTTCGTCTTCAGCCAGTCCATGAGAAACTGGGCAGCGGCAAAGGCATCGGCGCGATGATCGGCCGCGGTGATGACAAGCACGATGTCCTCCCCTGCCTGCAACCGGCCATGGCGATGAATGACGGTCACGCCCTTCAGCGGCCAGCGCCGGCGAGCCTCGGCGACCATCTCGGCAATGGCCTTCTCGGTCATGCCCGGATAGTGCTCCAGGGTCATGGCCGCAATCTCGGCTCCCTCGCTGACATCGCGCACCGTGCCCACGAACATCACGGAGGCGCCGCTGACCGGCACACGCCGGCGAAAGGCCGCATATTCCCCGGCGGCATCGAAGGGTTCGGCCTGGACCCTGATGTCAACCATCTCCCCGGTTCCTTCTCGGCATTCCCTGCGGTCAGCCTAACACATGTGGTCTTGCAGGAAAATTGACATGAAGGGGCTGTCCTGGATAACCTGACAGCTTCCACTGCAACTATTTGTCATTTTTCCATTTTAATGAATATTGGCCAAGAGAAGCGCCAACGGCGATTTTTCGCCATT
>CAZNLW010000124.1:0-6669 GCA_964574205.1 uncultured Rhizobiaceae bacterium | reverse complement strand
ACATCCCGCTGGCCCACATCCAGGGGGGCGAGGTGACCGGCAACATCGACGACCGGGTGCGTCATGCCGTGACCAAGCTCTCCGACCTGCACCTCGTGGCATCGCGTGGAGCGGCGGAATTCGTCATTTCCATGGGCGAACATCCGGACACGGTGTTTCTCACGGGCTGCCCCTCCATCGACATCGCGAAACGTGCCGCCGAGAACCCGGCACTGCCGCCGGACTTCTTCGAGCGATTCGGCGGCGTGGGCGCGACGTTCGACATTTCCCGCGAGCCCTTCATCGTGGTCATGCAGCATCCGGTGACCACCGAATACGAGCAGGCCTATGCACAGGCGGAAGAAACACTGAAGGCCGTCTCGGATCTGGGCATCCACGCCTTGTGGTTCTGGCCCAACGTGGATGCAGGGGCGGATGCCACCTCCAAGGCCCTGCGCGTGTGGCGGGAGCGGGGATTGCTGCCGAACGTGCACTTCTTTCGCAATCTGCCGCCGGCGGTCTTCTACAAGGTGCTCATCCATTCAAAGGGTATCGTTGGCAATTCCTCCGTGGCCATCCGCGAGTGTGCCTTCCTCGGCGTGCCGGCGGTGAACATCGGCAACCGTCAGATCTCGCGCGAGCGGGGGCCGAACGTGATCGACGTGCCTCATGATGCCGCGGCAATCCGCACGGCCATCGAAAGACAGCTGGCGCATGGGCCCTATCCTTCCTCCACCATCTACGGCGACGGCACGGCGGGGGAGAAGATCGCAAAGGTGCTGGCCACGGCTCCCTTGCGGCTGAAACACGAGCTGGCCATGCAAGGCGCGTCATGAGGCCGTCCTCCTGCTCTCATGCCGTTGCCATGATGACGGTTGCGCCGCCGTTCATACCAATGGATCATATAACTCTTACGTAAAGGTCATATCTTTTTTGTTGCGGGTGGGCGGGCATCGGAGTAACTGTTGCGCAGAGGGGAACGGATTGCCGCATGTGGCATGAAGTCGCAGGTGATGGCTTGCTGCGGAACAGCCTCGGACAGCCCTTGGAGAGCGGAATTGACGGGCCGGTCAGAGCCTTTCCGCGGCCGTTGCCTTGGCTTGTGCCTCTGTCCGGGCGGTGATCGCGGATCAATGAGACAGAGGGCGGTTTCCAACGACCGGACCTTCCCAACGGCAGGAAACGAGGATCCAGCACCATGGCCCGCAACAGGATCGCACTCATCGGCGCCGGCATGATCGGCGGCACCCTGGCCCATCTCGCCGGCATGAAGGAGCTTGGCGATGTGGTGATCTTCGACATCGTGGAGGGCCTGCCGCAGGGCAAGGCGCTCGATCTGGCCGAGAGCTCGCCGGTGGAGGGCTTCGACATCGCCTTCAGGGGGACCAACGACTACGCGGCCATCGAAGGCGCAGACGTGGTGATCGTCACCGCCGGTGTGCCGCGCAAGCCGGGCATGAGCCGCGACGACCTGCTGGAGATCAACCTCAAGGTCATGAGCCAGGTGGGGGCCGGCATTGCCAAGTATGCCCCGGAAGCCTTCGTCATCTGCGTCACCAATCCGCTGGACGTGATGGTGTGGGCCCTGCAGAAGTATTCCGGCCTGCCTCCGCACATGGTGGTGGGCATGGCTGGGGTGCTGGATTCCGCACGCTTCCGCTACTTCCTGGCGGAGGAATTCGATGTTTCCGTCAAGGATGTCACCGCCTTCGTGCTGGGTGGCCATGGCGACACCATGGTGCCGTTGCCGCGCTATTCCACCATTGGCGGCATCCCGCTGCCGGATCTGGTGAAGATGGGCTGGATCAGCGAGCAGCGCATCGAGGAGATCGTGCAGCGTGTGCGTGATGGCGGTGCGGAGATCGTGGGCCTGCTGAAGACCGGCTCTGCCTACTATGCCCCGGCATCTTCCGCCATCGCCATGGCCGAGAGCTATCTGAAGGATCAGCGGCGCATCCTGCCCTGTGCGGCATACCTGAAAGGCGAATACGGGGTGAGCGATCTCTACGTGGGCGTGCCGGTGATCATCGGTGCCGGCGGTGTGGAGAAGGTGGTGGAGATCGATCTCAATGCCGAAGAGAGAAAGGCCTTCGAGACATCGGTGGCGCATGTGCGATCGCTCATCGAGGCCGCCAGGGGCATCGCGCCGGATCTGGCGTGACAAAGCGCGGCACCGGAAAGGGCTGGCGGCGGCCGGGTGCACGGACGCAGGAGCAGCGGGAGCGAGCAAGTCATGAACATCCACGAATATCAGGCCAAGGCCCTGCTGGCCACCTATGGCGTGCCGGTACCGCGTGGCTTTCCTGCCTTCTCCGCAGAAGAGGCGGTGGCGGCGGCGGAGCGCCTGGGCGGGCCGCTGTGGGTGGTGAAGGCGCAAATTCATGCCGGCGGCCGCGGCAAGGCCGGCGGCGTGAAGCTGTGCCACTCCATCGACGAGGTGGAGAAGGCCGCCCGCGAACTGCTGGGCAAGGTGCTGGTCACGAAGCAGACCGGACCACAGGGCAGGGTGGTGCGGCGCCTGCTCGTGGAGGAGGGCACGCAGATCGCGCGCGAGCTCTATCTCTCCTGCCTGGTGGACCGGGACACGGGCCGGGTCGCCTTTGTCGCGTCTGCTGCCGGCGGCATGGACATCGAGGACGTGGCCCGGGATGCGCCGGAGAGGATCTTCACCATCATGGTGGATCCGGCAGCCGGCTATCAGCCCTATGTGGGCCGGGCGGTGGCGGCCGCGCTGGGGCTGAAGGGCGCCCTTTTCAAGCCGTGCGTGCAGCTGGTGGGCAACCTGCATCGGGCCTTCTGTGAAAAGGACATGGGCCTTCTCGAGATCAATCCGCTGGTGGTGACGGCGGATGAACGGCTCGTGTGTCTGGATGCGAAGGTGAATTTCGACGACAACGGGCTCTTCCGCCACCCCGACGTGCAGGAGCTGCGCGATCCGGACGAAGAGGACCCCCGGGAACGCGAGGCAGCCAAATACGACCTCAGCTACATCGCGCTCGATGGCAACATCGGTTGCATGGTGAACGGCGCCGGCCTGGCCATGGCCACCATGGACATCATCAAGCTCTACGGTGGCGAGCCGGCGAACTTCCTGGACGTGGGCGGCGGCGCCACCGCCGAGAAGGTGGCGGCGGCGTTCAAGATCATCACCGCCGATCCCAAGGTGCAGGCCATCCTCGTGAACATTTTCGGCGGCATCATGCGTTGCGACGTGATTGCCGAGGGCGTGGTCACGGCGGTGCGCGAGGTGGGCCTGACCGTGCCGCTGGTCGTGCGGCTGGAAGGCACCAACGTGGAAAAGGGCCAGGCGATCATTCGCGATTCGGGGCTGAACATCATTCCCGCGGATGACCTGGACGACGCGGCCCGCAAGGTGGTGGCCGCCGCGCAGGGAGGGCTGTGAGATGGCGGTGCTGATCGATCGCGACACGCGGGTGATCTGCCAGGGCATCACCGGCGCGCAGGGCACCTTTCACACCCAGCAGGCTCTCGAATACGGCACGAAGATGGTGGGCGGCGTCACGCCAGGCAAGGGCGGCATTACCCATCTGGGGCTGCCTGTCTTCGACACGGTGCGCGAGGCGAAGGCGGCCACCGGGGCCGATGCCACGGTCATCTACGTGCCGCCGGCCTTTGCCGCCGATGCCATCCTGGAAGCCATCGATGCCGGGATTGCGCTCATCGTGTGTATTACCGAAGGCATTCCGGTGCTGGACATGGTGCGCGTGAAGCGGGCCCTGCAAGGCTCGGGTTCGCGTCTCATCGGGCCCAACTGTCCAGGCATCATCACACCGGGGCAGTGCAAGATCGGCATCATGCCCGGCCATATCCACAAGCCCGGTTCGGTGGGCATCGTCTCGCGCTCGGGCACGCTCACCTACGAGGCCGTGAAACAGACCACGGACGTGGGCCTGGGCCAGAGCACCTGCATCGGCATTGGTGGCGATCCGGTGAAGGGCATGGATTTCATCGACTGCCTGGAACTCTTCTACGAGGATCCGCAAACGAAGCAGATCGTGCTCATCGGCGAGATCGGCGGCACCTCGGAGGAAAAGGCCGCCGAATACATCAGGTCCAGGAAGGGCGAAAAGCCGGTGGTGGCCTACATTGCGGGGGTGACCGCCCCACCCGGTCGGCGCATGGGCCATGCGGGCGCCATCATCTCAGGCGGCAAGGGCACGGCGGAAGCCAAGATCGCGGCGCTGGAAGCCGCCGGTGTGACCGTGGTGCGCAATCCGGCGAAGATCGGTGCAGCCATGGCCGAGCTTGCAGGGGCAGGGGCATGAGCCGGCTTGCGGTCAGGGGCCGGGTTCGGTTCCGGTTCTCGTCTTCAGGGATGCGGTGACAGCGGCACGGCAAGCACCGGACGTCCTGCCGCAGGTGGATTACCAGTAATACCGCGAACAGCCATGAACAGCATCGACCATTCGGAAATCCTGCGGCGCGCCTCGCTGCTGTCGGGTGCGAGCGCGCAATACATCGAGGCCCTCTATGCCCGCTGGCTGAAGGACCCCTCTTCCGTGGCAGAGGAATGGCAGCAGCTCTTTGCCTCGCTCGGTGACGATCCGGAAACGGTGGAGAAGGAACTCGCCGGGCCTTCCTGGAAGCGACCGGACTGGCCACGCCTGTCGATGGACGAGCTGACGGCGGCCCTCACCGAGGACTGGTCGGCCCTGGAGGCGGAGCAGGCGGACAAGCTGCGCCGGAAGGGGGATGACAAGGGGGCGGCGCTCACGGAAGAGGAAATCAAGGCCAAGGCCAAGGATTCGGTCCGGGCCCTGATGATGATCCGCGCCTATCGCGTGCGTGGACATCTGGCGGCGGACCTGGACCCCCTGCGCCTGCGCGAACCGGAACCGCATCCGGAGCTGGATCCGGCCACATACGGCTTCCGCACGGAGAAGGATCGCAGACGCAAGATCTTCCTCGATGGCGTGCTGGGCATGGAATGGGGGACCATCGAGGAAATCCTGGTCATCCTCAAGCGCACCTACTGCGGGCATCTGGGTTACGAGTTCATGCATATCTCGGATCCGGCCCAGAAGGCCTGGATCCAGGAGCGCATCGAAGGGCCGGACAAGGAAGTGGCCTTCACCACCCTGGGCAAGAAGGCCATCCTCGCCAAACTGATCGAGGCGGAAACCTTCGAGAGATTCCTCCATACCAAGTACACGGGCACCAAGCGCTTCGGCCTGGAAGGCGCCGAATCCATCATTCCGGCGCTGGAGCAGGTGATCAAGCGCGGCGGGCAGATGGGCGTGGAGGAAATCGTCATCGGCATGGCCCACCGCGGGCGTCTCAACGTGCTGGCCAACGTGATGGGCAAGCCCTACCGCGCCATTTTCCACGAATTCCGCGGTGGTTCCTCCACGCCGGAGGAGGTGGAAGGTTCAGGCGACGTGAAGTATCACCTGGGTGCCTCCTCGGACCGGGAATTCGACGGCAACCGGGTGCATCTGTCGCTGGCCGCCAATCCCTCGCATCTGGAGATCGTGGATCCGGTGGTGCTGGGCAAGGCGCGCGCCAAGCAGGACCAGCGCGGCGATACGGCACGCAAGCGCGTGCTGCCGCTGCTGCTGCATGGCGATGCCGCCTTCGCCGGGCAGGGCGTGGTGGCGGAGTGCTTCGCACTGTCCGATGTCTCGGGGCACCGCTTTGGCGGCTCGGTGCACTTCATCATCAACAACCAGATCGGATTCACCACCTCGCCCATCTGGGGGCGATCCTCGCCCTATCCCTCGGACGTGGCCAAGATGGTGGGCGCGCCCATCATTCACGTGAACGGCGATGATCCGGAGGCGGTGGTCTTTGCCGCGCGCATCGCCACGGAGTTCCGCCAGATCTTCGGCAAGCCGGTGGTGGTGGACGTGTTCTGTTATCGTCGCCATGGCCACAACGAGGCGGACGAGCCTTCCTTCACCCAGCCACTGATGTACCGGCGCATCCGCGAACATCCCACCGTGGTGGAGATCTATTCGCGGCAGCTGATCCGCGAGGGCGTGGTGACGGAAGAGGAGGTGCGCGCCATGGAGCGCCGCTTCCGCGAGATGCTGGAGACGGAGTTCGAGGCGGCCACCTCCTACAGGCCGGCGAAGGCGGACTGGCTCTCCGGCTACTGGGCCAGTTTCCGGCCGCCGTCCGTGGCCACCATCGAGGATCCACGCCATGGACAAACGTCGCTTTCCCTGGAGACGCTGCGCAAGGTGGGGCGGGCTCTCACCACGGTGCCGGAAGGCTTCAACATCCACCCCACACTGCGGCGCATCGTCGAAGCCCGGCACAAGGCCATCGAATCGGGCCGCAATATCGACTGGGCCACGGCCGAACAGCTGGCCTGGGGTGGCCTGCTGCTGGAGGGCTATCGCGTGCGTCTCTCCGGACAGGACGTGCAGCGTGGCACCTTCTCGCAGCGACATGCGGTGTGGGTGGATCAGCTGACCGACGAGACCTACGTGCCACTCAATCACATCGATCCCGAGCAGCCGGCGAAGGCGGATTTCATCAACTCCATCCTCTCCGAGGAGGCGGTGCTCGGCTACGAATACGGCTATTCGCTGGTGGATCCCCACGTGCTGGTGATGTGGGAAGCGCAGTTCGGCGACTTCGCCAATGGCGCACAGGTGGTCTTCGATCAGTTCATCGCTGCCGCCGAGCGCAAGTGGCAGCGGCTTTCCGGCATCACCTGCCTGC
>CAZNLW010000123.1:0-6738 GCA_964574205.1 uncultured Rhizobiaceae bacterium | reverse complement strand
CGTCGGCTCCTGCGCCCAGATCGGCAAGAACGTGCACATTTCCGGTGGCGCCGGCATCGGCGGCGTGCTGGAGCCCCTGCAGGCTGGTCCGGTCATCATCGAGGACAACTGTTTCATCGGTGCCCGTGCCGAGGTGGCCGAAGGCGTGATCGTGGGCGAGGGATCGGTGCTCTCCATGGGCGTCTACATCGGCCAGTCCACCCGCATCGTGGACCGCGAGACAGGCGAGATCCACTACGGGCGCGTGCCGCCCTATTCCGTCGTCGTGCCCGGCACCATGCCCGGCTCCAGGACCGAACTGCCCAACGGCAGCCCGGCACCGCATCTCTACTGCGCGGTCATCGTCAAGCGCGTGGACGAGAAGACCCGCGCCAAGACTTCCATCAACGAGCTCTTGCGCGACTGAACCCGCACATGCGGCTTGGCGAGTGACGGAAAACGGTTTCGGCCTAGCCGGGAGCCCTCTCGGCAGGGAGGCCGGCTTGCACGTGCGCTCAGAACCGCCAGAAGATGCGGGTGAACATGGCGTAGAAGGTGAGGATCTCCAGCCGTCCGGCGAGCATGCCGAAGGCGAGCAGCCACTTGGCCATGTCGTTGAGCGGCTGGAAGTTGCCGGAAGGGCCGATGATCTCGCCAAAGCCCGGCCCCACGTTGGCCAGCGCCGTGGCTGCCCCCGTGAGGGCCGTCACATAGTCCAGCCCCGTGGCGGCCAAGGCCGCCGCCAGCGCCGCGAACGTGACCAGGAACAGGAAGAAGAAGCTGAAGACGGAAGCCAGAACGTCCTGCCGGACCCGCGTGCCATTGTAGGAGAGCGGGCGCACCAGCGACGGCAGGACCAGCTGCTTCAGCTCGCGGGTGGAAAACCTGAGCAGGATCTGGAATCGGAAGACCTTCATGCCACATGCCGTGGAACCGGAGCAACCACCGATGAGCGTGTAGATGAACAGCAGCATCACCGGCAGCGCGCCCCACAGGGCATAGTCGGCGGAGGCAAAGCCCGTGCCGGTCATCAGCGAGACCACGTTGAAACTGGCATAGCGAAAGGCCGTGAAGGGATCGAACGCCTCTACCGTGACCAGCCACCAGGTGATGATCAGGATTCCCCAGGCCAGGAGCACGAGATAGGCGCGGATCTGCTCGTCCTTCAGCAGCAGGCGCGGCTCGCGGAAGGCATGCAGCCAGGCGAGAAACGGTATGCCGCCGGCCACCATGCCGATGGTGATGATGGCCTCGATGGCCACGCTGTCATAATGGCCGACAGAGGCGTCCTTGGTGGAGTAGCCACCGGTGGCGATGGTGGTGAGCGCATGGGCCAGGGCATCGAAGGCGCGCATGCCCGCCAGCCACAGGGCCACGGCGCAGAGAGCCGTGAGCAGCATGTAGACACCGACAAGGCCCACGGCAATCTGCCCGGCCTTGGGGTAGGACTTGCGGGCGATGTCGAAGGCCTCCACCCTGAACATGCGCATGCCACCCACGTTCAGCGCCGGCAGGATGGCCAGCGCCGTGACGATGATGCCGAGCCCGCCCATCCACTGCAGCAGCGCCCGCCACAGCAGGATGCCGGGCGGCAGGTTGTCCAGCCCGGTGAGCACCGTGGAGCCTGTGGTCGTGATGCCGGACATCGATTCGAAGAAGGCATCGGTAATGGAAAGGTCCGTTTCCGCAAAGATGAAAGGCAGCGCTCCGGCGGCAGCACAGGCCAGCCAGGCCAGATTGACGATGAGAATGGCCTGCCGCGTGGTCAGCTGGCGCACCGGCCGGTTCTGGCTGATGGTAAGCAGCCCGCCGATGACGATGATGACGAAAGCCGAGAGAACGAAAACCTGCCAGTCAGCCTCGCCGAAGATGATGTCCACAAGCGCCGGCAGCAACATCAGCCCGCCGACGATGAGGAGCAGCACGCCGATCACCTTCAGCACCGGCGAGAGCTCCTGCAGCATGTCCACGGAGCCCGATCGGGAAACGACTGTCATGTGCCCTCGCAACCGGCACGGCGCTGGCCGCCGCGGCCCTGAACATCCGGCGTGGCGAGCCGGCCGTGCCCTCCTTCCACCTCGTGCAGCCGGCCCTCTCTCCGAGAGGGGTGCGCATCTCTATAGCATCAAGGCACGAACGGCAACATCCTCCCGCCTGTCCGGTGGTGGACAGGGGCCGGCCACGGGCCGGAAAGGTGCCCTCCTGTTGGAAAGAAGGGGTTGTCTTCCCATGCTCCCGCCGCCATTGACTGACGTCGGAGACGTGCGTGACCAATGTGGAAGACAGTGATTGCGGGGAACGGAACATGCGACTGGATGCCATCAGCCCGGGCAAGAATCCACCCAAGGAAGTGAATGTGGTCATCGAGGTGCCGATCGGCGGCGAACCCATCAAGTACGAGATGGACAAGGCCGCCGGCACCGTGGTTGTGGATCGCTATCTCTATACGCCCATGCGTTATCCGGGCAACTATGGTTTCATCCCCCACACCCTCTGTGATGACGGGGATCCCCTTGACGTGGTGCTCGTTTCCTCCCGTCCGCTGCTTCCGGGCTGCATCATTGCCGTGCGCCCCGTGGGCGTGCTCATGATGCGCGACGAGAAGGGCAAGGACGAGAAGATCATCGCCGTGCCCGCTCCTCACATCACGCGCCACTACGAGAAGATCTTCGACATCGCCGACCTGCCGGAGATCCAGCTGAGGCAGATCGAGCATTTCTTCACCCACTACAAGGACCTGGAGGACGGCAAATGGGTGAAGATGGAGGGCTGGGGCGGCCACGAGGAGGCCGAACGCATCATCATGCAGGCCCTGGAAAACCACGCCCGCACCCGGGATGGAGCGTGATTCCCGGCTCGGAGGGGAAACCGGCTGGCCGGCCTTTCGATGCAGGAACGGTTGCGGGACCGTGAATGCCGCGCCCCCTGACGCGCTTGTCGTTGCAAGGGCGGCGGGCACTCGCTATATGTCGGACAAATCCCGTCATCATCAGGCTCAAGCCATGAATTGGCGGATTGCCGCATTCCGGCACGGGGCAGCGTCAGGACAGGGCCCGGGATGGCGGCATTCCGAAGGAGAGACCATATGTCCGAAAGACCACTGATGCCGAAGGCCACCGCCGTGTGGCTGGTGGAGAACACCGCCCTCACCTTCAAGCAGATCGGCGATTTCTGCGGCCTCCATGAACTGGAGGTCAAGGGCATTGCCGATGGCGAGGTGGCGCAGGGAATCAAGGGCCTGGATCCCATTGCCACCGGCCAGCTGACGCGCGAGGAGATCGAGCGCGGCGAGAAGGATCCGAATTACCGTCTGAAGCTGGCCAAACCCAAGGTGAACGTGCCCCTTTCGCGCGTGCGCAAGGGGCCCAAGTATACGCCTCTGTCGCGCCGCAAGGACAAGCCCAGCGCCATCATGTGGCTGCTCCGCAACCATCCGGAGCTTTCCGACACCCAGATCATGAAGCTGATCGGCACCACCAAGCCGACCATCGAGTCCATCCGCAACCGCACCCACTGGGACATCGCCAACATCAAGCCCAAGGATCCCGTAACCCTTGGCCTGTGCACCCAGCTGGAGCTGGACACTGCGGTCAGAAAGGCAGCCGAGCGTGTGGCCCGCGAACGCCGCCGGCAGGGCCTTCCCGAACAGCCGGAGGAAGCCGAGACCCTGCGCTCGCCCGAGGAATCGCTGGGTCTCGAGCGCACGGCCACGGCCCGCGAGGTGGCTGCAGGCAACGCCCCCGATGCAGCCAGCGCCCTGTTTGGCGAGTCCGGTGCGGCATCGGGCGCGGAGACAGAGGAAGACATCCCCGACGCCGACACGGTCTTTGCCCGGCTCAACGAACGCCGCAACGAAGAGGACTGAGGCCCCAGGGCCGCAACGCCCGGGCCCTTGAGCTGCCTTGTTGGCAAGGGAGCGCCCGGCCGGGCGGCACGCCCCCCTTGCACGGGGTCCCGGCTTCGCCATATTCTCGTGCCAGACGGCAGCGGACGCATCGCGCGAGACGGACAAGCCGGGGGAGACCGTGCCATGAACCCGCCTGGCGGCGACATCGATCCCAAGCGCCTCAACGAGGCGTGGAAGGTCTTTGCCGGGCAGGATCCGGCAGAGGTGGTGCGCGAGGGCTTCTGGCCCAAGATGCTGAAAGTGGTGGCACACGTGCCCTTTGCCGGCGAGGCCCTGGCCGCTTTCTACTGCGCCACCGATCCGGCCACGCCGGCAAGGGTGAAAGGCATGTTGCTAGCGGCGCTGGCCTATTTCGTGGTGCCGGTGGATCTGATTCCGGATCTCCTTCCCGGCATCGGTTTCACCGATGACCTCACCGTGCTCGTCACGACCATCGGCATGCTTGCCGGTCACATCTCGGAGGCGCACAGGGAAAAGGCCCGAAAGGCGTTGAAAGCCTTGAAACAGGGGCGTCTGCCGACCGACGGCGAAATGACGGCAGAAGCCGTTTCTTCCCACGGGCAGCATGACGGCTGACGGCGCCGGGCATTCCGGGCGGATCCAGCCGCGAGCCTTCGCTCGCCCGAGAGGGAAAGTGCATGATGCGGAACACGATGGAGAGACAGGCATGATCCACGAAAGGGTCCACCGGCTGATCGCGGGGATGTCCATTGCCGGGCTAGTGGTCATGGCGGGAATGGCGGCAGACGGACGAACGGCCATGGCCCAGCAGACACCCACGCCCAAGGTGGCGGGGACTTTTGGCGACTGGACAGCCTACCATTATCGCACGAAGAAGGGCCCTGTGTGCTACATCGTCAGCCAGCCGAAGAAATCGGAGGCCTTCCGCGGCGGCCGCAAGCTTGCCAGGGTGAACCGCGATCCGGCCTATTTCCTCGTCACCCACCGGCCGGCAGACAAGGTGCGCGGCGAGGTCAACACCATCATCGGCTACCGCTTCAAACCCAATTCCACGGTGAAGCTGGAAATCGACGGCAACACCTTCACCCTCTTCACGGTGGATGACGGGGCCTGGAGCGAAGGGCCGGCGGCAGATCGCAAGATCGTCAGTGCCATGAAGCGCGGCCGCACCATGAAGGTGCATGGCACCTCCGCGCGTGGCACCCGCACGGTGGACACCTATTCGCTGAAGGGCGTGACCGCGGCACTGAAGAAGATCGACGAGCTTTGCCGCAAGTGATCGGTTGCCGCAAATTCATCGGGCATCGGCCGAAGAACGAGACCAGGCACGGAAAACGCCCGCAGGAGAGACAGGCATGACCGAACTGGCGCCCATGCCGGCCCAAGGCGGGCCACGGCAGCAGAGAGTGGACGTGACCGAAGAGAACGCCACAAGCGATGTCCGGCCCACGCTTGTGGGCATGACCCGCGCGCACTTGCGGGAATTCCTGCGTCATCTTGGCGTGCCGGAGCGGCAGCTGAAGATGCGCACCCAGCAGCTCTGGCACTGGATCTATCATCGCGGGGCCACGAGCTTCGACGAGATGACCAACATCGCCAGGGCCCTGCGGGCGGATCTCGCCGCCACGGCCTCGCTGGCCCGGCCGGAGGTGGTGCAGCGTCAGATCTCCGTGGATGGCACCCGCAAGTGGCTGCTGCGGTTGCCGCCGGATGCGCGCGGGCAGCGCCACGAGGTGGAGATGGTCTACATTCCCGAGCCCGACCGGGGCACCTTGTGCCTGTCCTCGCAGGTGGGCTGCACGCTCAACTGCACCTTCTGCCACACCGGCACGCAGCGCTGGGTGCGCAATCTCACACCGGCGGAGATCGTGGGCCAGCTGATGTTGGCGCGGGATGATCTGGGCGACTGGCCGGCAAGGATTGCAGCCATGGACAGCCCGCCGCCATCCGGGCGGTTCATCACCAACATCGTCTTCATGGGCATGGGCGAACCGCTCTACAACTTCGAGGCCGTGAAGGACGCCGTGGAGATCTTCGCCGATGGCGAGGGGATCTCGCTGTCGAAGCGGCGCATCACGCTGTCCACGGCCGGCGTGGTGCCCATGATTCCGCGCGCAGGTGAGGAAATGGGAGTGATGCTTGCCATCTCCCTGCATGCGACCACGGACGAGGTGCGCAACCGTCTCGTTCCTCTCAATCGCAAGTATCCTCTCAAGGTGCTGCTTCAGGCCTGTCGTGCCTACCCGGGCCTTTCCAATGCCCGGCGCATCACGTTCGAATACGTGATGCTCAAGGGAATCAACGACAGCCCGGCGGATGCGAAACGCCTGGTGACCCTGCTGAAAGGCATTCCGGCCAAGGTCAACCTCATTCCCTTCAATCCCTGGCCTGGCAGCCCCTACGAATGTTCGGACTGGGAAACGATCGAGCGCTTTGCTGAAATCGTCAATCGTGCCGGTTATGCCTCGCCCATCCGCACGCCACGAGGCCGCGACATCATGGCCGCCTGTGGTCAGCTGAAAAGCGAATCGGAGCGCGTGCGGACTCGGGCCCGCATGAAGCGACAGGCAGACAGTGCTGCTAGCAGGGAAATCGCAACCTGACCGTTCCTCCCGGAAAGGGATTGGCTCTCGGCGGGAAAAGGCAAGCATGCAGAAGCGGCATCTTCCGGATGCCGCGCCGCACCTGGGCAGCAGAGCGTCGGTGTGTCTTGAAAAGTCGCATGTGAACTATATACAAGGTATTGAGTTGCAAAAATTTTTTCGGATGTTTGGTTAACTGTGAATCGCAAGGTTCTGACGATGTATCGCCAGAACCTTGCGATTCACACAAGTCAGAAAGGCTGTCCTGCTGGCGCCGGGCCGTGCTCTGAGCCAGCAGGACGCATTGTT
>CAZNLW010000122.1:0-6805 GCA_964574205.1 uncultured Rhizobiaceae bacterium | reverse complement strand
AACAATGCGTCCTGCTGGCTCAGGGCACGGCCCGGCGCCAGCAGGACAGCATTTCTGGCTCAAGTGAATCGCAAGGCTCTGACGATGCATCGTCAGACCCTTGCGATTCACAATCATCCGATCATCCGCAAAGTTCTTGCAACTCGATACATTGTATATCGTTCGGCTGAACGAAGATTGGAGCCTTTTCCGCAGACCTGGCGATTTACAGGTGTGACGGAAGACCGTTCCGGCAAGGCTCCCGGCGGTCTCTGCCTCTCACCCAGCCATGACCTCCTCGCGCGGCTCCTGCATGATGCGTGGTAGGGATTCGTCACCGGGAGCCAGTCCCTGGCGCATGACGATGTCCCGCACCCAGGGCAGGCTGGCGGCAAGCGCAATGACGCCGGCGCGCATGGCCTGCAGGGGGGCGAGGTTGGTCAGCAGTGCCGCGTTGACGAGGTGGATGGCCGCCTTGCGCGGAAAGACGTCACGCCGGCGCAGGCGGTCATAGCGGTGGCAGATCGCCTCGCCGCCCCAGTCCTCGCCAAAGGCAAAGGCATCGCCGATGAGCTCCGCCGCCAGGGCCGCATCGCGAAAGCTCATGTTCAGCCCCTGGGCACCGATGGGCGGCACGGCATGGGCCGCCTCGCCCACGAGAATGATGCGTTCCTTCGCGAAATCGTGTGCCGTCAGGGTCTGCATCGGGAAGGACTGCGGCGCCGTGGGCTCCGAGATGCGTCCCAGATCCCCGTGGCTTTCCACCTGGATGCGCCGCGCCAGCGCCGCAGGCGGCAGCGCCATGACCTCCCGCGCCGCCGGCGGGCGCATCATCCACACCAGGGAGGAACGCCGGCCCGGCATGGGCACGGTGGTGAAGGGACCGTCGGGCTTGTGATACTCGGTGGACATGTCGTCATGATCCGCCGAGTGGGAAAAGAAACAGCCCACGGCCACCTGGTCGTAGTCATGGCGCAGCATGATGAAGCCGGCACTCTCGCGAATGGGCGAACCGCGGCCGTCTGCCGCGATCACCACGGGCGCGGCGATCTCGCCTGTCTCCTTCAGGTGCACGCGTGCAAGCCGGCGCCGGTCATGGCGCACGCCCGTGGCCGAATCGGCGAGAAACCGCACGCCCGTCTCCTGCGCCTTTTCCGCCAGGGCAGGGTGCAGGTCCTCCAGGGGTATGTTCCAGCCGAAAGCCTCCCAGCCGGCATCATGGGCATCGAAGGTGACTTCCGGCGCGGTGAACAGGCCGCCGGTGTCATCCACCAGCCGCAACCGGCGCAAGGGATTGGAGACGGCCCGCAGGGACCTGTCGAAGAGGTCCAGATGCTCCAGCAGCCGCACGCTGGGGCGCATCAGGGCAATGGTGCGCGGATCATGCCGCTTCTCGAACGGATCGCGCGGGCCTGTGATCAGCACCACATCCAGCCCCTGTTCGGCACACAGGGCCGCCGCCGCCAGCCCGGCCGGCCCGGCGCCGGAGACGATCACGTCGCAATCACCACCATGAGCGGCCATGATCCGGTTCCTTTTCGATGTTCCCGCTGTCCCAAGCGATTGTAGCGCCGGCAGCGGAGCGAGAAAACAGGCAGGCGCGGAAAATCCGTCTCCGCGAGCTGGCGCATGGAGGGGGATCAGTGCGGGGTGCGTCCAGCCGCCTCGCGCTCGTGGCGCACCGCCCGCTGCAGGCGCTGGCGTTCCTGCTCGCGGCGGTTGGCGATGACGTCGTGGGCCACATCCGCCCCCAATCCCATGTCGCGCAGCAGCAGTTCGGCCAGGTCGAGACTCGCCTCCACCGTCTCGGGCACCACGTCGCGGGCGCCGCTGGCCACCAGCCGCATGGCGTGGCGGGTATCGCGGGCGCGGGCGAGAATGGGCAGATGCGGCCAGTGCAGGTGGGCGACAGAGGCCACACGTTCGGCCGCCTCGGCATCGTCCATGGTGATGACCAGGGCCAGCGCATTGTCCGCTCCCAGCCGGCGCAGGATGTCTGCCTGCGCGGCATTGCCGAAATAGACCGGTGCCTGCTGGCGACAACTGGCCACGATCACGGGATCGTTGTCGATGGCCACGAAGGGAATGCGCTGCTCGCTGAGGATGTCGGCCAGCAGCTGTCCGACGCGGCCATAGCCGACGATGATCACGTGGTCACGCAGGCCCCGGGTCTCCTCCGCTGTCGGCAGGGGCGCCTTGCGGCGCATGTCGGCCCGGGCAAGGTGACGGGCCGCCATCTGCCCCAGCCGTGCCAGGAAGGGCAGCAGGAACATGCTGAGTGTCGTCACCACCATGAACATCTGTGCCTGTGCTGCCGGCAGCACCCCCAGCGCCAGGGCCTGCGAGAGGATCACGAAGGCAAACTCGCCGCCATGGGCCAGCAACAGGGCCGTTTCCAGCGCCGTGCCCCGGCCCAGGCCGAACATCCGCCCCAGCAGCAGGACAATGACTGCCTTGCATGTGACAAGCACCAGCACCGCCACCAGCAGGGCCGGCCACACGGCCACCGTGGCCGAAAGATCGAGGCTCATGCCGATGGAGGTGAAGAACACGCCCATGAGCAGCCCCTTGAAGGGCTCCAGATCCACCTCCACCTGATGGGCGTATTCCGTTTCCGCCAGCAGCAGCCCGGCGAGAAAGGCCCCCAGCGCCATGGACAGGCCCGCCGCATGGGTGAGCACGCCCGTGCCGATCACCAGCAGCAGCACGGCCGCCATGAACACCTCGCGCTGACGGGCCTGGGCGACAAAGCGCAGGAACGGCCGCACCAGCAGCCGGCCCAGCGCCATGATGATGCCGATGGCCAGCGCCGCCTTGCCAAAGTTCAGCAGCAGCGAAAGCAGCAGGCTCCCGCCGCCTGCCGCGCCACCAGTGCTGGCGGCCAGCGCGCCCACGAGAAAGAGGATGGGCACCACGGCGAGATCCTGAAACAGCAGGATGGCGAAGGCCGCCCGGCCCACCGGCGTGGCCAGCCGTCGTTCCTCCACCAGCAGATGCATGACGATGGCAGTGGAGGACAGCGCCAGGGCCGAGCCGATGACGATGGCCTGCGCACCGGCCAGTCCCGCCACGGCATGCAGCAGCGCGGCCATGCCCACGGCCGTGACCACCACCTGCGCCAGGCCAAGGCCGAAGACAAGCCGGGCCATGGAGACCAGGCGCTCCGTGGACAGTTCCAGCCCGATCATGAACAGCAGGAACACCACCCCCAGCTCCGCCAGCGTGCGAATGGTGCCGCTGTTCCGGATGGTGAACCATTCGAGCCACGGCCAGTGGGCGGTCAGGGCGCCGATGCCCCAGGGGCCGATGAGCACGCCGACGAGCAGATAGCCAAGCACGGAAGAGGCATTCAGCCGCCGCATGAGCGGCACCACCAGCCCCATGGCCACCAGCAGCACGATCCATTCGCGCAGGAGAGGCATCTCGGCATGGGGCATGAAGTCCGTTCCCTTCCATTCGGGCGATGTTGGCGAAACAGGCCCTGCCGCAAGCCGGCGGAAGCCACAGCACGCCAGCGTTTTCTCAAGATGGGGGATGCGGCAGGGCCTTGCAACATCCCCCTGTCATCTCGCGCAACAGGCCAGGGCGGCATTATGCGCATGTGCCGCTTTTCGCGGCCGCCGATATGCGATATGACCGCACGCACAGGCAAGCGCGGGGAAGATTTTCGCATCCGAAGTAGGAAAGAGGGTTCCCATGGCCAAGATCAAGGTGGACAATCCCGTTGTCGAGCTCGATGGCGACGAGATGACGCGCATCATCTGGCACAAGATTCGCGAGCAGCTGATCCTGCCCTATCTGGACATCGAGCTCATCTATTTCGACCTTTCCATCCAGAACCGGGATGCCACCGACGATCAGGTCACCATCGATGCGGCGCTCGCCATCAAGGAGCACGGTGTGGGCGTGAAGTGTGCCACCATCACGCCGGACGAGGCGCGGGTGAAGGAATTCGGCCTGAAGAAGATGTGGAAGTCGCCCAACGGCACCATCCGCAACATCCTGGGTGGCGTCGTGTTCCGCGAGCCCATCGTCTGCCGCAACATTCCGCGCCTCGTGCCGGGCTGGAAGAAGCCCATCGTCATCGGCCGTCATGCCCATGGCGACCAGTACAAGGCGCAGGACTTCCGCGTGCCCGAGGGGCCAGGGCGGCTGACCATCCGCTACGAGGGCGAGGATGGCACGGTGATCGAGCGCGAGGTGCACCAGTTCACGGTGCAGGACCACGGCGGCGTGGCGCTGGGCATGTTCAACACCGACAAGTCCATCTACGACTTCGCCCGCGCCTGCTTCAACTTCGCGCTGGACCGCAAGTGGCCGCTCTACATGTCCACCAAGAACACGATTCTCAAGGCCTACGACGGGCGCTTCAAGGACATCTTCCAGGAGGTCTACGAGAAGGAGTTCAAGGCAGCCTTCGACGAGCACGGCCTCACCTACGAGCATCGGCTGATCGACGACATGGTGGCCTGCGCACTCAAATGGTCCGGCGGCTTCGTGTGGGCCTGCAAGAACTATGACGGCGACGTGCAGTCCGACATCGTCGCCCAGGGATTCGGTTCACTGGGGCTGATGACCTCGGTGCTGCTCACGCCCGACGGCAAGGTCATGGAATCGGAGGCCGCTCACGGCACGGTCACCCGTCACTACCGCCTGCATCAGGCGGGCAAGGAAACCTCCACCAACTCCACCGCCTCCATCTTCGCCTGGACGCGGGGTCTGGCCCATCGCGGCAAGCTGGACGGCAACGAGGACCTCATCCGCTTTGCCCAGACACTGGAGAAGACGGTGATCGACACCATCGAATCCGGCTACATGACCAAGGATCTGGCCATCCTCGTGGGGCCGGAACAGAAGTGGCTGACCACCCAGGGCTTTCTCGACAAGATCGACGAGAACTTCCGCAAGGCCATGGGCATTTGAGGGGGCTTGTGCCTGATCCGGGCAGGTCGTGAGGTCTGGCACAGGGACCGCAGCAGGGAACGGACCATGACAGAAAGGAAGATCCGCATCGCGGTGGTCGGCGCCTCCGGCTATACGGGCGCCGATCTCGTGCGTCTGGCGGCACGTCACCCCAACGTCGAGATTGCGGCGCTCACGGCCAACACCCATGCCGGCCGGCCGCTGGCGGCGGTCTATCCCCATCTCGCCGGGCTCGATCTGCCGGATCTGGTGCGCAACGAGGATGTGCCCTGGCAGGACATCGAGGCCGCCTTCTGCGGCCTGCCGCATGGCACCTCTGCCGACGTGATCAGGGACATTCCGGCGCATGTGAAGGTGATCGACATCTCCGCCGATTTCCGTTTGCGGGATCCTGCAGTCTATGCCGAGTGGTATGGCCAGCCGCACGCGGCGCCCGAGTTGCTGGCCGAGGCTGTCTATGGCCTCACGGAACACTATCGCGAGCCGATTCGCGGTGCCCGTCTGGTTGCCTGCCCCGGTTGCTATCCCACGGCCACGTTGCTGTTGCTGCTGCCACTGGTGAAGGCAGGCGTGATCGACACCGAGGACATCATCATCGATGCCAAGTCCGGCGTTTCCGGTGCCGGACGGGGCCTGAAACTGAATACGCTGTTCTGCGAGGCCGGCGAGGGACTTTCGCCCTATGCGGTCGGCCGGCACCGCCATATGCCGGAGATCGAGCAGGAACTCTCGTTGGCGGCCGGAAAGGCCGTGACCGTGAGCTTCACGCCGCATCTCGTGCCCATGAGCCGTGGCGAGTTCATCACCTGCAACGCGCGCCTGGCCGAGGGCGCCACGGCCGCGGACTGCGAGCGGGTGCTGGCCGAAGCCTACGCGAACGAGCCTTTTGTACGCTTGAGCCCGCCGGGCGTGACGCCGGCCACGCAGCACGTGCGTGGCTCCAACGACTGCGTGCTTGCCGTGAAAGCGGACCGCATTCCCGGCAGAGTGATCCTCATGTCTACCATCGACAACCTGGTGAAGGGCTCCTCGGGGCAGGCCCTGCAGAATTTCAATCTCATGTTCGGCTTCGAGGAAACCATCGCCCTGCGCCAGCTGCCGCTCTTTCCGTGAGCCCGGTGCTTTCCCTGCCGTCTTTCCCGTCCGTGATCGCCCGTTTTCCTCATGCGCGCGTCTGCTCGGCATGCCCGGCCCATGGGCCGAAAGGTGCCGGCATCCGTATGGCCATTGCGGAGACCATGCGCTAGAAATCCGTCATGGCGATCCTTGCTCACCAGCAACGAGGCAGGAGAACATGGCGATGCACATTCGCGAAGCGGCGGAAAAGGCCGGCCTGCCAGTGAAGACGGTGCGCTATTATGACGAGATCGGCCTGGTGGTGCCGGCGCGGCGGGAGAACGGCTATCGCGACTATTCGGAGCGCGATGTGCACGTGCTGCGCTTTCTCGCCCGGGCGCGCTCGTTGGGCTTTTCGCTGGAGGAATGCCGTCAGCTGCTATCGCTGTACGAGGACAAGAGTCGTGCGTCGCGTGACGTGAAGCGTCTGGCCGAAGCGCGCATCCGCCAGATCGATCGCAAGATCGAGGAACTGAAGAACCTGCGCGCGACGCTTTCCCGGCTTGTGGAGGCCTGTCATGGCGACGAGCGGCCGGACTGTCCCATACTCGAAGGCCTGGCCGGTGCGCCGGAAGAGGCGATCGCCGAAAACCGGCAGAAGCGAACGTGAAGGAAAGCTTTCCTGCCTGAACGGTTATCCTGTGGACAATTCGTCGTCGAACGTGAAGAAAAGTTTTCCAGCCTGCCGAGCAGGCTGGAAAACCTTTTGGGGTTGTCCCGGACAGGGCTGTCTTTTCCATAAGCCCATGATTGTCAAGGACGCCCCTTCGGGGCGTCGCTTTCAGCG
>CAZNLW010000121.1:0-6884 GCA_964574205.1 uncultured Rhizobiaceae bacterium | reverse complement strand
CTGGATGATGTCGATCTTCTCGCCCTGCAGCTCGTTCACCACCGCCTGCACGCGCGAGCCGCGCATGCCCACGCAGGCGCCCACGGGATCGATGGAAGGATCATGGGAACGCACCGCGATCTTGGCCCGCGAGCCGGGATCGCGCGCCACCGAGACGATCTCCACCACGCCGTCGTAGATCTCCGGCACCTCCTGGGCAAAGAGCTTGGCCATGAACTCCGGCCGGGTACGCGAAAGGAAGATCTGCGGTCCCTTGTTCTCCCGCCGCACGTCATAGATATAGGCCCGGATGCGATCTCCCGGCCGAAAGCTCTCGCGCGGGATGCTCTCCTCGCGGCGCACGATGGCCTCGGCCCGTCCCAGGTCCACGATGATGTGGCCGAACTCGTTGCGCTTCACCACGCCGGAAGCGATCTCGCCCACCCGGTCCTTGTATTCCTGATACTGGCGCTCGCGCTCCGCCTCGCGCACCTTCTGCACGATCACCTGCTTGGCGCTCTGCGCCGCCACCCGGCCGAACTCGATGGGCGGCAGGGGTTCGGAAAACTCGTCGCCCACCTGGGCATCCGGATTGATCTTGCGCGCCTCTTCCAGCGAGATCTCGCGGTTGTCGTCCTCCACGGTCTCCACCACCGTCAGCACACGCCGCAACGTCGTCTCGCCGGTCCTGGGATCGATGTGGGCACGGATGTCCAGCTCCGAGCCGTAGCGCGAACGCGCGGCGCGCTGAATGGCCTCCTCCATGGCCTTCAGCACCACGTTCCTGTCGATGTTCTTCTCGCGCGCCACCGCATCCGCAATCTGCAAGAGCTCCAGCCTGTTGGCGCTCACCGCACTGGTCATGGTTCCTGTCTCTCCCGCTTGTCCCGGTCCGGGCCATGCATCACCGGCCTGCCGGCCATCCGCCCGGCCGCGGACCGCACCACCGCCCCCTCCCGGGGAACGGCCTTCCATCCTTCACCAACCGTTTTCGTGCCGACAGCCTGTCCGGCCCCGGCACACACTCAACCGTCACGCCGCCGGCACCGGGTCCGCCGGCCGTCTTTCGCGCCGTTTTCGGCCTTGGCATGACCATCCACATCCAGGGCAACACCATCACTGGCAGCGGCATCCTGACGGGCGCGCGCCCGCCGTCCGGCCTCCGCCAGCAGCGCATCGCTCATCACCAGCCGGGCGGAGGCAATGTCCTCGAAGGCCAGGCCGATGAGCACGTCCTCGCCCCCTTCCGTGCCGCCGGCCGTTTCTGCCGGCACGAAGAGACGCACCTCGTCACTCTCCGCGTCATAGCCCTCGAGAATGCCGCGAAAGCGCTTCTGGCCCTCGATGGGCGTTTCCATCTCGATCTTGGCCTCGAACCCGGCCCAGCGTTCGAAATCCTCCGGCCGCACCAGCGGCCGGGCCACGCCGGGCGAGGAAATCTCCAGATTGTAGGATCCGGGCACCGGATCCTCCACATCCAGCACCGGCGAAAGGGCCCGGGTGATCTCCACGCAGTCGTCGATGGTCAGCGAACCATCGGGACGCTCCGCCATCACCTGCAGGTCCTTGCCGGCCAGACGCACGCGCACCAGCCGATACCCCATGTCCTCCAGGATCGGCTCGGCAATGCGGGCAACAACCTCGGCCGGTCCCGTCTCGCGGGCAATTCGCCTTGTCTTGCGGTCCTTCATGGCCATCTCCTGCCATGTTGCCGTCTGCCTGACTGCCTACGGTGCCGGCTGGCCGCTCGCGCTGCCCGGGACCCGGGCGAGCCCCGGCGCGACAACAAAAAGAGCGGGCCCGATGGGGACCCACTCTCCCGACCCTCCCTTGCAGCCCGGACCTCAGGCCGGCCACATGGGCCATACACATGAGCCACAAGGGCTATGGAGAATGCTCAGGGTCTATATACGCCGGCTGTCGCCATCGCGCAAGCCCGGGGCGCGCCTGCGGCATTCGGCGGCCAGGTGGCGCACGATTGCCCGACCATGAGCGCTCAGCCATGGGCATTGTAGGCCGCGATCACGGCAAGGTTCACCAGATCCGAGGCCGTGGCCGACATGCTGGCGATCTGCACCGAGCGATCCAGGCCCGCGATCAGCGGTCCCAGCACCTTCACCCCGCCCAGCCGCTGCAGCAGCTGGGTGGAGATGGCAGCCGAGTGCGCCGCCGGCATGATCAGCACGTTGGCCGGTCCCGAAAGACGACAGAAGGGATAGAGCTTCATGGCCTCGGCGGAGAGGGCCACTTCCACGGCCATCTCGCCGTCGTACTCGAAACCGGGCCGGCGCCGATCCAGCTCGGCCACGGCATCGCGCGTGTTCTGCACGCGCTCTCCTCCCGGATGGCCGAAAGTGGAATAGGACAGCAGGGCCACCCTGGGTTCGTAGCCCAGCCGGCGCATGACGGCTGCGGCCTCCTCGGCGATGTCGGCCAGCGCGCAGGCATCGGGCATTTCCTGGATGGACGTGTCGGCCACGATGATCGGTTCGCCCGGCCGCAGGATGACCGAATAGCCGATGGGCCGATGCCCGGGGCGCGGATCGATGGCCAGCCGCACGTTCTCCAGAGCGATGGAGAACTTGCGCGTCAGTCCCGTGATCAGGGCATCCGCCTCGCCCAGCGCCACCATGCAGGCGGCCAGCACGTTGCGGTCCGTGTTCACCAGCCGCTGGCAGTCGCGATGCAGATACCCTTTCCGCTGTAGCCGTTCGTAAAGATAGGCGGCATAGTCCTCCCGCCGCGGCAGGTCGTCGGCAGTGACGATGCGCACGCCCGCATTCAGTTCCTGGCCCGTGGCTGCCAGTGTTTCGCGGATCACCGCCTCGCGGCCGATGAGGATGGCCTCGCCGAAGCCGCCGGCCACATAGGCATTGGCGGCGCGGATCATGCGGTCCTCCTCGCCCTCGGCGAAGATGACCGTGCGGTTGTTCGCCCGTACGAAGTCGAAGATGTTCTGGAAGGTGGCGATGAAGCTGTCGAAACGGGCCGAGAGCGAGGCCGCATAGGCCTCGAAATCCTCGATATCCCGGCGCGCCACGCCGGTCTCCATGGCCGCTTTCGCCACGGCCGGCGGAATGCGCGCAATGAGTCGCGGATCGAAAGGTGTGGGAATCAGGTAGTCGCGCCCGAAGGAAAGCTTCAGCCCGTGATAGGCCGCGGCCACCTCGTCCGGCACGTCCTCCCGCGCCAGTTCGGCCAGGGCTCTGGCCGCCGCCAGCTTCATCTCGTCGTTGATGGCGCGCGCCCGCACATCCAGCGCCCCGCGAAAGATGTAGGGAAAGCCCAGCACGTTGTTGATCTGGTTGGGATAGTCCGAGCGCCCTGTGGCCATGATGGCATCCGGCCGCACTTCCGCCACCACTTCCGGCTCGATCTCCGGATCGGGATTGGCCATGGCGAAGATGATGGGATCACGCGCCATGGCGCGCACCATCTCCGGCGTCACGGCACCCTTCACCGACAGGCCGAGAAAGACGTCCGCCCCGGCCATCGCCTCTGCCAGCGTGCGCGCCTTCGTGTGCGGATTGGCCCACTGCGCCTTCCATGCGTTCATGCCTTCCCGGCGCTCGGGATGGACCACGCCCTTGGTATCCACGAGGACGATGTTCTCCTTCGGCAGTCCCAGCTTGTGCAGCAGGTGCAGCGTGGCCAGGGCGGCCGCCCCGGCCCCGTTGCAGACGAGCGTCACCTCCTCGATCCGTCGCCCCGTGAGTTCCAGGGCATTGATCAGCCCCGCCGTGGCGATGATGGCGGTACCGTGCTGGTCATCGTGAAAGACCGGAATGTCCAGTGCTTCCGCCAGTTTCTGCTCGATGACGAAACATTCCGGCGCCCTGATGTCCTCCAGGTTGATGCCGCCGAAAGTAGGCGCCAGCGCCTTGACCGCGGCGATGAAGGTTTCCGGGTCGCGGGCATCCAGTTCGATGTCGAAGGCATCCACGTCGGCAAAACGCTTGAACAGCACCGCCTTGCCCTCCATCACCGGCTTTGCCGCCAGGGGGCCCAGGTCGCCCATGCCGAGGATGGCCGTGCCATTGGTGATCACGGCCACGAAGTTGCCCCTGGCCGTATAGTCATAGGCGCAGGCCGGATCCGCGGCGATCGCCCGCACCGGCGCCGCCACTCCGGGCGAATAGGCCAGCGACAGGTCGTACCGCGTGGCCATGGGCTTGGTGGCGCGTATGGCCACCTTTCCCGGCGGCGGCGCGGCGTGATACTCCAGCGCCTCGCGGTCGGTGACGACGGGACGGCCGGTGAAAACCTTGCGTGGGGTGTTCATGGATTTTGCAGTCTGCCCGAACCTTGCCTAAAACGGACGCGGCACCTTCACGGATGCGGGCGGCCTCGGGCCGGCCGCTGATCACGCAGGCGCACATCGGCGGCAGATGATCGGGGCCAGGACTTGCGCATGTCAATGGGAAACTCGACCAAGACCACAGACACCACGGCAGGCCGCACATCCGGCACGCACGCGGCAGCCACGCCCGCCGTTGGCAGGACCGGCCACGGACATGACGCCAGACACGGCGAAAAAGGCGCCGGCACCGGATACGGCGGCCGCGACTGGATGGCCGAGGCCAGCCGCGCCACCCCGGCCATGGCCCAGTATTTCGAGCTGAAGGCGGCCAATCCCGGCTACCTTCTCTTCTATCGCATGGGCGATTTCTACGAGCTGTTCTTCGAGGATGCCGAGATCGCCTCGCGCATTCTCGGCATCGCGCTCACCCGCCGCGGCAAGCACGCCGGCGAGGACATTCCCATGTGTGGCGTGCCTGTGCACGCGGCCGAGGAATATCTGCACAAGCTCATTGCGGCCGGTCAGCGCGTGGCCGTGTGCGAGCAGATGGAGGACCCGGCAGAAGCCAGACGTCGCCGCGGCCACAAGGCGGTGGTGCACCGGCAGGTGGTGCGGCTCGTCACGCCGGGCACCCTCACCGAGGACAACCTGCTGGAAGCGGCCCGTCACAATTACCTGGCCGCCCTGGCTCGTGTCCGGGGCGATGTGGAAATGGCCCTGGCCTGGGCCGACATCTCCACCGGTGACTTTCACGTCATGCCCGTGAGCGCTCATTCCCTGGCCGCCGAGCTGGCGCGTCTGGAACCGGGCGAGATCATCGTGCCGGAAAGCCTCATGGAAGATGCGGCCGTGGCCCGCGCCCTGAAGATTCTGCCTCCCGCCGCCATCACGCCGTTGCCGGCCCAGCGTTTCGATTCCTTGAGCGGCGAGCGCCGATTGAAGGAGCATTTCGGCGTGGCAGCTCTGGAAGGCTTTGGCGGCTTCACCCGTGCCGAGGTGGCGGCGGCCGGCGCACTGCTGGATTACATCGCGCTCACGCAGGTGGGGGCCCTGCCGGCCATGCAGCCGCCCCGTCGCCAGCAGCCGCAGGGCTTCATGCAAATCGATGCCGCCACGCGCCGTTCGCTGGAGATTGCCCGCACCCTGGCCGGCAAGCGCGCCGGCTCGCTGATCGCCACCATCGATCTCACTGTCACGGCCGCCGGCGGCCGGCGGCTGGCCGAGCGCATCACGGCCCCGCTTGCCGATGCCGCGGCCATCAATGCCCGCCTCGATGCCGTGGACTGGCTGGTGCAGGAAGGCGTCCTGCGCGAGACCCTGCGCGCCGAGCTGAAGGCCGTGCCGGACATGGAGCGCGCCCTTTCCCGCCTCACCCTTGGCCGGGGCGGCCCTCGCGATCTGGCCACCTTGCGCGACGGGCTGGCGGCTGCGGCAGCCATTGCCCGCATCGTGACCGGGCATCCTGCCCTGGCCGATCCGCCAGACCGCCTGGCCCGGGCTTTGCGGGAGCTGTCCCGCCCTGATGACGGCCTTCACGCGGAACTTGCCGCTGCCCTCGCTGATGATCTGCCGCTCCTGGCCCGGGATGGCGGGTTCGTCCGTCCGGGCTATTCCGCCGAGCTGGACGAGCAGCGCACCCTGCGTGACGAATCACGCAAGGTGATCGCCGGCCTGCAGGCGAAATATGTCGAGATGACCGGCATTCGCAGCCTCAAGGTGAAGCACAACAACGTGCTTGGCTATTTCGTGGAGGTCACGGCGGCCCAGGCCGACAGGCTGATGACCCCGCCCCTGTCGGAAACCTTCATTCACCGCCAGACCATGGCCAATGCCGTGCGCTTCACCACCATCGAGCTGTCCGAGCTGGAAGCCCGCATCAATGCCGCCGCCAGCCGTGCTCTCGCCATCGAGCAGGAGATCTTTGCCCGCCTCGTGGACCGGGTGCGCGATGCGGCCGGCACCATTGCCGCCTGCGCCCGCGCCCTGGCCGGGCTGGACGTGACCGCCGCCCTGGCCGAGCTGGCCGTGCGCCGCCGCTGGTGCCGGCCGGTGGTGGACGATTCGGGCCTCTTCATCGTGCGCGGCGGCCGCCATCCGGTGGTGGAGGCCGCCGTGGAGAAGGAAGGAGGCAGCTTCGTGCCCAATGACTGCTGTCTCGCCTCCGGCGAAGGCCCGAACATCAGCGATCCCCCCCACGACAGCCGCCGGGGCGTGCAGGACGAAGCCCGGCCGCGCGTCAGCTGTCCGGAGGGCATGACGCCAAGGCCCGTGTGGCTGGTCACTGGCCCCAACATGGCCGGCAAGTCCACCTTCCTGCGCCAGAACGCGCTCATTGCCATTCTGGCCCAGGCCGGGTCCTTCGTGCCGGCGGATGCGGCCCGCATCGGCATTGTCGACCGGCTGTTCTCGCGCGTCGGCGCTGCCGATGACCTGGCCCGCGGCCGCTCCACCTTCATGGTGGAGATGGTGGAAACCGCGGCCATCCTCAATCAGGCCACGCCCCGTTCCCTGGTGATCCTGGACGAGATCGGCCGCGGCACCGCCACCTTCGACGGCCTTGCCATCGCCTGGGCCTGTGTGGAGCATCTGGTGGAAAGGAACCGTT
>CAZNLW010000120.1:0-6966 GCA_964574205.1 uncultured Rhizobiaceae bacterium | reverse complement strand
CTCCACCACCTCGTCCTTGAGGCCGTCGTAGAGATCGTCCTGGATCTGTTCCACGAGCTCGTCGTCGTTCAGCGCGCGCAGGTCGAGATCATCATCCTCGGCGTTGTCGCTCATGGTCTCCCATCCTTGCGTTCGCGTCGGAAAATTGCCCGCACGTTACCAGTTTCGGCTAACAATGTCACAGGGGCCGTTGACAAGGATCAAATCCGGCAGGCGAAAAGGAGCGAGGCCGCATGAGCGACACCCGCAACCTGCTTGAACAGGCCCGGGCACTGGCCGCGCATCTCTGTCCCGTCCATCAGGTGAAGAGCGATGGCGTCATCGTCGGCACGCCCGTGCTTTATCCGGATGGAGGCCGGGTCACGCTCTATCTTTCGCCGGACAGACCGGGCCTGTGGTTTGTCTCCGATTTCGAGGGCGGCCGGCGGCGCGCTCTCATGGAAGGGGAAGCGGTGATGGCCGCTTTCGATGCCTTCGTGCGTGAATGGAAGATGGACCCGCCAGCCGTGATCGAGGGGCATTCCATTTATGTGCGCGTGCCGGCCAGCAGGCTGGAAGAGGCGGCGGTGCAGATCGCCAATCTGTCGGCGCTGGCCCTGCGGGCGGCCCTGGCCGCCAGGGTGGCCGGCGGGAACGGTGCTGCAGGGTAGCCGGGCAATCGGATCTCAAGGCCCGGGCTCGTATTCGCCGGCCGGCAGCGGCGCGAAGGCAAAGCGCCAGGTCTCGGGCGGCGCCCCCGCGCGCCACTCCCAGGTGCCTTTCGGCCCTTCCGTGATCAGGCTTTCCCGGGCCTTCATGTCCAGCCGCCAGCGGCCGTTCTCCTTGCGGAAGAAGAAGGGCGCGCAGGCCGCTGTGGTCTCCCGGAACTGCACCACGGCCAGATCGTTCCGGAAGCTGATGCGCGGATCGGAACAGCCAAACAGTGCCTGCCATTCCTGCTCCATGCCAAGCCGGGATCGGAAGCGGCCCAGCAGATACTGCCGCGTCTCGTCCGTGTAGATCGGCAGCGAGGGTGTGGCATCGAAATCCCGAAGCGCGCCGCGATAGGCCTCCAGCGTCTTCAGGGGATCGAGCGCATCGGCCCCCTCTTCCTGACGCCAGGGACGGGCAGCCACCAGCTGCGCATGGGTTTCCTCGAAGGCGGCGATGCGCGATCGCGTCGGATCGGGCATGAGGACTTGCCAGGCGATGAAGGCCGGCAGAAGGGAAAGCCCCATCAGCATGGCATGCCGCCGCCCTTCTCGCAGCATGTCGGAAACCGGCATGGGCAGCCGCGCGCGCAGAGGCGCAAGCCAGGCGTCGAGAAGGCCCGTCTCGTCCTTCTTCGTGTCGGCCGACAAGGGAGAAGGATGACCAGGCGCTGCCCTCTCTTCCGCCTCCGGGATCTCGGTTCGAGGGGCCGGAGCCTCTTCTGGCAGGTAGCCGTGCGCTGGCGGGAATGATGCGTCGGCCATGGACGAGAGGAGGGGCTCGCCGGAGTCGTCGGTCAGAGATGGACGCAGCATGGATGCCGGGCTTTCGGCGACCATGTCCGCGCCGAGGATCACGATCCCGTGCTCCCGCATGTGGTTCAGCAGGGACCGGCTTGCATGCACGGGGTAGGCATGAACGCCGAGGGTGCCGTCCGCCAGCCAGATGCGCTCCAGCCGGCGTCTGGCCGTTTCCATGAGGGCGGCCACCCGTTCCGGCACGTCGGTCTCGCCCAGCAGCACGCCCGGGCGCACTTCCAGCATGATGTCCCAGTGCCGCCAGCGGGGCAGGGTGGTGCACTGTCTCTCCAGCAGCCAGGCCCCGCGCAGCTGCTCGGCCATGTCGGCAAGAGCCGTGGCGACAAGGGCCCTGATTCCGGTCGTGACCGTGTCCGCCGTGGCGGCATCCATCATCCGGGAGGGCTCGGGCGGTGCATTGCGCTCCGCCACCGCCTCCCGGAACAGCCGGCGCATGGTCATCATTTCCAGCGCCAGACGCGGATTGCTTCGCAGGGTTCCGGCCTCCCGCATCCATTCCAGGCAGGCATCGGCCACCTGGCCCATGAGTCGGGGATCGACGGCCACCAGATCGAGAAGCGTGCCGGCCAGATCTCCCCTGCCGTTCCGGAAGGCCGGCAGCAAGGTTTCCAGCCGGGCCGCCGGAGCATCGGCCGGTCGTCCCTGCTCGCCCAGCCAGTTCCGGCAGAGGCGAGTCATCCCGGAATGCTCGTCATGGGCCTGCGGCGGCATGTGCATCATGGCGGCAGCGGCAGTCATGATTATGCCAGATCCTCGTGCGATGGTTTCCGCCTGGACGTCGCAGCATGGAGGCGGAACGCGGCAACCTGCAATTGTGGGAGGATTATCCGGGATCAGGGTTGCCCGCCCATGAAAGAACATGGTTAGCAGGAGGTTAAGGCGATCCGTGCGGCCGCACAGGCTGGAGCGCAAATGCGCATCTTTGTCTTCAGGCTTGTGAAAAAGCGTTTTTCAACGGCCGCCCGGGCCGCTATATTCCGCTCCGCTGGCGCTTGGTTCCAGGAGACGCCCGAAGGGGATGCGATACGGCTGCCCGGTGCCGGCGCGTGGCCCGCCCGGGCCTCATCGCGGGCAGCAGGAAGGGAGACGGGGCGACATGCCGTTGCAGCTGCTGGATCTGGCACTGATCGCCATCATGGCCATTTCCGCGCTTTTTGCCGTCATGCGCGGGTTCATTCGCGAGGTGCTCTCGCTGCTGTCCCTGGCCGTCTCGGTCCTGGTGGCCTATTGGGCCGTGATCACGCCGGAGATCTATGCCATCGCACGGCAATACGTGGCCGACGACACGCTGGCCCGTGCCGCCACCGGTGGCGTGGTCTTCCTGGTGATGCTCATCGTCACCTCCTACATCACCGTGCGCATCGGCGACATGGTGGCGGATTCTGCCCTCGGGGCCTTCGATCGCACCCTGGCCCTCCTGTATGGTCTGGTGCGCGGGCTGCTGCTGGTGGTCATGGCCTACATGTTCTATGTGTGGCTGGTGCCGGTGAACAAGCATGAGTCCTGGGTGCTGAAGGCCCGGACACTGCCGCTCATCCGGGCCACCGCGGAGGTGGTCAACGGTTTCCTTCCGGAGGATATTGCCCAGGTCATCGGCGAGCGCATGCGCCAGCAGGCCGCGCTTGCCGGTGGTGGCGAGAAGGCGGATGCGGCTGAAGCCCCGGTCTATGACAGAGGCGACAAAACGCGACTCGACAGCCTGATCGAAAGCCAGCAGAACTAGGGCCGGGTCTCCGGTCGTCTTGCAGGCAGTCTTGCATTTCCGGCATGGAGATCCGGAAGCGAGAGCCGATCGCGAGCCCGGGGAAACGGTGTTGCCGTTCCGGTCCTTTTCGCTTGTCCCGGCCGGAGCGGGAGATGAAGGCGCTTCCGGCACGGGGCTGGTGTTCTGGCCGGATTCAGGCGCAAACGAGGCAGAAGGCCATGAGCGTCACCTTCGATTTCGATCTCGATGGCGATCTCCTGCGCGAGGAGTGTGGTGTCTTCGGCATCCACGGTCATGCCGATGCGGCGGCGCTGACGGCCCTGGGCCTGCATGCCCTGCAGCATCGGGGGCAGGAGGCTGCCGGCATCTGTACCTATGACGGCACCCAGTTCAATCTGGAGCGCCGGCTGGGCCTTGTGGGCGATCACTTCACCCAGGAGAAGGTGATTGGCCGGCTCAAGGGCAGCTCGGCCATTGGCCATGTGCGCTATTCCACGGCCGGTGGCACCATCCTGCGCAATGTCCAGCCCTTCTTCGCGGAGCTGGCCATCGGTGGTTTCGCCATTGCCCACAACGGCAATCTCACCAATGGCCTGACGCTCAGGCGCGAGCTCATCCAGTCCGGCGCCATTTTCCAGTCCACCACGGACACGGAAGTGATCCTCCATCTCGTGGCCCGCTCGCCGCACCGGCGGCTGATCGAACGCTTCACCGATGCCCTGCGCCAGGTGGAGGGCGGCTATGCCCTCGTCGTGCTCACCGAGCAGGGGCTCCTTGGCGCCCGCGATCCCCTGGGCATCCGCCCTCTTGTCCTGGGGCGGCTGGACGAGAGCTGGATCCTCGCTTCCGAGACCTGTGCGCTGGACATCATTGGCGCCACCTTCGAGCGCGAGATCGAGAACGGCGAGATTGTCGTCATCGACGAGGAAGGCCTGCACTCCTATCATCCCTTTCCGAAGCAGCCGGAGCGTCCCTGCATTTTCGAATATATCTATTTCGCCCGGCCGGACAGCATCGTTCACGGCCGCTCGGTCTATGAGGTGCGCAAGGAGATGGGGCGCATCCTGGCCCGCGAGGCGCCTGCCGAGGCCGACGTGGTGGTGCCCGTGCCTGATTCCGGTGTGCCGGCCGCGCTCGGCTTTGCGCAGGAATCGGGGCTGCCCTTCGAGCTCGGCATCATCCGCAATCACTATGTGGGCCGCACGTTCATCGAGCCTACGCAGAAGATCCGGGCGCTCGGCGTGAAGCTCAAGCACAATGCCAACCGTTCGGTGCTCTCCGGCCGGCGCGTGGTGCTCATTGACGATTCGATCGTGCGGGGCACCACATCCAAGAAGATCGTGCAGATGGTGCGTGAGGCCGGCGCGGCGGAAGTGCACATGCGCATCGCCTCGCCACCCATCACGCACCCGGACTATTACGGCATCGACACGCCAGACCGCAAATCCCTGCTGGCCGCAACCCATACGCTGGAGGAAATGCGCGATTACATCCGGGCGGATTCCCTGGCCTTTCTCTCCGTGGATGGCATCTATCGTGCCATCGGCTTCGAGGGACGCAATGACCAGTGTCCGCAGTTCACCGATCATTGCTTCACCGGTGACTATCCCACACCCTTGCAGGACGTGGAAGGGCGCGAGGATCCCAAGCAGCTGCCCCTGCTGGCCGATGCCAACTGACGGCGCCGTGGGGCACCGGCGGCTGGCCAGACACGAGGTCGTGGAAAGGGAGAAAACGGCTCATGCAACAGCCACTTGTCACGAATTCTTGAAGAGGTGGACGAGATGTCGGAGGACAAGCCCCTGGCCGGCCGCCTGGCTCTGGTGACAGGTGCCTCCCGTGGCATCGGCCGGGCCATGGCGGTGGAGCTGGCCCGTGCCGGAGCGCATGTGATTGCCGTGGCGCGGACCACCGGCGCGCTGGAGGAACTGGATGACGAGATCCGAAGGGTTTCCGGAGAGCCGGCCACGCTCGTGCCGCTGGACGTGACCGACGGCCCCGGCATCGACCGGCTGGGGGGGGCCATCTTCGAACGCTGGCAGCGCCTGGACATCCTCTTCGGCAATGCGGGCATGCTGGGGCCCATGTCGCCGCTGGGACACATCGATCCCGAGGCCTGGCAGAAGGTCATCAACGTGAATCTCACCGCCAATTGGCGCTTCATCCGCGCCATGGATCCGCTGCTGCGTCAGTCGGCAGCGGGGCGCGTGGTCTTTGTCACGTCGCGGGCTGGCATCGGCTGCAAGGCCTATTGGGGCGGCTATGCCGTGAGCAAGGCGGCGCTGGATTGTCTGGCCCGCATCTATGCCAACGAGTGCGCGAGCACGAACATTCGCGTCAATCTGCTCAATCCCGGGCCCATCCGCACGGCACTGAGGGCCCAGGCCTTCCCTGGCGAGGATCCGGCCACCCTGCCCACACCCGAGGCCCTGGCCAGGGCGTCCCTGCCGCTGTTCCTGGAAGACATGACGGAGAATGGTGCCACCTTCGATTTCGTCGACGGCCGTCTGAAAAAGCAGGAGCCACCTGCCTGACGTATGGTCGAAGGGCCGGGGAAGGAACGGTTTCGCGGCTTTCGATCCATTGGAGCATTGCGTGCCTCGCGTCTCTGGTCAATAGGGACGGAAAAGGGGGCAGGACGCGGGAGAGGCGGCCATGGCCACGACGCGGAGATGGCGTGGGAACGTGATGCTCATGGTCGCGCCCAATGGGGCGCGCCGGACCACGGCCGATCATCCGGCATTGCCGGTCACGCCTGGGGCGCTGGCAGAAACGGCCGAGGCCTGTGCACAGGCAGGGGCCGCGGCCATTCACCTGCATGTGCGTGACGAGGCCCAGCGCCACAGCCTGGATGCCGGCCGTTACCGCGCGGCCATGGCGGCCATCGCGGCACGGGTGGGGCAGCGCATTCTCGTGCAGGTGACCACGGAAGCCGCCGGCATGTACGATCGCACCGCACAGATGCAGGTGGTGCGCGATCTTGTCCCTCCCGCCGTGTCCCTGGCCCTGCGCGAGCTGGTGCCGGATGATGCAGAGGAGACACTGGAGACGGCGGCATCCTTCTTCCGCTGGCTGGGAGAGGCGGGCGTGGCGCCACAATACATTCTCTATTCGCCGGCAGATGTGGTGCGTTTCGGGCGATTGAAGGCGGCAGGCGTGATTCCCCAGGGGCGCCCCTTTCTGCTCTTCGTGCTGGGGCGTTATGGCGCCGACCCCGGCGAGCCCGCGCAGTTGGGCGCCTTTCTGGAGGCCCGGCGTGGTCTGTCTTGCGCCTGGATGGCCTGCGCTTTCGGCCCCAGGGAAGCGCAGGTGGCCCTGACTGCGGTGGAAGCGGGCGGTCATGTGCGTATCGGCTTCGAGAACAACCTGCAGCTGCCGGATGGTCGTCCGGCACGGGACAATGCCGAGCTCGTGACGGCCACGCGCGCGCTGCTGGAAGCGGCGGGCCATGCGGTGATGGATGTGGATGCCGCCCGCGATCTGCTGGCTGAAACGGCCCGGATATGATACGGGCAGGAATGCATCCCGCATGAAGAGACCAGCGGCTCTTGGAGCAGATGACCTGGCATATTGACCCTGCCGCCACGACGGCCTATGTTCCCGGCACTGACTGCACCAGCTCCACAAGGCTGGAAAACATGGCTGGAAAGCACAAGGTGCATCCGGCTGTTCCACATCCCAGGGGCCCGTAGCTCAGCTGGTAGAGCAACTGACTTTTAATCAGTGGGTCGGAGGTTCGAATCCTCCCGGGCT
>CAZNLW010000119.1:0-7112 GCA_964574205.1 uncultured Rhizobiaceae bacterium | reverse complement strand
TACATGTACTTGCCGTCGTGCCAGATGTAGACGACATAGCCCGGCAGGCTCACGTCGCCCTTCTCATTGAAGGACAGCTCGCCCAGCACGGTCTTGAACTTGCCCTTGTGCAGGGCCTCGGTGACCTTGCCGGGATCCACCGTGCCGGCCTGCTCGGCCGCCTGCTTCCAGGCCTGGATGGCGGCATAGGTGTAGAGCACATAACCCTCAGGATTGATGCCAGCGGCTTCGAACTTCTTCACCACCTCGGCCGCGGCCGGGCTCTTGCGCGGATCGGGCGAGAAGGTCATGAGCGTGCCTTCGCCAGCCGGGCCGGTGATGGCCCAATACTCCTGCGTCACCAGGGCGTCACCGGACATGAGGCGGGTCTTCATGCCCTGATCGCGCATCTGGCGCACGATGAGGCCGGCCTCGGTGTGATAGCCGCCCAGATAGAGCAGGTCGATCTTGTTCTGCTTGAGCTTGGAAACGAGCGCGGAGTAATCCTTCTCGCCCGCTGTATAGGCGCCGTAGAGCACCTCCTTCTTGCCCAGCTCGTGCAGGCGCTTGCGCATCTCGTCCGCAAGGCCCTTACCGTAGGCCGTCTTGTCATGATAGATGGCGATGCGGGCGTTCGGGAACTCCTTGGCGATGAATTCCGCCGCGGTACGCCCCTGCTGGTCGTCACGGCCGCAGACACGGAAGACATTCGGGCCGCCTTCGTCCGTCAGCTTGGGGTTGGTGGAGGCAGGCGAGATCATCACGATGCCCTCCTCCTCGTAGACCTTGGAGGCCGGAATCGAGGAGCCCGAGCAGAAGTGGCCGGCCATGAAGACGACTCCGTCCTTCACCGCCTTGTTGGCCACGGCCACAGCCTGCTTGGGATCGCAGGCATCGTCGTAGACCTTCAGCTCCACCTTCTTGCCCAGCACGCCACCGGCCGCGTTGATGTCCTTCACGGCCATGTCGGCGCCATCCTTCATCTGCTTGCCGAAGCTGGCATACTGCCCGGTCATCGGGCCGGCCGTGCCGATGGTCACGTTCTCGGCCCTGGCCACCGTGGCCACGAGGCCGAAGGCGAGCACGGCCGCTGCCGTCGTCAGAAACGTCTTCATGGTGCTTCCCTGATCTCTCCCTCTGGACTGTTCCGATTGCCCTGCCGAAAGCGCACGGGAATGCGCCGAAGGGAAGAATGGTCGGCAGAGCCCGTCATGCCGGGCCGTCTCCGCCGTTTCCCGCCTTGCCGCCCGCATGACCGGCCACCACGGGATGGCAGCCCCTTGCCGGAACGGACCGGCAGGAAAGGCGGACGCCCGGCGCATAGACTATGCTCTATGTCATGATGGTGCAAGAGGGTGTTACGCAGCCGGAACAAAGAGCCGGAAGGCCGTGACATGACACGGGGCTGCCCGGCTGACCGGCCAGCAGCGACAATGGCCCGTGTCGCATCCCCTCACCCCAGGCGGCAGGCGGCCACCCACCAGCCCGCATGGTCTCCGGCGAGGGCGCGGGCCGCCTGCCTGGCCGCATTCATCTCATCGAACAGGGCAAAGCACGTGGCGCCCGAGCCGGACATGCGCACGAGCCGCACGCCCGGCAATGCCGCCAACGCTTCCAGGCATTCGCCGATGACCGGGGCCTCGGCCATGGCCGGTGCCTCGAGGTCGTTTCGGCAAGTGGCAAGCCAGTCCAGCCACTGTGCAAGATCGGCACTGGCAGGCGGCAAGGGTCGTGGCAGGCTGCTGCCGGCCGGCCGGCCGGGTTTCACCCCCAGGCGGGAAAAGACAGCCGGGGTGGAGACAGGCACACCAGGGTTGACCAGCACGGCAGGCAGGTCGGGCAATGCCGGCAGGGGATCGATGCATTCGCCGATGCCCTGCATGCGACAGGCGCGGTCGTGCAGGCAGACGGGCACATCCGCCCCAAGCGCCAGGGCCAGGGCAGAAAGCCGCTTTTCGAACTGCGCGTCCGGCGGCGGGCCGTGGAGACGGACCATGCCCCGCAACACCGCTGCGGCATCGGCCGAGCCCCCGCCCAGGCCGGCGGCCACGGGCAGGCGCTTGTGCAGGCGGATGTGCACGGGGGCAAAATGCGCAGGCCAGGCCTGCAGGAGCTGGCGCGCCGCCTTCAGCACAAGGTTCTCGTCTGCCGGCACGTCAGCCAGCGCCAAAGCAAAGGGGCCGGTCATCTCGAGCGAGACGCTTCGGGCCGGTCGCAGGATCAATTCATCCCCCACATCGGCAAAGGCCACAAGGCTGTCCAGCACATGATAGCCGTCCGGCCGGCGCGCCGTGACATGCAGGGCCAGATTCACCTTGGCCGGGGCGTTGAGCCTGATACCGTCTGCCGGGGCTGCCGAGGTCATGACGAAACCTGCAGGATGCGAAGCGGGTGCGCACATCAGGCGCCCTTCCGGCTCAATTGGCAGCCGTGTTGCCGGAACCGGATTTCACGAGCCCCCGGTCCTTGTCATCATCGTTGCCTTGCGCTTTCTGCTTCTGCCCACGCTCCATGCGTTCCACGGCATCCAGCCCCATCTTCAGCTTGAGGCGAATGCGCTTCTCGTCCTTCGGTTCGGGCTTGGCATCGAGCGCGTGCCGCCACTGGAACGCCGCCTCCAGCCTGCGCCCCACCTTCCAGTAGGCATCGCCCAGGTGATCGTTGATGACAGGATCCTCCGGCCTGAGCTCCACGGCGCGCTCCAGGTGCTTCACGGCCTCCTCATACCTGCCCAGCCGATAGTAGGCCCAGCCCAGGCTGTCCACGATGTAGCCGTCGTTGGGTCGGGCCTCCACGGCCTTCTTCACCATGTCCAGGGCCTCGTCCAGTTTCTCGCCGCGGTCGATGAGCGAATAGCCCAGGTAATTGAGCACCGAGGGGTGGTCCGGATTGAGCTTCAGCGCCAGGCGGAAATCGGCCTCTGCCCTTGGCCACTGGCCGGCGCGCTCGTAGGCGATGCCGCGGAAATAGTAGATGGTCCAGTGCCGGGGCTGCGGCTTGCCCATCAGGGCCAGGGCGCGGCTGTAGGCCTTGGCAGCCTCCTGCCAGCGCTCGTGGGCGCGCAGGATGTTGCCCAGGGTCAGAAAGATCTTGTATTCGCGCGGATGGGCCCTGGCGAGCCGGCGCAGGCGGGCGATGGCCTCGTCCGTGCGCTCGAGGTCGTCCAGCGCCAGGGCGATCTGGATCTCCGCCGGCACGCGCAAGGGGTGATCGGCGGGAACATGCTCATAGGCCTCGGCCGCCTTGTCATACTTGCGCATGGTTTCGAAGATTTCGCCCAGCAGCATCCACGCCACGGGAAAATCCGGCCGCAGACGCAGGGCCATGCGGGCATAGACCAGCGCAATGTCGATGCTGCGGTCATCCGTGAGGGCCGAGGCGAGAGAGAAGAGAGCCTCGGCCATGCCATCGCGCGCGGAACGGATCATGGGCTTCGGGCGACGCGCGGGGTTCTTCTCCAGATCCGCGCAGAGGGCGCGCATGATGGCATTTTCCGGCGCCGAAGCGAGAAACTTCCGGCATACCTTGCGCGCCTCGCCCGTCTTGCCCTGACGGCGCAGGAAGTCGACATAGGCCTGGGAGATGCGCAGCGAGCCCGGGACATCCTTCCAGGCGCGGGCATAGAGACGCTCCGCCCGGGCCGGCGAGCCGAGAAAATCGGCGATCAGGGCGGCATGAAAGTCCCTGAAGTTTCTGAAGGCCTCATATTTTTCCAGGGGTTTCAGGGCCGCCATGGCGCGGGCCAGGTTGCGTTCCGCCGCGTATGTCCAGGCGGTGAGGAGGGCGCTGGCAAGCTCGCCCACCGGGGTTCGGGCCGCATCCTTCAGGTGCTTGCGGGCGATCTTCCAGTCCTTGGCTTCCACTGCACGCAGGGCCAGCACCAGATGGGCCAGACGCTGGTCCGGACTGACACGGAGAATGCGACGGGCCAACTCGTCGGCCTTGGCCCATTGCCCTGTGGAGGCATAGAGCACGAAGGCCCGGTGCAGCAGATTGGGATTGGCCGGATCCATGGCCAGGGTGGATTCGAAGAAGCGGGCCGCGTGTTCGTAATCCCGCTGGCGTGCCGCCTGGCGGCCGGCCAGATAGCTGCCGGACTGGGAGGTGCCGATCCAGCGCTCCAGAGCGGCTCCGGCCATGTCCTTTTCGCCGCCGGCCGGCTGGGCAGCCCAGGCCGGCAAACCCTGCGAAAGGCCAATGGCCAGGGCGGCCAGAAAGAGAGACCCCAAAACAGGTCTGAAGCGCTCCGGATTCATCGGCACGTCTGCTTCTCCCTCTTGCCGGCGCGAATGGCATCACTGGCCGGACTGTCGACGCTGCTGTCGCCTCGTGGGGGCTCCCCCCTGCCGGGGGCTGCCGTTTTCTGAATACCCCGCGGGGCCGGCGGCCCGCAAGGGCCGATGCATGAACCCTCTGTCATGCAAGGCCTGCTCGCATGGACGATCGCCCCGTGGCACAAAGATGGCCGGCGCGCCCATTACGCCGGCCGGGAGAGGATTCATGCGCCGGACTGCCTTCTTCATCTTCAGTAGGCATTTTCCCTGTTGCGCTTGGAGAAGAGGGCGATCGGCGTCATGAGCAGGATGTAGAGATCGAACCAGATCGACCAGTTCTCTATGTATTCAAGATCGTATTGCACGCGTTTTTCGATCTTCTCGTAGGTATCGGTCTCGCCGCGCCAACCGTTGATCTGGGCCCAGCCGGTCATCCCCGGTTTCACCTTGTGGCGGGCAAAGTAGCCTTCCACTACTTCCTGATAGAGGGCATCAGCGGCCTTGGCCTGGGTGGCATGCGGGCGCGGGCCGACGAGGGAGAGATCACCCTTCAGCACATTGAACAGCTGCGGCAGCTCGTCCAGCGAGGTTCTGCGAATGAAGCGGCCAACGCGGGTGACGCGCGGATCATCCCGGGAGACCAGCCTGCTGGCATCGGCATCGCAGCGGTCCACATACATGGAGCGAAACTTCCAGACCTCGATGAGCTCGTTGTTGAAGCCGTAGCGCTTCTGCCGGAAGAGCACGGGACCGGGGCTTTCCAGCCTGATGGCCAGGGCCACGGCGGCCATGACCGGCGCCAGGAGCACGATCAGCAGGGCCGCGATCACGCGGTCGAAGATCCCCTTCACGAACCAGCCCCATGCCCCCAGCGGCAGATCGAAGACGGCCAGCAGCGGCAGATCGCCGAGCCAGTCATAGGCGCGTGGCGAGAGTTTCAGGCGCGAGGCCTGGCCGGAGATGCGGATATCCACCGGCAACTCCCACAGGCGCTTGAGGATCTGCAGCAGCCGTTGCTCGGCCGAAAGCGGAATGGCCACGATCACCAGATCCACGCGATGCCGGCGGGCATAGTCGTTCAGGTCGGCAATGCGGCCGAGCTTGCGATACTTCCGGATGTGGTCCGGCGAGCGTTCGTCGCGACGGTCGTCGAACAGGCCGACGATCTCCACATCCAGATCCGCGGAGTTCTCCAGCGTGTCGATGGCCTGCTCGGCCGCCGCACCGCCGCCAACGATGGCAATACGGCGGCGAAAGGCGCCGGCATGCTCCTTCGGGATCGCCCACAGGGCCAGGACCAGGCGGGAGAGGACGAGATAACCGCCCGTCGCCAGCAGCCAGCCGGCCAGCCAGCGCCAGCCTGCCTGGGGCAGGAAGACATGGGCAAAACCGGCGACCAGCCCGCTCACGGCGAGGGCCAGCACAAGGGCACGCAGAATGCTGCGGGCCGGGCGAATGATGGCGGCGATTTCGTAGAGCCGCAACTGCTGCCAGGCAAGCAGCGTGGCGAATGCCATCGCGAATGCCAGGAAACCTGCCAGCGTGAGCGATCGGGCGTCATTGCCGACAGCCATGAGCAGCGCGCTCAGCGCGATCATCGTGAGCACGGCGAAATCGGCCAGCTTCAGAAGACGCTGGACGATCTCCGGCGCGATGTATGGTTCCCTGCCGCCCCGATCATCGTCACGCGATCCTGCATTGTGCAACCTTTCCTGCGTCTCCCTCGGCCGTGGCCCGGCCTCCCCGGTCCGCAAGGCATGAGACGCCGGCATCGCCGGACCTGCCCCACCGATGCCCAGAAGGGCCTCCATGTCCCTGAACACCTTCATTTTCCGCGTCCTCCCTCGGGAGCTGCGCCCTCAAGGGCTGCTTCCCCCACACTCGTGCAGGCATCATGCCAGATGCGCGCTAAGGCGATGCTGAAAATGCCGGACAATTTGCACGCCTGCCGGAAACCTCCCGGCAACTTTCTTCAGGCACCGTCCGAGCCGAAACGGAAAGACTGCACGGAAACGCTTGACGACCGGGGGAGAGGATCGCTATATGCATGGCGCGCAGCAGGGGAGCCGATCCTGCCGGGTCTTCATCCCCGAATTCGAGTGGGCGATTAGCTCAGCTGGTAGAGCACTGTGTTCACATCGCAGGGGTCGCTGGTTCGAGTCCAGCATCGCCCACCATCTCTTTTTCTCTTTTTCTCCAAAGTGACTGCCGAGGAGAAGACCAGCCGACGCCTTCAGGCTGGCAGGCGGTTTTCGCGTGCCCTGACCGCGGGAATGTTTCCGGTCTGCCCGCCACTCAGGCCGCCGAAGCCGCGACCCCCACAGGCTCACCACGATAGGCCAGAGCCTCGGCCACGTGGGGACGACGCACGGTTTCCTCGCCGGCGAGATCGGCCAGTGTGCGGGCCACGCGCAGGATGCGATGAAAACCCCGGGCGGAAAGCTGCAGGCGCTCGGCGGCATCGGCCAGCAACCGCATGCCTTCCTCGTCCGGCCTGGCCACCTGCTCCAGCACGCGGGCCGGAGCGGCGGCATTCGTGCGCACGCCGTCCAGCCCCAAAGCCGCATAGCGGGCTTTCTGGCGGTCGCGCGCGGCTGTCACCCGTTCGGCAATGGCAGCACTGCTCTCGCCCGGCTCGGCCATGGCGAGATCCAGGGCCGAGACACGCGGCAGCGTGATGCGGATATCGAAGCGGTCCATGAGCGGACCGGAGATACGCGCCTGATAGTCGGCAGCACAGCGGGAGCCGCGGCGGCAGACATGGCCGGGATCGCCTGCATGCCCACACTTGCAGGGGTTCATCGCTGCCACCAGCGCAAAGCAGGCAGGCCAGGACACAAGATAAATCGCACGAGCAAC
>CAZNLW010000118.1:0-7303 GCA_964574205.1 uncultured Rhizobiaceae bacterium | reverse complement strand
GCATGGTGGTGCACGAGACCTATCGCACCGAAGCAGGCGCGTGGGTGGAGCCCGCACAGGTAGAGCGGCGCGATGGCGGGCTGTTCCACAAGGAAACGGGCGAGAAGATCATCGCCGGGCCGGTGGAGAAGATGTCGAAATCGAAGAAGAACGTCATCGACCCGGAGGCCATCGTGGCGCAATACGGGGCGGACACGGCGCGCTGGTTCATTCTCTCCGACAGCCCGCCGGAGCGCGACGTGGAGTGGACGGCGGCGGGCGTGGAAGGCGCCTGGCGCTTTACCCAGCGGCTGTGGCGACTCATCGGCCAGATGGCTACGATTGCCGCGCAGGCGCCGGCGGACAGGCCCGCCGAGATGCCGGCGTCCGTCATCGATCTCAGGCGGGCCGTGCACCGCACGCTGAAGGCCGTGACCGAGGCCATCGAGACCTTGCGCTTCAATGTGGCCATTGCCCGCATTCACGAGCTCGTGGCGGCCATTGCCGATTTCCTGAAGACGGTGGAGGCGGATGCACCGACAGCAGCAGAGGCCTGGGCAGTGAAGGAAGCCGCTCGCATACTCGTGCAGCTCTTTGCTCCCATGATGCCGCATCTGGCCGAGGAATGCTGGGAACGCCTGGGGCAGGAGGGGCTGGTGGCGCAGGCTCCCTGGCCGCAGGTGGAGGCGGCCCTGCTGGAGGAGCAGACGGTGACCCTGCCGGTGCAGGTGAACGGCAAACGTCGGGCGGAGATTGCCGTGCCCAAGGACCTGCCCCGGGAAGCGATCGAAAAGCAGGTGCTGGCACTGCCTCAGGTGCAGCGCGCGGTGGGCGACAAGACCGTGCGCAAGATCATCGTGGTGCCCGGGCGCATCGTCAACGTGGTGGCCAAGTAGAGGGTGCGTGACCGGAGGGGGACTGTCCGGGATTTCCCGTCCGGAGGTACCTGTGGCATAATCCGACAGGGGGGGGGTGGCCCGCCAAGGGGCAGATGGATGGGAGTGTCGCCTCGGATGATCGGTCGTCGAGCTGTCATTGCCGGACTGTTTGCGTCGCCCCTGCTCGGTGGCTGCGGCTTTCAGCCTCTCTATGCGGAACGCGACGGTGCGCCGGGCGTGGAGACGATTCTCCGCGGCATTGACGTGGTGCCGCTGACAACACGCACCGGCCAGCTCGTGCGCAACGCCTTGCTGGAAGGCATTGCACCGGCAGATGCCGGTGGCGGTCGCTATCGGCTGGAAATGGACGTGAAGGAGAAAGAGCAGGCCGCCATCCTCTCCGCCCGTGACGAAAGCACGCAGAACCGCCTTGTCATTGATGTGACCTATCGCCTCGTGGATGCCGCCACGGGCAAAGTCGTGCATGAAGGCCGCACCTTTGCCGAGGGCACCTATACGCATACGCGGCTGCCGGTGGCCAACATCCAGGCTCGGGAAAGCGCGCGGGAAGCTCTGGCGCGGGTGCTGGCAACAGACATCCGCACGCGTCTGGCGGCCTGGCTGGTCAGTCGCCAGGCCTGATCAGGGCGCTCCCCGGTCTCGTCCCGGGGGACCGGCAATTCCGGGCTGGTGCCGAGGCCGCGAATCGTTCGAAGAGGACTTTCGTTCCATGACTGCCTATCGCCCGGCCGATCGCCGCCGCCTGCTGGCCGACGTGCGCAACGGCAAGCTGCGGGCCGTGCTCGTCTATGGCAGCGATGCGGGAGGCGTGGCCGAACAGGTGCAGGCGATCATCGAGACCGTGCGTCAGGTCAACGGTGGCGAGATGCCCGAAGTGGTCACCCTTGACGAGGATCTGCTCAAGGAGGATCCCGGGCGCCTGGCGGACGAATCCCAGGCCATTTCCATGTTCGGCGGCAAGCGGGTGATTCGCGTGCGTGATGCCGGCGAACGCACGGCTGATGCCGTGGCTGCGCTTCTCGACCTGCCGCCAGGGGATTCGCTGATCATTGCCCAGGCGGGCGCATTGCGGCCCGGGTCCAGGCTGCGAAAGCTTTTCGAGGCAAAGGCAGAATTGGCGGCCGTGCCCGTTTATGAGGATACGGCGCGGGACATCGAGATGGTGATTCGCGAAACGCTGGAGAAGGATGGTCTGACCATCGAGCCCGAAGCCCTGGCCGTGCTGGTCGAGCAGCTTGGCGCGGATCGTGCGGCCACGCGCAACGAGCTGGAGAAGCTCGCGCTCTACTGCCTTGGCCGGAAGCGGGTGAGCCTGGAGGATGTGCGGGCCATCTGTGGTGACGTCTCGGCTCATGCCATGGGCGACATGCTGGATGCGTTCTTTGCCGGCGACTATGCCCGTGGCGTGCGTCTTCTCGCCGCGCTGCTGGCGGAAGGGGTGCAGCCGGCCGGCGTGCTGGCCGCAGCCGCGCAGCATGTGCAGCGGCTCAAGCCTCTGGTCCTCGCCGTTGCCGCTGGCGAATCACCCGAAGCGGTGGTGAAGTCCAGAACCGCCGGCATCTTTTTTCGTCGCCAGCCCGTCATGGCCCGCCAGCTTGCGGTCTGGACGCCGGAACTGCTGGACAGAGCGGCGGAAGGCCTGCTGAAGGCCACAGCCGAAAGCCGACGCCATCCGGACCTTGCTGCCCAGATCGCCGAGCGCTGCCTGCTTTCCTTCAGCATTCAGGCTCGTCGCCGCCTGCGCCAGCGTGCGGCATAGCCGACATCCAATCATCCGCAAAGTTCTTGCAACTCAATATCTTGCATATGGTTCACATGCGACTCCGTGCACAGGCGGAGGAGACTCTCAGGTTTCCGATTCGGCTTCCTGGCCGAAATGGAAGCGCACGAGCTCCAGGTTCTCCAGCACGGCGGCTTCAAGGGGGGCGAGGTCCAGCTTCTCCTCCACTGCCAGCGTGCGATCCAGACGCGCCCGCGTTTCCGGCGCGCGCGGGAGGAACAGGGCACAGGTGTCCTCGCAGGGACGGGCGGAGATGGCCTCGGTGCCAATGGTGCGGGCGAGGTTGATGATCTCGCGCTTGTTGAGTCCGGCCAATGGGCGCAGCACGGGCAGGGTGGCGGCGTGGTCGATGACCAGCATGTTCTCCAGTGTCTGCGAAGCCACCTGGCCCACGCTCTCGCCCGTGATCAGGGCCTTCGCCCCCGTGCGGCGCGCCCAGGCGCAGGCCAGGCGCATGAAGGCGCGACGCAGCAGCACGATGCGCAAGGATTCGGGGGCCTGTGCCTCGATGTGGCGCTGGATGTCGATGACGGGTGCGAGCGCGAGCTTGAGCCGGCCCTGGATCTCGCTCAAGCGCTGGCAGAGATCACGGGCAGCCTCGATGGGTTCATCCGATGTCTGCGGTGCGGAATGGAAATGCAGCGGCATCACGCGCACGCCGCGCTTCATCATGAGAAACGCGGCCACCGGCGAATCGAAGCCGGCCGACAGGAGGGCCACGGCGCGACTTGAAGACCCCACGGCGAGACCGCCGATGCCGGGTTCCTTCACGTAGACCACGATCTCGTCCTGCAGGATCTCAATATGAACTTCGCGGTCGTAATCGCGCATGGCGGCCTTCAATTCGGAGCCGCGGGCACGAAACATGGCCGCGGCAAAGGCTCGCTCCACCTCGAAGGACTTGAGCGGAAAACGCTTGTCCGTGCGGCGTGCGGTGACACGAAAGGTGCCGTCGGTGACCAGATCCGCCATTTCCGGCGCCAGCGTCAGCAAGGCCTCCATGTCCTTCGGCGTGATGCGCACGAAGCCGAAACTGGCAACCCCCGGAAAGAGGCGCAGGGCCCGGCGCACGTTCTCTTCCGCGGTGGCCGACAGGCCATCACCGATCTCGTCCAGAAAGATGCGGCCCCAAGCGCGGCGGGCACGCAGGGGGATGTCTTTCGCGCGGGCCCAGTCGTTGAGGTTGCTGACGAGCTGTTCCTCGAACTGGTGGCGACGGCCACCCTTCAGGGCGATCTCGTCATAATGGATGATGATGCGCTTGCGGGGCATGGTGGTGTCGGAAGCCATACGGGGAACCGTGACAGGCGAATCATGCACACGCCCCACGCATGACCGCAAGGGATCCGTGCGCCTGATTCTTCCCTCGGATTGCGGCGATGTTCCGCGAAAGCGGTCAGCGCCGGGCCACCTCTGTGGACAGTGGTGCCTGTCGCAGATAGGCTAGGATCTTCTGCCTGTGACGTTCGAAGGCCTTCAGTGCCTTGCCCTTCAGGCGTGTCCTCGTGGCCACGCGCACGCGCATGGGATTGACCGGCCTGTTGCCGATGCGGATCTCGTAATGCAGGTGCGGGCCGGTGACACGCCCTGACGAGCCGAGATAGCCAATGACCTGCCCCTGGCGCACACGCATACCCTTGCGAATGCCCCGCGCGATCCGGCTCTGGTGGGCATAGAGTGTGACATAGCCGTTTTCGTGGCGGATCATGACCGTGCGGCCATAGCCCCCCTTCCAGCCGGCATGAATGACCACGCCATCACCGGCGGCCCGGATGGGCGTGCCGCGCGGGGCCGCAAAGTCCACTCCGGTGTGCAGCTTGGTATAGCCGAGGATGGGATGGCGACGCATGCCAAAGCCAGAAGTGATCCGGGCCCCGGAGATGGGCGTGCGCATCAGCCCCTTCTTCACCGAACGGCCCTTGTGGTCAAAGTAGGCGGCCGTGCGGCTGCCTGGCGGTGTGAAACGGAAGATCTCGTGCTTCTTGCCACGCAGCGTCAGCGATGCATAGTAGAGCACCATGCGCCGCCTGGACGAACCGGACCTGGGCGTGCCGTAGAGCACCTCGAAGGTGTCGCCCTTGGAAACCTCGCGCTGGAGGTCCACGTCGTAGGCGAAGGCCCTGAGCATCTGGCTGATGATGTAGGGCGGCACCCCCTTGTCGCGCGCAGCAGCATAGAGGGTGGAGGTGATCACGCCGCGGGCGCGCACCATGGACGGCGCCTTCTTTTCCGTCTCCTGGTTCTTGGCGAGGTTCTTCCTGACGCTGCGGGCGACGAAGTTTCCATCCTCGTCGGCCTCGACGATCACTTCCTCGCCAGGCCGCGGCATGAACGAGAGATAGACCGGATAGGTGACATCCGCGCCGTAGAAATCCTGCTGCGAATCGAGCGTGACGGCAATGCGTGTTCCCGGTTTCAGGAGCTTTTGCGGATAGACAGGTTCCAGGGCTGCCACCAGCGAGCGGGCCACCCGTTCGGAAATGCCCATTTCCATGAGGCGACCAACGAGCGAATCCCCCTCGCGCAGGATGAAAGCCTTGTCCACCGGTTCGGCCGGCGGCTGCTTGCGAATGACGGTGACGTTGTCGCCGATGGCCGGCGCCTCGGGTGCCACGTAGAGCGAGCCCTCGAGAATCCGCGGTGCCGGCGCGGGGCGCACGATGGCCTCCTCCGGGGACAGAGAAGCGAAACGGGTCACCAGTGTGGTGGGCGAATCGACAGGAAGGGCGGCGTTGGTGGCAAGAGCCGCTGCTTCGGTCTTGACCGCCTCGTCGGCAGTTGTGTCGTCAGGGCTGCCGGACAGTCTGGCTTCCAGGACCGGCATCACGAGCGAGGTGCCGAGCACGCTGGCCTGGGAAATGCTGGCCTCGAGATCCGCCTTGCCGGTGATCACGGGGCGCTGCCAGCCGAAATTGTCCAGGCCGGCGTCAGCGCGTATGGCAGCCGTGCTGCGCCCTTCCATCGCCACCACGAAAAGGGTCACGGCCGTCAGCCCCGTAAGCAGGCCGGCCCCTCCCGCCAACAGTAGCGTGCGCTTGCCGACATGTGCCGTGGAAGCCGATTCGGCAAAGAAATTCAGGGGATCCTGGCCCTCATCACCGGCGAATTTGTCGATGTCGGAGGAAGCGGGGGAGAAGATCTTGCGCGAGAAGAAGGATGAGAAGAAGGATGCCCCTTGCCTGCGGGATTTCGTGGATCTGCTGCGCTTCCTCCCAGCGTGGCAAGCGGAACGGAAACCTGAAAAACCCATTGGTGGCATCCCCTCAGGAACTGACCTGTCGACGCGGCAGGGCCGGATGCACTCCGGCATGCTCAGCATTTCCAGGAAGCCCTCCCTAACGGGAAGACTAGGGCTTGTTTGTGATCAAAAGATGGCGGAAATGGCTGGCAGGTGTGACATGCCCGGCCGTTTCCACCCGTTGCGGGATCCGGGCGCAATGCCCTGTTCACGACGCTGGCGGATCCCCTTGCCCCCCGACGATTGGTGCCGGTGCACCCCCCATGTGGTGCGGGGCGGCACCTCTCACCCTGCAATGTGGCAAGGCGGCCAGAGGGCGTCAAGAGTCATCATGAACATGATTGGTTAGGAAAGGGTTAACAAACTGCGCCGGAAGCGCGGGCTGTGTCATTTGGGCATCACCGGCATTTCGGGTGGATATTGCGGCGTGTGCATCGGCGATGCATGTCGAGCGGCGGCGTCGGCCTGGCATGCGCGGATGCGGCAGGCTGCCGGAGCTGGCAAAAAAACGAGAAGGGTGTTGACATCCCGAAACGGCCACGCATATATAGCTCGCACCTCGCGGACGAGGCGTCTGCCAGGGGCTCTGGCAACTGGTTGTCGATCCGCGAGTGTCTTGCCAAGGGCATGACCTCAGCCAACAATCCCATCCCGTGCTGGAAAAAGCGGGGAGGGGTTTTGCTTTTGGGTGAAAGCCCGAGTTCCTTGACAGTGTGTTTCGCGGCGGCAGTGGTGAGAGGTGTCCGCAGCGTGTACGGGACCGCGGTCACCTGCTGCACCTGTGGTGTGCTGTTGGTGGCAGCGGAAGTGCGCAGGGCGGTCGAGTGGTGTTGGCTGCAGGGTGGCATTGCTCCCTGATCTGCCCAGCGGCAAAAAGGATAAAATTCCTACTTGACAGGCTGCGGCGGATCGATCATATAAGCCGCCGCGATCGGGCGATCGCGGAGATGGCGTCCGGGGTGACTGAGGTCGCTCGACGCCAGGGCGGGTCGCCCGAGAGATCTGAAAAAAGTCTTGACAGCCTGTGCAAGCGTCCCATATAGAAGGACGCTTGCGAAACAGGGTCAGAAATGCGGCGGCCAGGCGCGGCTGCCAAGAGATCCGACGGCTCTTTGACATCGTAGGGGAAAGAAAGAGAAACGCAGGCGGCAGTGTCCTGTGAGGAAACCGGATGCTGACGCTCGCGTTTCGGATGACCGAAAGATGTGCGCACATGCGCATAGCCAGTGTGCGAAGCGCAGAAGCAGCACTCTTGAGGTCACCCGTCAATCGCGCAGCGACCGTACGCATGCCGCACTCCGCAAGGAGTGTGCCGAAAGGCAAGGCATGGTACGAGCCAAAGGTTTCAAACCTGAGAGTTTGATCCTGGCTCAGAACGAACGCTGGCGGCAGGCCTAACACATGCAA
>CAZNLW010000117.1:0-7331 GCA_964574205.1 uncultured Rhizobiaceae bacterium | reverse complement strand
TCCGTGTTTGCTGCAGATCGCCCCTCGCTCTGGTCTCAGGCCTCGGTGCGGATGATGCCGTAACGTTCCGCCTTGCGCAGCAGACGGCGGGAGCGGATGAGATGCGGCCGGTCGTACATGCGGCCGTTGACCGAGACCACGCCGGCGCCCGGCTTGCTCTCGAAGGCCTCGACAATGGCACGGGCCTTGTCCACCTGTTCCTGGGTGGGGGTGAAGGCGGCGTTGATGATGGGCACCTGGTCGGGGTGGATGGCCAGCTTGCCGGTAAAGCCGTCACGAAAGGCGGCGGCGCATTCCTGGGCCAGGGCCTCGCTGTCCGTGTAGCGCACGAAGACGGTGTCGATGGGATCCACGTTGGCGGCGCGCGCCGTGAACAGGCACAGCGAACGGGCGAGGCGATAGGGATCGGTGAGATAGCCGTATTCGTCGCGGTTGGTGGCGGCACCGAGACGGGCGGAAAGATCCTCCGCCCCCCAGGTGAGCGCCATGAGATTGGCCGGCACCTTCTCGGCGAAGGATGGCAACGTGAGCACACCGCGGGGTGTTTCCGCGGCAATGGCGATCACCGGCACGGGGCCGGCATGGCGGGCCATGCGGTCAAGGCAGCCGGCGCCCTCTGCCTTGGGCAGCATGAAAGCCTCCGGCGGATTGTCGAGCAGGGCCACCATGTCGGCATTGAACTCCGCCTCGTCCAGGGCATTGATGCGGACGATGATCTCCGGTCCGCTCTCGTCTCTCCCGCTGCGCAGCAGCTCGCGCACGATCTCGCGGGCGCGGGCCTTGTTCTCGTAGGCAACCGAATCCTCGAGATCGAGTATGACGGCATCGGCCCCACAGGCCAGGGCGGCATCGATCTTCTCCGGATCATCGGCGGGAACGAAAAGCAGCGAGCGCATGTGATCCCAGTCTCCCTATTCTTTCGGCCCTTTCGGCTGCTGCGGGCGGCGACGGATCATCACCTGCCGCCGGCATTCGGCCACCAGGGTGCCGTGCTGGTTATAGGCACGGTGAATGAGCTCCACAATCCCTGCCCAGGGACGGGAACGGCTGATGCGGCGATTGGCCACCTCGGTCTCGAAGCGCAGGGTATCGCCATGAAACACGGGGGCAGGAAAACGCACTGCCGAAAATCCCAGGTTGGCCACCGTGGTGCCCGTCGTGATGTCGTTCACGGCCACGCCCACCATCAGGGAAAGGGTGAGCAGGGAATTCACCAGAGGCTGGCCGAATTCCGTCCGGGCAGCGAATTCGCGATCGAGATGCAGCGGCTGCGGGTTGTGGGTGAGGCAGCAGAAGAGCACATTGTCGCTCTCGGTGAGGGTGCGCGATATGGGATGCGCAAAGACACGCCCCGGCTCCAGATCCTCATACCACAGCCCGGCCATGGTCCTGATGTCCCTCGTGCGGCAAAGCCGGCTTGCGATACGGAGGTGATAGCGTCTTTCCCGGACCTTGGCCAGGGCGGCGACCTGTCAGGGCCGGATCCGGCAGCTTCAAGAACGAATCAACAACCGCTTTGGGCAGGCCTGCGCATGTTTTCCACAGGAACAGGCCGTCAAAAATGTGGAAAACCTCTGGAAAGTTATGCATATCACACTGAGATAAAAGCGAATTTTTGTTTACCGTTCACGACATGTTCCGTCTTAACCATTTGTTAACCATCCTGGCCTGCGATGTGCCTGCAACGGGGGCTTGGCCGTCGGCATCTTCGGAGAGTGCAACATGCCCAGGGCGAACAGACAAGGACAGAGACTGGCGGCAGCCGAGGCGGCGGCAACCGCGGCCCACGATGGTCGGGCTCAGGCACGACGGCCGGGTCTGGCACTGGTGCTGGATCCGGTTGCGGCAAGACGACAGGCCCTGATGTCTAGGCTCGAGGCCCTGGGCTTTGCCGTGCAGGGCGAGGCGGATACGGAAGCCGCGCTCAGGACCTGCTGGCGCGAGCTGCCCACGCTGGTGTTCGTGCATGCGGAGGCGGCCGGCCAGACCGATGCCCATGACCGGCAGACAGATGCAGGGGCAGATGCGGCCGCGCTGGTGGCGCGTTTCACGAGACTGCCGAAAGCCGGAGAGCGAACCGTCATCGGCTGCCTGTCGCGGCATGATGCGCGTGCTGGCGTGCGCATGCTGCTGGCCGGCGCGCGCGACTGCCTGATCTGTCCGGTGGATGTGGATACACTGCGCCAGCGCCTGATGCTGGCAGGCGTGCCGGTCGACGAGGAGACCTCCCTGCCGGACAGGACAAGGCCGTTCGCGTGAAAATGCCCCGCCTGCAGCGGCAGGCCCCCTCAGGCGATGAAGACGTGCGGATCCGTGTAGGGCAGGTCCAGCGAGCGGGCCACGGCCTCGTGGGTGACCTTGCCGAAGGCGACATTGAGGCCATGAAGCAGATGCGCGTCCTCGGCCATGGCCTGTTGCCAGCCCTTGTCGGCGATGGCCAGGATGTAGGGCAAGGTGGCGTTGTTCAGGGCATGGGTGGACGTGCGGGCCACCGCGCCCGGCATGTTGGCCACACAGTAGTGCACCACGCCATCCACGATGTAGGTGGGATCGGAATGCGTGGTGGGCATGGAGGTTTCCGCACAGCCACCCTGGTCGATGGCCACATCCACGATTACCGCCCCCGTCTTCATGCGGCGCACGAGATCGCGCGTGATGAGCTTGGGCGTGGCCGCACCCGGCACCAGCACACCACAGATGACCACATCGGCCGCCAGCACCTCCTCCTCGATGGCAAGACGCGTGGAGTAGACCGTGTTCACGGCATGGCCGAAGATGCGGTGCAATGCCTGCATGCGCGGAACGGACTTTTCGATGATCACCACGTCCGCTCCGAGGCCGATGGCCATGGCCGCGGCGTTTTCGCCGACGATGCCCCCGCCGAGGATGCACACCCGGGCGGGCCGCACGCCCGGCACACCGCCCAGCAACACCCCCATGCCTCCCTGTTCCTTCTCCAGACAATGGGCTGCCGCCTGCACCGACATGCGGCCGGCCACCTGCGACATGGGCGCAAGCAAGGGCAGGGATCCGTCCGGGCCGGTGACCGTCTCGTAGGCGATGCAGACGGCACCGGACTTCATCAGGTCCCGTGTCTGCTCCGGATCGGGAGCCAGGTGCAGATAGGTGAAGAGAATCTGCCCTTTGCGGAGCATGGCCCGCTCCTGCGCCTGTGGCTCCTTGACCTTGACGATCATTTCGGCCGTCTCGAAGGCTTCACGGGCATCGCGGGCGATGCGGGCGCCGGCAGCACGGTAATCCTCGTCCATGGCGCCGATGCCGGTGCCAGCGCCGGTCTCCACCAGCACCTCGTGACCATGGTGCACGGCCTCGCGAACACTGGCTGGCGTCATGCCGACGCGATACTCGTGGGTCTTGATCTCCTTCGGCACGCCGATGAGCATGGCCGTCCTCTCTCTTGTTCTACCCTGTCTGCTGCGTGGTGTGGCGCAGGTGCTGCCTTCATAGGTAGGCCCGGAGAACGGCGGGGTTCAATGGACCTTTCGGCCGGGTGGCGGAATGTTCGCGATTCGGGAGAAGCAATCTGGACATAAAAGGATCTTTATGTCCCGAAGCAGCTGTGGAATAAGGAACGTCAGACGAAACGGGGCCGGAAAGGCCACGGACTATAATCATGGGAGATCCTGGCATGGCACGCACCTCCTTTGCCGAGATGCTGGATTCGCGCGCATACCTGCTGGCGGACGGAGCCACGGGCACCAACCTCTTTGCCATGGGGCTGACCTCGGGCGAACCGCCGGAATTCTGGACCACAGAAAAACCGGAAAACATTCGCGCGCTGCATCAGGGCTTCGTGGAGGCGGGCTCGGACATCATTCTCACCAATACCTTCGGCTGCAACCGGCACCGGCTGAAACTGCACGACGCGGAAGCCCGCGTGCCGGAACTCAACGAGAAGGCCGCGCGGCTGGCCGGCGAGGTGGCGGCAGCTGCAGGGCGCCCCGTGGTGGTGGCCGGTTCTGTGGGGCCGACAGGCGAGATCTTCGAACCGGCAGGCCCCCTGCCCTTCGACGAGGGCGTGGCGGCCTTTCGCGAGCAGATTGCGGCGCTGGTGGAGGGCGGCATCGATGTGGTGTGGATCGAGACCATGTCGGCGGAGGAGGAAGTGCGGGCCGCTGTGCAGGCCGCGCGCGAAGTGGCGCCGGATCTGCCGGTGGTGGTGACCATGAGCTTTGATACCGCAGGCCGCACCATGATGGGCATAGCGCCTGCGGATCTGGCGCGGCTGGCTGGTGAACTCGAGCTTGCGGCCTTCGGTTCCAATTGCGGGACGGGAGCGCCAGATCTGCTGGCAGGAATCCTGGAGATGACGGCTGCAGCCCCCGATGCTGTTGTGGTGGCCAAGGCCAATGCCGGCGTGCCGGAATTCGTGGATGGCGAGATCCACTATTCCGGCACGGTGGAAATGGCCGGCGACTATGCGCGCATGGCCCGGGACGCCGGCGCGCGTATCATTGGCGGCTGCTGCGGCAACACGTTCGACCACGTGAAGGCCATGGCCGAGGCACTGCAGGATTACACGCCCGGGACGAGACCGACGGTCGATGAGATTGTGAGCCGACTGGGCCCCCTCACCCAACAGCAGGGTGTCGGCGGTGGCCACGCCTGCGCTCATGGCCACGGTTCCCGTGGCCGTCGCGGCGAACGCCGAGGCCGTCGTCGGCGCCGCGAATGATGGGCCGACGTGTCTGCAATGCACCTTCAGGGGCAGACGCGAGAAACTGCAATAGGCCAGAGCAGGTTGGCAGGCCATTCATGAAACATGCCCCCACGCCCGCGAGCAGTCAATTGGAGCCCCTGTCACGGCCAATGACACAGTCAACGGATCACGAGACGGCCCCGGTCACCCATCCCGTCTCGTCTGCAAGGTCTTGTGCGCCTTTGTCTGGGTCTTCCGGCAAGCATCATGGGCACGCCTCTGTCGTTCTTTCCGAGTGCCCTTGACTGGCAGGGATCAATCACGCGCTTCCAGAAAACAGACGCTTGTCACGCTCCATGTGCCCTTGCCATGAACCGGCATGGGACAAGAAACCCGACTGTCAGTTCCCCGCCCTGTTCCGCTTTCGCAGGCGCCAGGATGCCACTTCCCCTGCAGATGAAATCAGGGGGCACCCCACGACGGCCCTGTTCGCTTCCCGGCCCGTTCGACCCGAATCATATGTTCAGACGCTCTCGCCACGGGACCGCGACTTCTGGCGAGTGAAGAAGATGTCGAACGTGGACAACCTCCCGGCACGCCATCACTCCGTCAACGGGATCGCCCCGCCCCCACGGGAGAGATCTCCCGTCGGCTGCGAATGCCTTCAGAAAGGCACCTCGTCATCCAGATCCTTGGAGAAATCCTGCGACGAGCCGGCTGGTTGGCTGGCCGGAAAGGAAACGGGTGCATCCGTGCCGCCCACGTCTGTCATGCCGCCCATGTCCGCCGGCGGGTTCATGCCATCGGGAAGCCCGGCGGCCACCCCGGCTCCTACTGCTGCCGCGGGCATGCGCGCACCATATCCTGCACCGGCCTGGCCAGCGCCGCGGCTGTCCAGCATGGTGAGTGCGCAGTTGAATCCTTGCAGGACCACTTCCGTGGTATAACGCTCGACACCGTCCTGGCCCGTCCACTTGCGGGTCTGCAGCTGGCCTTCGATGTAGACCTTCGAGCCCTTGCGCAGATACTGCTCGGCCACGCGGGCCAGCCCCTCGTTGAAGATCACCACGCGGTGCCATTCGGTGCGTTCTCGGCGCTCGCCCGTGCTGCGATCACGCCACGTTTCCGAGGTGGCAACGCGCAGACTGACCACCGGGCGGCCGTCCTGCGTGTGCCGCACCTCCGGATCTGCGCCCAGATTGCCGATGAGAATGACCTTGTTGACGGAGCCGGCCATGATGCCCTTCCTGTTTCAGAAACCAATGCCCTGCAGCCCTGAACGGACCGGGTGACTCTATATGCGTCAGCCATGCCCGTCACGACAGGGATTACGCTGTCCACATGTATCAACAACCCTTTTGTTCTCTTGTTGTTCTAATACCGGAACGGTAATTTGTCAAGATGGTTGATGGAATGGCCACGGCGCGATACAAACACTTGCCGAACAATGTTCGAACATGTAACCTGAGCTTGCGAATCAACTGTAAAATTCAGGGAGACGGCCATGCTGACGGCCAAGCAGCACGAACTGCTCATGTTCATCCATCAGCGTTTGCGCGAAACGGGCATTCCACCTTCGTTCGACGAAATGCGCGATGCCCTGGGGCTCAAGTCCAAGTCCGGCGTTCACAGACTGGTACGCGCCTTGGAGGAGCGCGGATTCATTCGCCGCCTGCCTCACAGGGCGCGAGCCATCGAGATCATACGATTGCCGGACAGCATCGTGCCGCCACCCAGCCAGTTTGCGCCGGGGAGAGTCCGCGGCTTTCACCCGTCCGTCATCGAAGGCGATCTGGGCAAGGCGCCCTCAAACACAGAGGAAACGCCCGATCGCGAGTCGGTGGAATCGACGGCTGCCGTCAATGTACCGGTGATGGGTCGGATTGCCGCGGGCGTCCCCATAGAGGCCATCCAGGATCATACCCACGATGTGATGGTGCCCACGGAGATGCTGGGACCAGGCGAATACTTCGCACTGGAGGTGAAAGGCGATTCGATGATCGAGGCCGGCATTCTGGATGGCGATACGGTCATCATCAAGCGCACGGAAAGCGCACAGAATGGAGACATCGTGGTGGCGCTGGTGGACAACGAGGAAGCCACGCTCAAGCGTCTGCGCCGCAAGGGCGGCTCCATCGCACTGGAGGCAGCCAATCCCAATTACGAAACCCGGATCTTTGGACCGGACAGGGTCAAGATCCAGGGCAAGCTGGTGGGACTTCTCCGGCGCTACTGACGGGAAACACATAAAAAACGCATATACCCAGTAGGTATACGCGATGAATGAAGCAGCATGTTGGGGCATGCGAGCCCCACGGGCTCATCTGGCCGAAAGGCACCGGTCAAGGGAAGGATTTTCAGGAAAGAAGCAGTGATTTCATCGAGTGCCAACCGAGATCTCCATGCAAGGAGATGACCTCCAGGATGAAGACACATGACAGCACAGGATTGAGCGCGAGCGGTCAAACTGTTTTGCCAAGACCTGCCCTGCCGGGGCCGCAATGCGAACGATGACCGTTTGCTGCCCGAATCGTTGCAAGATTTTGCGGCGCACAACATTCACCTGGCAGGCGTTGCCAGAGCGTTCTGACCTGTGTAACAGCATTTGGAAACATCTTGGGGCTGTCCTGGATAACCTGACAGCTTCCACTGCAACGATTTGTCATTTTGC
>CAZNLW010000116.1:0-7353 GCA_964574205.1 uncultured Rhizobiaceae bacterium | reverse complement strand
CGCCGATGTCGATGACGCCGGCGTTCTCCCCCGGCCCCTGGATGACCCACGGCGCTGTCGTCGGCAGGGTGCGCAGCCACTTCTTCGACGACTTGTAGGAACAGTGCTCGTTCCACATGGCCGAGAAGATCCCGAGCTCGGTCAATGTCGGCTCGCGACCGATGAGCTCGAGGATCTTCTGGTATTCTTCGTCTGTCAGCCCGTGTTCGGCAATCAGCTCCGGGGTGATCGGAATCGTGTTGGAGATGGTCATCGACGGCCTCGCCATGCCCTCGCGGAAACCTGCAAGCCCTTGCCTGCACCTATGGCGACAAATCGGCGCCAAGGCAAGGCCGCCGGGCCCCTTGCACACAAGGAGGGAAGAAGGGAAGGCCATCATCCCCATCGGCAGGGCAGGGAAATGCGCTGGCCGGTCACGTGCGTGACAGGCGTGTTCCTTCTGGTGCCAGTGCGGCAGGAGGTATTGTCCGTGCCGGATTGGGAGTCAGGCCGAATGACGAAGACCTTCCCGTTGTGCGGGAACGGGAGCGGATCGGAGAAGAAGATGCCGGCACCGCCGTCCGATCGTGTCATCGCGAGCAGGCCGGGACCAACGGAAAGGGAGGGGGGTCTGTCGCAAGATGTCCCGCGCTCCGACAGCGCCTTGGCAATCGTGGCACAAACGAAAAGGGAGGGCTTCTGTTGCCAGGTGCCCTCCCGAAACCCCGCCCGGACGGGCTCTTGCGTCCGGGACTTCAACTTTCGGCACTGGCGCTGCCCTTACGCAGCGACAGCCACCGGAGCATAGTTGTCGTTGGCAACTATTGGGATGGCCCGTTGACGGCGGTACCATACCGGGCGAAAGGCTGTCCTTTCCCCTCCCCGTCGAAACTGTTTCGCCCCCATCAGATGTGCCATCCACAACCCCGCCACCAGGGCAACAACCGGGGTGACACATATGGTGGAGGCGCCGGGTACTGCCCCCGGGTCCGGGGAGGGTATTCCGACAGCCGTTTATCGCCATAGCCCGCTTGCGCGAGCAAATCGAATATAATCCATTCCGGCCCCCATTTGAAGGGGGGGAGGAAAAAATTCTTCCATCGTGTAGCCACAGGTGCGCATCCACGGGCCGGAACGTCAGACAAGTCCGGAATCGGCAACATGGAGAAACAGGTGCCCGAGGAGGTCATGGCAGAGAAAAGACTGGCATCATCGGCATCCCCAGGCCGCAAGGCCGCCAGAGCAGGGAAGGCGGGCAGAGAAAAGAAGCCCGGGGAAAAAGGGGCCGGCAGGGCCGCACGCACGACGACAGGCGACAACGGCAGATCCGGGTCCGCTGGCAAGGCGCGCGGAGGCGGCGCGAGCGGCAGAACCACGAAAAGGGGCAAGGTCGGAAAGACGACGACCCCGCGCTCTCGGCGGCGGAAGGCGGAATCAGGCCGGCTGGGCACCCTGCACCGGGAAGTGAGGCTGCTCTACACCGGGCGCTCGCGGCGCGCCAGGATGTTCCGCTATGGCCTCATTGCCTTCGACCTGCTCACCATCGGCTATTTCCTGGTGGTTTCCTTCATCCACGAGGCGCCCTGGATGCGCGTGGCCGATTTCGTCTTTGCCGCCCTCATTGCCGTGGATTTCGCGGCCCGCCTGTGGATTGCCGAGAACCGCTGGGCGTTTCTCCGCCAGCTGCCGACGCTGGCCGATATCGTGGTCATCGTCTCGCTGGCCGGCACCTTCGTCTTCGAGAATCTGGCCTATCTGCGCATCCTGCGTGCGCTTCGGCTGGTGCGCAGCTATCATGTGCTCAATGACCTGCGCGAGCTTTCGCCCGTGTTTCGCCGCAACGAGCACATCATCATCGCCGCCACCAACCTGCTGGTCTTCGTCTTCGTGGTCTCGGCCCTGGTCTACACGTTGCAGGCCCCCGTCAACCCGGCCATCGCCAACTACATCGATGCACTCTACTTCACCGTCACCACGCTCACCACCACCGGCTTCGGCGATATCGTGCTCACCGGTACCGGCGGCCGCCTGCTCGCCGTCGGCATCATGGTCTTTGGCGCCGCTCTCTTCCTGCGTCTGGCCCAGGCCATCTTCCGCCCGCCCAGGGTGCGCCACAGATGTCCCCAGTGCGGCCTGCTGGAACACGATTCCGACGCCAGCCACTGCAAGCACTGCGGACATGTGCTGAATATCCCCACGGAGGGGCTGTAGGGGCGATCAGGCGTCTGCCCGCCGGCATGAAAGGCGGGAAGCCGGTTTCCCGCCTGCGGAACACCGGGCGCCCCTTTGGGGCGGCCCGGATTTGGCAAGGCATGAAGGAAGACGTCATTCGGCGGCTTCCTTCTTTTCCTGCGTCTTGCGATAGGTGCCCATGTGCTCCGCACGATCGATGATGTGACCCTCCATGGCCGCAAGCAGCTCCTCGCGGGTCATGGGATTGGCCGGCAGGTCCGTATCCAGCGCATAGAGGCGGAAATAGTAGCGATGCCGGCCGATGGGCGGACACGGGCCGCCCCAGCCGATCTTCTCCCAGTCATTGTAGCCTTCCACGGCACCATCCGGCATCTGGCTGCCGCTGGCCCCCTCCGGCAGGCCGCAGCCCTGGTTCTTGCCGGGCAGGAAGCAGGTGTGCGCCGGGATGTTGTGCACCACCCAGTGCGACCAGATTCGCTGCGGGTTTTCCGGATCCGGCGCATCCGGATCCTCCACGATCAGCGCCAGCGTCTTCGCTTCCGCCGGCACCGCCTCCCAGATCAGCGGTGGCGAGATGTCCTCGCCCTCGCAGGTATACTTCTGCGGAATCGAGGCGCCATAGGCGAACATCCGCGAATAGATGCGCATGGCCTGAACCTCCCTTGCTCTTGTCTGCGTTCGCAGTCCTCCGTCTCCGTCCGCCTTTCAGATGGGAAGGGAGCCCGCCCGCTTCCAGAGGGCGGCGTGCATTTTCCACAAGGCCCCTTGCGGGAAGAAGGGGGCATGATACATTTACGCGCGGGTCCCTGTGTGTCTGGCGGGGGCAAGTTTTTTCACTTCCATTGCGGGGCCACGCCCCTAGCAGCCTGAAGGGGGTCATCCATGGCTGACATCTCCCAGTATCTCGACAACCTGAAGACGTACGAGCCCAATCCGAACGAGAAGGCCGTCGAGACCATCGTCAAGTATCTGGGCATTGCGCTGCGCTCGCGGGATGCCTCGCTCGTTTCCTGCTCCGATGACAAGGAGCTGGCGCGTGTGCGCGAGGGGTTCTGCACCAAGAAGCTGGGGCTGGATGAGGCCAGGGCAGCCGAGGTGGTGAAGAAGGTCTGCGAGATCATGAAGGGCGAGCGCAACAAGCACCGCGTCACCTTCTACTATCTCGTGGCCCGGGAGAGCGGCACGCTGGACAAGCTGGTCTGAAGACGGGCCCGGCAGGGGCAGGCCGCGGCAGGGCTGGCCGGATCCCCAGCCCATGCGGATCCGTTGACAGCGCAGGATCATTGACAGTCCGATCTGCGTATGGCTTGGGAGGGAAGCGCCGCCGCGCTTCCCTTTTCCGTGCCGGCACAAGCCCCCGTCCCCGCGGCAGGCGGGTAGGCGAGGCCGGGCATGCGACGGCAGCCCCGGCGGGATGGGGGAGAGTCGAAAGGGAGGTGGCAGAGCGGCCATGCGGCAGTATCTCGACCTGATGCGGCGCGTGCTCGAGGAAGGCGTGCGCAAGGAGGATCGCACGGGCGTGGGCACATTGAGCGTCTTCGGCCACCAGATGCGTTTCGATCTGGCCCAGGGCTTTCCCCTGCCCACCACCAAGAAGCTGCACATCCGCTCCATCATCCACGAGCTGCTCTGGTTTCTCCGTGGCGACACCAACATCCGCTGGCTGAATGCCCACGGTGTGACCATCTGGGACGAATGGGCGGACGAAAGCGGCGACCTCGGCCCCATTTACGGTCGTCAATGGCGCGCCTGGCCCACATGTGACGGGGGGACCATCGACCAGATCGCGCAAGTCATCGGGGAGATCCGCACCAATCCCGATTCCCGCCGCCTTGTCGTCTCGGCCTGGAACGTGGCCGAGGTGCCGCAGATGGCGCTGCCGCCCTGCCATCTGCTGTTTCAGTTCTATGTGGCGAAGGGGCGCCTCTCCTGCCAGCTCTATCAGCGCTCGGCCGACGTCTTCCTGGGTGTGCCCTTCAACATTGCCTCCTATGCCCTGCTCACCCACATGATCGCCCATGTCACGGGGCTGGAGCCGGGGGAGTTCATCCACACCCTGGGCGATGCGCATCTCTATCTCAACCATCTGGAACAGGCCCGCACCCAGCTCGCCCGTGCGCCCCGCCCCCTGCCACGGCTGGAAATCGTGCGCAAGGTGAAGGACATCGACGATTTCCGCTACGAGGACTTCCGCATCGTCGGCTATGATCCGCATCCGCACATCAAGGCTCCCGTGGCCGTCTGAGCACACCAGCCACGCCGGGGCTGGACAAGGTGGCGACAGTGCGCCATTGTCCCTGTCCGGCCTTGTGGCCAGGCCCGAGCGGCAGGAAGACCGCCCGGATCCCGCTGCAAGCCATCAGGAACAGACAAGGGCATCAGGGGCATCAAGGGCATGAAGTACTGGCTTGTCGTCTTCATCCTGCTCAATGGCCAGTGGGTGCACGGCAAGGACGTGAAGCCGGCCGGCTGGTCGCCGCGCGCCTATCCCTCCCTGGCGGCCTGCGAGGAACGCCGGCGATTTGCCATCGAGGCGGTGAAGGGCGTGGCCAAGGCCCCGTCGAGATGGTTCTGCACCACCCGCCCCGAGGCCTCCATGGAGGAGCTGGAGGCCGAGGAGAAGCGGCGTCGCAAGGGAAACTGAGCGACCGGCAACCACGGGCATGAAGGGGCAGTCGGCATCCTGGACATTCTGAAAGCCGTCTTATGCGCCCGGGCCGGCTGCCTCCTCTGTCTCTCCGTCTTGTCAGGCGGATCTGTGGCTTGCCCGGCCCTGTCCATGCGCACACGGGATCTGCTAGACTGTCTCTCCCTGGACTGCCGGTTGAGATAAGGGCAATCGGCCTTGCCGGCACCATGGACGGGATTCTGAGGACTGGGCCACGACAATCATGACAACCTGACAAGAGAATGATCGGGTCCGGGAGCGAAGAGAGGGAGGAGACGACCATGACAGGGGGGGATCCCGCGATCGCGCTGGTGGTGGCCATGGCGGAAAACGGTGTCATCGGCCGGCTCAACGAGCTGCCCTGGCACCTGCCGTCAGAGCTTCGGCACTTCAGGCGGCTCACCATGGGGCATCCGGTCATCATGGGGCGCAAGACCTTCGAGAGCATCGGCCGCGCCCTGCCGGGACGCGACAACATCGTGCTCACCCGCGGCAAGATCATGGACGATCCGGAGGTGTTCACCGTCAATTCCTTCGAGGAAGCGGTGGCCCTGGGCGAACGCCTGGCCCGCAAGCGGGGCGTGGACGAGATCATGGTCATCGGCGGTAGACAGATCTTCGAGAAGCTCCGGCCGCAGGCCCGGCGCATCTATCTCACGCGCGTGCACATGGAGGCCGAGGGCGACACCACCTTTGCCGAGCCCGAGCCGGACATCTGGAAGGAGGTCTCGCGCGAATATCATCCGGCTGGGGAAGGAGACTCGTGCGACTATACCCTCTGTGTCTATGAACGCAGGAACGGACGTGCCGAATGAGCGGTGATGGAAAGGGAACAGGATCGACAGGGCCGTGATCGGGAGCGACGGGAAATGAGCAGGGACATGAGGACACGCGCCGTCAGAAACGCAGTGAGTGACGCCACACGGGATGACGCGACACATGCCCCCCGGCCTGGCCGGCCTCTGCCCGGGCACGCGGCGCGCATCGATGAGGCCTGGCGTCACTGGCTGGCCTGCATGGCACTGCTGGTGGCCGCCGCACTGGCCACCTTCGCGCTGACTGGAGCGGCATCGGCGAAGGGCGAACGTCCGGGCCTGTTCGACTATTATGTCCTGTCGCTGTCCTGGTCGCCTGCCTATTGTGCCGATCCCCGCAATGCCCGGCGCGACCGCAAGCAGTGTGCACCTGGCCGGCGGCTGGGGTTCGTGGTGCATGGCCTGTGGCCGCAGTTTCGCCGCGGCTGGCCTTCCGAGTGTCGCCAGGCACAACGGTTCGTGCCTGATGAGGTCATCCGCGAGGTGCTGGACGTCATGCCTTCCAGGGGGCTGGTGATTCACGAGTGGCGCAAGCACGGCACCTGTTCGGGCCTGTCTCCACGCGCCTATTTCGCTCTGCTGGAGCGGCTCTTTCGCCAGATCGCCATACCGCCGGCCTACCGGGCGCCGGCCCGGTCCCTGCGCCGCACGCCGCGACAGATCCGGGAAGACTTCTACCGTGCCAATCGCGACAGGGGATTCCGCCGCGAATCCTTTGCCGTGGTGTGTTCCGGCCGCGGGGATCAGGCCCTGTTCCGCGAGCTCAGGGTGTGCTTCACCCCCACCGGTCGCCCCAGCGCCTGTGGTCCCAACGAGCAGAACCGCTGCCGCGCCCGGCTGGTGACCATCCCGCCGGTCCGCTGAAGGAAAAGGGACGGATGAAGAGGCCGTCAGGTGAAACCCCGCATTCCCCGACGGGAACAGAAGGGCAGGGAACAGCTCCTGAAAAAGGCGACAGAAGCGCAAAAAACCTGCTTGCCAAGCCCGCGGGAGTGCACTAGATAAGGGCCCGCAAGGCCGCGGCGTCACGGGCAGGGGCCGTGAGGCACGAAAGGCCGTTTCTTCCGAATGCGCCGGTAGCTCAGCTGGATAGAGCACCAGACTACGAATCTGGGGGTCGGGGGTTCAAATCCTCCCCGGCGCGCCATGAAATCAAGGGGTTGCGCCATCTTTCATCTAAGGCGCATTTTTCATAGATACCATATAGATACCACCAGAATTGTTTTTCCCTTCATCAGCCATCATGCAGCTGGCAGCTCGTTCACGGAAAACGTTTCCACAGGCTTCCTTAGCCTTTCCCCTTGAGCACGAGCTTCAACAGCTGCTCCGGACTGCGGCCACGGAAGGGATGCATGGCCCAATCCTGTCTGTTCCATACGTCCTTCATCTGATCATGAGCTGAATGCATCAGCACACCCACCACCTCCGGTAGCAGCTTCTCGAACAGGCGCAGCATTCCGAAGCCCATCAGTGATTCCGCAACGGATGGCGGCGGTTTGAAGAAGTGGGCAAGCCCCTCCTTCCTGATGCACTCTCGCAAGGCATCCTCGCGAACGAGAAAGGTTAGATCGAGCCATTGCTGCAGCTCCGAGCGGATGCCCTGCAGAATGCTGCGCCATGCTCCTGCCGTTTCCCATCCATCACGTGGCAGGGGATTCAGCGTCAACAGATAGCCGGAGCGGGTGTGAATGCATACGA
>CAZNLW010000115.1:0-7367 GCA_964574205.1 uncultured Rhizobiaceae bacterium | reverse complement strand
CAGCCTCAGCGGCGCCCTGCCAGGATGTCGGCCAGTCGCGCGATGGTCTTCTGATAGACCGTGGCCCGATTCCATGCCTTGATGACGGTATAGTTGTGCGTGCCTGGCTGCCAGCCCTCGCCCGGTCGCCAGCCATGGGCACGCAGGAAGTTGGCCGTGGAAGCCAGCACATCGGGCACCGAACGGATCAGGTCGCGGCGACCGTCGCCATCGAAGTCCACGGCGTAGGCCAGATACTTGGAGGCCAGAAACTGCGTCTGCCCGATCTCGCCCGCCCAGGCGCCGCGCATTTGCTCCGGGCGCATGTCGCCTCGTGCCACGATCTTCAGCGCGCTCATCAGCTCATGTCGGAAGAAGTCCGACCGACGGCAGTCATAAGCCAGGGTGGCCAGTGAACGGAACACGGGCATCTTGCCCGAATTGCGGCCATATCCCGTCTCCAGCCCCCAGATGGCCACGATCACCGGTGCCGGCACGCCATAGCGCCGCTCGATGCGCCTCAGCAGCCCGGCATGCTGGCGCATCAGCCGCTTGCCCTTGCGGATCAGGGCATTGTTCACCCGCAACCGCCAGAACCGCTCGAACGACAGCTTGAAGGATTTCTGGCTCCGGTCCAGCTTGATCACGTAGCGGCTGTAGCGCACGTTGCCCAGCGCCCGCTCCACGACCCGCCGCGGAATGCCGGCCGCCACCGCCTCGCGCTTGAAGTCCCTCAGCCATCTGTCGAAACCGGCCGCAGATTGGCCGCAGGTCGCGGCCACGGCTGCTGTTGCCGGCAACAGCATCAGCCCACCGATGAGGCAGGCCGCAAACCTGCCCCGTCTCCTGCGCATGATATGCATCTCCAACCCCTGTTGAGCAAACGGTCCTCAGCCGTCTTCGCGACTCGCGTCCATCAGCGTCCGCTGAGAGACGACGGTGAACAGACCAGAAGAGTTCACAGCAGGGAAGTCTGGCCGAATTTTGTCGAAACGGCCACATGTCTGATCCCCGCACTGCCCCCTCCGCCGGCATCACGTGCAACCACCACCCGATTCAGGCTGTCACGGTATTGCACCTGACCGTCTTTCCGGGTTTGTGCACGGGAAGCGCTCTCCTCTCCCGGCCAGACCAGACCACAGTGCAGTGACGATTCGGGCAATCGGCGAAAGAAGCTGCCCCGGATGAGGCAGTGGCGCTTCAGAAAATGCTCGAAACGCTGCACGAGATCGCGATCGGGCACATGGCTTTCCGCCTCGGTCCAGAAGGCATCCAGGCCGCATGAGGCCGTCAGCCCCGGCATGTCGTAGATGGCCTCGCCCAGCACCTTCACCGGCCGGCCATGCAGCACGGCCTGCAGCCCCACCGTGGAATTGATGACGACCACGCCCAGGGAATGATTGATGAGCTGCGGGGTCGGCACGTTCTTGACCAGATAGGTCACGCGACGGGCAATGCCCATCTCCCGTGCCGTTTCGCGAATGAAGCGCCCGTAATGGCGATAGCCCCGATCCATGGGATGATGCTTGAGAACCAGCATCGTCCCGGACGGGGCATGCCGGGCAAAGGACTGCATCACGTCACGAATGAAATCCTCGATGCGCCCTGTCCGGGTGCGGGGATCGCCATATCGGCTGTATCTGAAGACTTGCGAATCTGTTGCCACCTGCAACGGCACGAAAAAATACCGCCCATGCCCATGCTGCATCAGGCGCCTGCTGGCCGGCCAGTCGCGCAGGGCATGATACCCCTTGCGCAACAGGCTGCGCACCTGAGGCCACAGCTCCTCCAGCCCCAACCCGCGATGATAGAGCGCATGACCATTGGGGAAGCGATGGCGATAGAGATGGGCAAATACGTGATACCCGATCCCCCACCAGGCCATGTGCCAGAAAGTGTTCGGGTCCCGCCCGCCGGGGCCGCCTTCGGTCGACAGAGGCTGCTGCCGATACCATTCGGAATCCCGAGGCAGCCGGGATTGGCCATTCACGCGCCCTCTTTCGAAGGTCACGAAAAGAGGGCGAATGTAGCCTTCCTCGAAGGAGAAGATCTCGACATCCTCGTCCTGAAAGAGATCGAAGACCACATCATGCACCGGCCGACAATCCCCGTAGAGGAGAATGGTGTCGATCTCGTGGTCGTGGACATAGCGCCGCAGAAACGCCGGCCACTGATCGAGAGTCCCGGTATAATCGACAGCATCACCGGCAGAATAGAATGCTCTGTCACCCCCATTGAAATTGATCTTGTGAACAACCGCGCCGGCATTTTTCAGGTCTCTGGCAAGCCGACTAAAAAAAGGTCCTACCGGGCCCTGCAGAAGAAGAACGTGCCGTCCGCAAAAATCCCCGGGGCATGGCCGCGGTTGCATCGTGCATCCCCTTCCTGATCCCCCCTGACCACGCATTACCCCTCCAGCCCCTGATCGCGACCTCACTCTGACCGGTCCTTGTTACTATCCACCTTTCGTAAACGCAAGGCCGTGTTCTGAACATTCGGCAGAAGAAACAGCCGGCATTGAACTTCAGGAACACCCGGAAGCCTTCGGCTTTTTCAAATGGCCTCACGCTTCCTCCCTCAGCCGCTCGATCTCCGCTTCGAGCTCCGCCACCTTGGCCTTCAGCGCCTTGACCTCCTGCCGCGAGCGGCTCGCCATCTCCTTCACCACCTCCAGCTCCTCGCGGCGAACGAGATCGAGATCGGCAACCAGCCGGTCCACCTGGGCCTTCACCAGCGAATCGATCTCCTTGCGCACCCCCTGCGCAACCCCCGCCGCACCGGAAAACACCTTGGCCAGCTCGTCGAAAAACCGGGTCTGGCTGCTCATTGCTCCCATGCCTCCGAATGCTGTCCCGCGGCCGTGCGTGCGTCTGGCCCGCCTCGCCGGCCTCCTTGCCCGTCTTGCCAGAGGGTAGACCCCCGGTCCTCTTCAGGCAAGACACCCCCTTGACCTCATGCCCGCATCGCGTAACGTGCCGGCCATGAGCATCATCCAGGCAAGTGCCGCCCCTCTGCTGGCCATTCCCTTTCCCGCCATCGATCCGGTGGCGGTGAAGATCGGCCCGCTGCAGGTGCGCTGGTATGCCCTGGCCTACATTGTCGGCCTGCTGCTGGCCGCGTGGTGGGCCAGGCGCCTGCTGCGCCGCAGCGAGATCTGGCGCCCGGTTCGCCCCCCCATGGAGCCCGCCGTCTTCGACGATTTCATGCTCTGGGCCATGCTCGGTGTCATACTCGGTGGGCGTCTGGGCTATGTGCTGTTCTACAACCCTGCCTACTATCTGGCCAATCCGGGCGAGATCGTGGCCGTGTGGAAGGGCGGCATGTCCTTTCACGGCGGCTTTCTCGGGTTTCTCGCCGCTGCCTGGCTCTTTGCCCGGCGCCGGGGCCTGCCGGTTCTCACCCTCCTGGATCTCTCTGCCGCCGGCGCCCCGCTGGCCCTGTTTCTGGGCCGCATCGCCAATTTCGTCAACGGCGAGCTGTGGGGCCGCGTGACAGACGTGCCCTGGGCCATGATCTTTCCCCGCGCCGGTCCCCTGCCGCGCCATCCCAGCCAGCTCTACGAGGCCGCCCTGGAAGGGCTTGTGCTCTTCATCCTTCTGTGGTGGCTGGTCACCCGTCACCATGCCCTGGCGCGCCCGGGGCTTCTGGGCGGCACCTTCTGTGCCGGCTACGCTACCGCCCGCATCATCGCCGAGTTCTTCCGCGAGCCCGATGCCCAGCTCGGCTACCTGGTCGGTAGCTGGCTGACCATGGGCATGCTGCTCTCCCTTCCGCTCCTTGCCCTCGGGCTCTGGCTCGTGATCCGCGCCCTGAGGCAGCCCCTGGCTGCAGGCAGCAGGGAGGACAGCACGGCATGAGCGCCCGTTCCCCGACTGAGCGCACCGGCCGCGTCGGCAGGACGGACAGCCCAAACCGGAGGCCGACAGCCCCCCTGCTCGCCGATACCCCCCTGGCGGCGCGCATCCGCCAGCGCATGCGTGATGAAGGCGGCATCACCGTGGCCGACTACATGACACTTTGCCTCACCGATCCCGAATGGGGCTACTACACCACGCGCCAGCCACTGGGGCCGGAGGGCGATTTCATCACGGCCCCGGAGGCCTCGCAGATCTTCGGCGAACTCATCGGCGCCTGGATCGCGGCCGGCTGGCAGGCCATGGGGGCGCCGGCGCCCTTTGCCGTCGTGGAGCTGGGCCCTGGCCGCGGCCTGCTCATGCAGGATGCCCTGCGCGCCATGCGTGCCATGCCCGGCCTGACCGGGGCCATGGAGATTCATCTGGTAGAAGCCTCGCCCCGGCTCCGGAAAGAGCAGAAACAGAGGCTGAAACCTGCCGGTGTGCCTCTCGCCTGGCATGACGGCATCGATACCCTGCCCCCACTGCCTGCCTTCATCGTCGCCAACGAGTTTCTCGATGCCCTGCCCGTGCATCATTACGAGCGCACAGGCGAGGGCTGGCGCGAACGCCGCATCACCCTGGATGCGGGCGGCATGCCCTGCTTCCGGGCCGATGGCTCCCTGCTGCCGCCGGAAGACGTGCCCGCCTGGGCCCGCGATCTGCCCGAGGCCAGCATCATCGAGCTCTCGCCCGAGCGCGAGGCACTGGCCACTGCACTCGCCCGCCATGTGGCCGATCACGGAGGTGCCCTGCTGCTGATCGACTACGGCCACACCACACCCGCCCCTGGCGAGACACTGCAGGCCGTGCACCGTCACCGCCGCGTCTCGCCCTTCTTCCGCCCGGGCGAGAGCGATCTCACGGCACACGTGGACTTTGCCGCCATCGCCCGGGCCATCAGCGAGACGGAAGGCATGGCCGTCTACGGCCCCGTGCCTCAGGGCGCTTTCCTGCAGGCGCTGGGGCTCGAGATGCGGCTTGAGGCGCTGTGCCGCCGCGCCTCCGCCCGCCAGCGCATCATCCTGCGCCGTGGCGCACGACGCATCGCCGCGGACGAGGCCATGGGCCGGCTCTTCAAGGTGCTGGCTGCAGTCCCGGCGACTGCCCCCGTGCCGGCCCCTTTCACGAGGGAACAGCAATGGCAGGATACCTCAAGGCCATGAACCTTGCCGCCCTGCCGGGCATTGTCCATGGCTTCTTCACCCGACAGGGCGGCGTGTCGAAAGGCATCTACGCGAGTCTCAACACCGGCCTCGGCTCGCGCGACGCACGCGCCAACGTTCTCGAAAACCGTGCCCGTGCCGCCCGGGCCCTGGGCGCACGGCCAGAAGCGCTGTGCACGCCCCGGCAGGTGCATTCGGCCCTCTGTGCCATTGCCGAGCGCCCCTGGCCGGTCCAAAGTCCCCCCATGGCCGACGCCGTGGCCACCGCCACGCCCGGCGTGCTCGTCGGGGTGGGCACGGCCGACTGCACGCCCGTGCTCCTTGCCGATCCGCACGCCCGCGTCGTGGCCGCCGCCCACGCCGGCTGGAAAGGGGCGATCGCCGGCGTGCTTGAGGCCACCCTCACCGCCATGGAGAGCCTGGGCGCCCGCCGCGGGCACATTCGCACCGCCATCGGCCCCGTCATCACGCAGGAGAATTACGAGGTCGGAGCTGAATTCCGTGAGCGCTTCCTGCGGAAGGACCTGGCAAATGCCCGTTTCTTTCGACCGGGTCCCAGACCTGGCAAGTGGCTCTTCGACCTGCCCGGCTACGTGGGACATCGGCTGCGGGACGCCGGCATCCGTCACATCGAGATTCTCGGCCGCTGCACCTACCAGGAGAAAACCCTCTTCTTCTCCTACCGCCGGGCCACCCACAGGGGCGAGCCGGACTACGGCCGCCAGCTTTCTGCCATCATGTTGCGTCCATGATGCGCTCGGCGACAACGCACGGACAGGAGACGGAAACGGGGGCAGATGGGCGGGCAGGACATGAACGTGGCAGCACCGGCATCACGGGATCCGGCCTGGCCGGAGGCGCCCGCGGCCGGCATGACGAGGGCCCCCTCAGCCGCCGCTCGTCTGCTGGTGTCTGCCATGCTGGCCCTGCTGCTTGCCGCCTGCGGCGACCTGGAGCGCCCGTTCAGCAAGGGGAACAACCCGGCCCTGCGCCAGGGGCGCCCTCCCCCGCCGCCCATTGTCCTGCACCTGAGCGATGATGTGCCGGAGCACGCCCGCAACGCTCTCGTCCAGGCGCTGGCAGCGGCAGCTCGCCGGCGCGGCCTGACTCTGCTGACAATGCCCTCCCGGTCCCCGAAGGCAAGGCAGGGATTGCGCCTCGCGGGTGATTTCGAGACCTTCCGCGACGAGGCCGGCACGCGCCGCCTCGCCTATGTCTTCCGCCTGCAGGATGCCCAAGGTCGCATCCTGCGCGAGGTGGCCGGCACCGAACCCGTCCGCGAGGGCGCACCCGATCCCTGGGCCGGCATTGCCGACATCGCTTTGCCGCGCATGTCCGAAACCGTGGCGGAATCCCTTTCCGCCCATTTCGCCCTGCAAGGCTACGGCACACAGGGAGCAGGCCTGCCGCCACCACCGGACATTCTCGTCCAGGCCGGGCCCGATGCCGAAAGGGACATCGATCCCGATCTTCTGGCCGGCCTGCCCGTGCCCATCCGCACCACGTTGGATACCGGCCCCGACCAGGCAAGGAAACAAGGGACCTTCCTTTCAAAGCGGCGGCAGGCCATGAAGACGCCACTTCCTGCAAACCGGTCCGGCACCAGGTCACTCCCGCAGCCCGGGAAGGTCGCCACCGCAGGAACGGCACGGGAAAACGCCCGCACCACCGCCGGCACACGGTCCGGAGCCGATGACCAACGAACGCGGGCCTCCGAGGCAGACGGCCGCGAGCATATCCGCAGCGTGGCCGTTCTCGGCGTTGCCGGCGCGCCCGGAAAGGGCAACGCGGAGCTCGCCCGGGCCCTGCGCCAGGTGCTGCGCCGCGCCGGCTGGCCCGTGCATGCAACGAAACGCCCCGATGCGCTTCTCGTGCGTGGCCGCGTTCTGCTCGATCCGCCCCGCAACGGCCGCCAGCGCGTGCGTGTCATCTGGACGGTGAAGACTCCGAAAGGGGTGGAACTGGGCACCGTCAAGCAGGAAAACACGGTGCCTGCCGGCAGCCTGGATGCCGGTTTCGGCAAGGCTGCACCGGCCGTGGCGGAGGGCGCGGCAGAGGGACTGTTTCGTCTGGTCGCCCGCTTTCGCCAGGGGAGGCAGGCTGCCATGTCCCGTCCCTGAGCTTTTCGGTTGACCGGAAGTGGTCTCGCTGGTTTAAGAGGGGCGCGAAGGCAGGGGCCTGAACCGCCGTCTGCCACATCCGGCAATGGGCATGCCCACGGCAGACTGGCGTCAAGTGGGGTGGATCCAGGGTCATGAAACTGGTTTCCGGCAATGCCAACCGCCCGCTGGCGGAGGCCATCGCCGCCTATCTGGGCGTTCCGCTCACA
>CAZNLW010000114.1:0-7381 GCA_964574205.1 uncultured Rhizobiaceae bacterium | reverse complement strand
TGCATCCCCGACGCGGATGAGGGAGGCGGCCAGGCGCTCCACGATCCCGGCCAACGACTTGGCGGGACGCCTTCTCCTGCAGGCGCCACGCTTTGCCCCGTTCCACTTCCGTCGACGAGAGGGAAGTGGCGTCATCAGGAAAAGCGGGCAAGGCTGACCTGACGGCAAATCCGGTGACTCAGGAACTCTTGATGGCCGTGGCCTCTTCCAGTGCCGCCGAGAGAGCAAGCCATTCCTCCTCCAGGGCGGAGAGGCGGCGGGCCAGATCGTCGCGAGCCGCGGCAAAGCGCGCGGCCTTGCGGGCATCCTCGGCATAGAGGCGGCCGCCGTCCAGCGCCGTGTCAAAGACACGGATCTTCTCCTCGATCGCCGCCATCTCCCTCTCGATACGGGCAATCTCGCGCTGCAGGCGGCCGACACCGAGGCGACGCGGCGCCGGGCTCCTGCCGAGAGGGGCTGTCCGGGCGTCTGCCGCCTTCGCCCTGCGCTGCCGCTTCTCGCTGCGGCGGGTGGCGCGCACGGCACGAGCCCGTTCCAGGACCCGGCGTTCGTAGTCGGCAAGATCGCCATCGAAAGGCGAGACCGTGCCGTCGTCCACCAGCCACAGGCGCTCGGCCACGGCCTCGATGAGCTGGCGGTCGTGTGAAATGAGTACCACCGCGCCCTCGTAGGCGTTGAGGGCGTCCACGAGCGCCCGCCGGGCTTCGATGTCGAGATGGTTGGTCGGCTCGTCGAGAATCAGGATGTGGGGGCCGTGAAAGGCGGCAAGGGCAAGGAGCAGCCGGGCCTTCTCGCCGCCGGAGAGGGTCTCCACGCGGTGGTCGGCCAGGTCGGCGCCGAAGCCGTATTGCCCGAGACGGGCGCGCACCTGCGCCTCCGTGGCTTCCGGCATGAGGTCGCGGAAATAGCGCCAGGGCGTCCAGCCGGGCTTCAGTTCATCCATCTGGTGCTGGGCGAAATAGCCGGCGATCATCTTCTTGTGATGGCGCATGTGCCCGCGCAAGGGAACAAGCCGCCCGGCCAGGAGCCGTGCGAAGGTGGACTTGCCCTGACCGTTGGCGCCCAGCAGGGCAATGCGGTCGTCGGGATCGATGCGCAGATCGATGCCCGAGAGCACGGGGTGTCCGTCGTAACCCACGGCCACGTCCTGCAGGCGGATGAGAGGCGGATTGAGGGCACGTGCAGGGGAGGGAAAGAAGAAGGGCGCGGTGCGTTCCTCCACCACCACCTCCACCGCCTGCATGCGCTCCAGGGCCTTCAGTCGGCTCTGCGCCTGCCGGGCCTTGCTGGCCTTGGCCCGGAATCGGGCGATGAAGGCTTCCAGGCGTCGGCGCTTCTCCTCCTGCTTCCTGCGCAGCTTCATCTGCAGGGCCTGACGCTCGGCCCTCACGCGCATGAAGGTGTCGAAATTGCCCGTGTAGAAATCCAGTTTGCCCGCATGGAGGTGGATGATGGCATTGACCGATTCGTTGAGCAGGTCGCGGTCGTGCGAGACGATGAGCACGGTGTGGGGATAGCGCCTGAGGAACTGCTTGAGCCAGAGCACGCCTTCGAGATCGAGATAGTTGGTCGGCTCGTCCAGCAGCAGCAGGTCCGGCTGGGCGAAGAGTGCCGCGGCCAGGGCCACGCGCATGCGCCAGCCGCCGGAAAGGGCGCTGCAGGGGCCGTGGATCTGTGCCTCGGAAAAGCCGAGACCGGCGAGGATGCGCGCCGCCCGGGCCGGTGCGGCATGGGCATCGATATCGGCCAGCCGCGCATGGATCTCGCCGATGCGGGCGGGATCGTCCGTCTCCTCGGCTTCACGCAGCAGGCGCGTTCGTTCCGTATCGGCAGCCAGCACCACCTCGAGCAGGCTTTCCTCGCCGTCTGGTGCCTCCTGCGCCACGGTGCCCACGCGGGCGCCCTTGCGAATGGTGATGCTGCCCGATTCCGGCGCGATCTCGCCAAGGATCAGGCGGATGAGGGTGGACTTGCCGGTGCCGTTGCGGCCGACCAATCCTGCGCGGCTACCTGCGGGCACGGCCACGGTGGCCTGATCGAACAGCGTGCGGCCCTCGATGCGATAGGTGAGATCGTTGATGTGCAGCATGAGCCGGCGGGCGGGTCCGTGTGGTGCAAGGCAGGCGGATCAATTGGCTGCGCCTGCCGCTTGCCGGCTATATAGCGCCATGGCGGATAAACTGCAAAGGAGTCATCGGAGCCGATCCGGCCGTCTGGTGCTGCAGAACACGGCCCTGTCCGGGACCGCTCCGGCGCAAGAGGGGAAATCGGCCGGGAACGGGATCACGGGTCCGACGGCGGCGGCCGGACCCGCATCCGTGTGCATGTCGTCTTGGCGGTGCCGGTCTACCGGCCGAGGCCGTGGCGCAGCCAGGTGATGATCTGCCAGCGCTGAGTCTCGGTGAGCGTGTCCTTGAAGGCCGGCATGGCAGTCCCGAGCCCCGCGCCGCCTTCCGAAATGGTCCACATGAGAAAGCCGTCCGTGGCAATGGGCTTGTCGATCACGAAGGCGATGTCCGCCGGCTTCGGATCCAGGTCCTGGCCCGCCTCGCCGTCGCCCCGGCCGCTCTTGCCATGACAGGAAGCACAGTTCTCTTCATAGAGCCTGCGGCCGGCCGCGATGGTTGCGGCATCCGCCGGCAGGGGATTCTTCAGGCTGGCATAGGCTGCCGGAAGGCCGTTCATCATCACATGACGATGCCGGATCACGTTGCCGCGGTGCATGCCGCCACGGCCCATGCCCATGCCGGGGCCATGTCCGCGCCCCATTCCCGGTCCACGGCCCATCATGGCACCGCCCTGGGCCAGGTGCGGACCGGTAACGGCCATCCCGGGCCCGTCGCTTGTGCCGGCGGCTGCCTTGCCCAGCCAGCGGGCCGGCTCGCAATCCACAGGCCCTTGCGCATGAAGCACGGTGATGCCTCCGATCGCCAGGATCGAGACGCCCAGTGCCCCCGCCAGAATCGGCCCGACAGTCCTTGTCTTCATGTCCGCAGCTCCCGTTTGTTGTGAGTGGTCATTGCAGAAAACGCGCCTTCGGTTCAATTCCGTCGCCCCTGCCGGCCCCGGTTTTGCGGACTTCTCTGGATCAGGCTTCCTGAATGGCACCTTTCATGCCGCTTCAGCCCACATTCAGGCGCGGGCTGGCAATTGTCCGGAAGAGAAGGGATGTAATCGGATGGGAACACTTGGGCGGAGGCGGGATGGGCTCGCCCTCGCCGTCTCGTTTGTCAGGAATCGGACAGGAAGCCTGTTCCCAGAATCACGACCATACGACCGATCGGAGGCCGGGAGGATGAACGTGAAGACGAAATGGCAATCGATGCGCATGCTGCTGGCGGGGCTGGCCGTGGCCGGGCTCATGGCGGGAGGTCTGCCGGTGAACGTGTCCGAGGCCACGGCCGGGCCCTTCAGGCTCGAGCTGGTCATCGACGGGGTTTCGCTGGCGGAAATGATGCGCTGGCGGGCCGATGATCCGCTGGATGCCGAGCGGCTGCGCTGGCGCCTCGAACGCCTGAGGAAGTTTGCCGGCTTTCCCCTGCTGAAGAAGGCGCATCGGCGGCATGCGCAAGCCCTCATTGCGGCTTACGAGAAGCGCCTTCAGGCGATGCAGGCGTCCCCGGCCGAGCGCAGGGCGCGGCATCTGCTGGCGCGTCACGAGGGCAATGTGCGGGGCCTCCCGGCAGCCGAGTTGCGCCGCATCGAAGGCCGCATCACGCGCCTGCTCGCGGCTCCCGGCCTGCGGCCCGGAACGCGCGAGCGCCTCCTGGCACTGCGCCGGGCGATCCATGCCGAGAGACGGCGCCAGACCACGGATGACAGGCACAGGCGCGTGCAGCGGGCCCGGGCGCTGTGGAGCCGGGCAGCCATGCCGGAGACGTTGTCGGGCCGCGAGCTGCGGCAGATTCGCCGGGAAGCCGTGACCCTGCTGGCCGAACCGGCCCTGCCGCCACACTGGCAGGAGCGGCTGGAAGCCCTTGTTGTGCGTCTCGATGAGGAGCTTGCCGTCCGCCGCGCCCGGCATGGCGAGCGCCGACAGCGGGCCCGGGCGCTTCTTGCCGAACAGGGGCGCTTGGACACGATGAACCTGCCCCGGCTCCGGCAACTGCATCGGGAGGTGAAGAACCTGCAGGCGGGCCCCGGCCTGCCGCCACGCCTGCGCCAGCGACTGGCCCGCTTGCAGGCGGCCGTGGAAGAGGAGATCCGGGCCCGCATCAGGGACCGCCAGGCGGCGCGTGAAGAGGCCCGCCGCCTTCTGTTGCGGGGCGAGCGGCTTGACAGGCTCGACCTGCGCAGCCTGCGCGCCATGCGCGTGCAGATTCGTCAGCTGCGAGAGGGCCGTGACCTGCCTCCGCGCCTGCAGCAGCGGCTGGCGGCTCTGGAGCAGGCCGTGCACGCGGAGCTGAGGGCACGCGGGGCGGCACGCCTGTCGCCAGCGGAACGACGGGCCCGACAGGTATTGCGGCAGGCAAGACGGCCTGACCGGCATGATGACCGGACGCTGGACCGGCTGTGGCGCGCAACACTGGACCTGCTGGCCACGCCGGGCATTGAACCGCAGACCCGTCGCCGGCTGGCCGAACTGCGCCAGACACTGCGGCAGGAGCGAAGCCGGCGCGCGGCCCGGCGCGCGGCACGCCGCCTGCTGGCCGACAGGCGGCCGGCCCGTTCGCTTTCCGATGCCGAACTGCGCCGGCGTCTGGCCGAGACCCGCCGGGTCCTGCGCGAAAGGGCGCTGCCCGCGCGGGAGCGGGAGCGCCTGCGCCGGCGGCTGGCTGCGGACCGGAGGGAGTGGCGCCATCGCATCGCCATTGCCGAAGGCCTGGCGGTGGCAGGAGAGGCGGCCCGGCAGCAGGCTGATGCCATCCTGCGGGACGACCGGCCCTCTTCCCTGCTGAGGACGCCGGCGCTGAAGGCGCGCATCCGGGCCATCCGCACCGTGCTGGCGAAAGGATTCCTGCCTGCCGATCGCCGCCGGCTTCTGCGGCAACGTCTGGCCGAAGACCGGGCGGAATTGCGGCGGCGGCTCATCGAGGCCCGCCGCAAGCGTCAGGCGCGCCTGTTGCGGGAGGGCGGCCTGGCCTTGGGCGTGCGGGCAGCAGAACGGAGGACCATCACCGCCGCCGAGGCCCGGCGCGAGGAGATTGCCCGCCAGCTGGCAGCCGCGCCACGCTATCGTGTTGCGCGTCGTTTCGGCATCGAGGAGCTGCGGCGCCGCCCCGAGCTGCGCGAGATCATGCCGGCTGTCGAGCTGGATTCCATCCACTTCGCCTTCGACAGCGCCGAAATCCCGGTGGAGGAGATCGACACCCTGGAACGCATCGGCGAAACCATCGAGCGCATCATCGCAAGCCACCCGAACGAGGTGTTTCTCATCGAGGGGCACACCGATGCGGTGGGGCGTGCCGAATACAACCAGCGGCTCTCGGAACGGCGGGCCGAGGCGGTGAAGCGGGCGCTCACCGAGTTCTTCTACATTCCGGCGGAAAACCTGGTGACGGTGGGTTATGGCGAGCGGTTCCTGAAGATCCCCACCCCCTACGCCGAACCGGAGAACCGGCGGGTCACCATCCGCCGCATCACGCCGCTGCTGGAGCGGTGAGGGACAGGGCGCCGCCGGCCCCGTGTTCCCTGTCGGATGATCGCTGGTTTCCGGCACGGGACGAACGGAAGACGGGGCCCGTGCGCCTTTTCTGCCGATCGTGGTCCTGCCTATCCTTTCATGCAATTCGGAAGGGCATGTTGCGGGTCCTGCCGGTAGAGTTGTCAAGCATTTCAATACCTGAATGCCACGCTCGGATATATTTCCGGACGGGATGACAGGTTTAATGCGTCAGCCTTCCTGACCCATTTCCGTCTTTTCTTGTTCCGGACAGAACGGGATCTCGGAAAAGACTGCGAACGCGGGCACGGGCTTAACAAAAGTCAAGGTTCCCGGCCCGGTGATGGGGAAAGTTTGTCCCAGATCAAGGGATCCGCTTCGCGATCGGCCTAGGAGAGGGGCAGGCCTGGTGACTGCGGATCGCAAGCTGCGCCCGGCAGGCCGTCTGGTGGGAAGGCACGGCAGGAGCCTCCGATGAGTCGCAAGCTGTCTCGCAGGGAACTGTTTCGCCGCGCCGCGGGAGGCGGGGCGCTGCGGCGTCCGCCGGCAGCGGTCCAGGAGAGGCGCTTCCTGGAGCTGTGCGATGGCTGCGGACGATGCATTGCCGCCTGCCGGGCTGCGGAGAGTGGCGTGCTGGTGGCTGATCGGGGAGGAGCGCCGCTCGTTCAGCTGGGCACGCGCTTCTGCACCCTGTGCGGCGACTGCGTGAAGGCCTGTCCCACGGGCGCGCTCGACGGGAGGCTCGCCGAGATCGTGGAGATGGGCGAATGGGCCTTTCCGTGGCGCATGGAGATCCGTGCAGACGCCTGCCTGGAGTTTGCCGGTACCACCTGCCGACTGTGCGAATCGGCCTGCGAGTGGTCGGCCATCCGTTTTCGCCCGGTGCCGGGTTTCCGCTGGGAGGCATGGATCGAGATCGCCGACTGCACCGGCTGCGGCGAATGCCTGCCGAGATGTCCGCGTCAGGCCATCGCGATCATCGAGCCGGAAGAGGTTTCGGCCCGGCTGGCGGCCGCCCGTGCCCGCGACGCGGAATCGGCGGCGCCGGCCCGCAAAGGGGAGGAGGCGGCATGAGCATCTGTTCGCTCGTGGTCTACACCCGGCCCGAAAAGATGGCAGAGGTCTGTGCCGAGATCGACGGGCGCGAGGGTTGCGAGGTGAAGGGGGCGGAAGACGGCAAGATCGTCGTCCTCATGGACCATCCGAGCCGGGACGTGATGAGCCGGACCATCATGGATCTGAATGACATTCCCGGCGTGATCACGGTTTCGCTCGTCTTTGAATATTTCGAGGACACCCCGGCCGAGGGAGAGGCGACGGAGGGCGCGGCCGTTGCCGAAACCCTCACCACGGCCGGGCAGGCGTGACGGTCGCAAGGCCGAAAGGCCCGGGGCCGGCAAATTGCGAGGGTGCAAGGAGGAAGACCATGCAGATGAATCGCCGAGACTTCATCAAGGCCCAGGCGGTAGCCGCGGCGGCGGCGACAGCCGGGATTTCCATTCCGGCGGCCACCGAGGCGGCGGCCCAGGAGGATGCCGGCATCCGCTGGGACAAGGCGGCCTGCCGCTTCTGCGGCACCGGCTGTTCGGTGCTGGTGGGCGTGAAGGACGGCCGCGTGGTGGCCACGCAGGGCGATCCGGACGCACCGGTGAACAAGGGCCTGAACTGCATCAAGGGCTATTTCCTGACCAAGATCATGTATGGCGCCGACCGGCTGAAGAAGCCCCTGCTGCGCAAGAAGAACGGCAAGTTCGACAAGAACGGCAAGTTCGAGGAAAT
>CAZNLW010000113.1:0-7430 GCA_964574205.1 uncultured Rhizobiaceae bacterium | reverse complement strand
CTCACGGACGCCATTCATAGAGCCAGGCCATCCGTTCAAGCGCCCGGGGGCCACTCTGGGCGCGGATGAAGAGATCACGTCCCCAGCTCACGGGCGGACGCGCGTGGTAAATCCGGCCCAAGGCATGGGAACGCTCCACGATGCGAGCCGTGCGTGGCTGCCGGCGGGCCTCGTAGCGACGAAAGGCAGCCGCCAGTGCCTCGCCGCGGGCGCCGGCACCGGCCGCCAGAACCGCCTGCCCCAGCACCACGGCATCCTCCAGCGCCATGACGGCGCCGGAAGCCAGATAGGGCAGCGTGGGATGGGCGGCATCACCGACAAGGGTGAGCTCCCCCTCGCCCCACCGGCGCACGGGCGGGCGATCCGCCGCCGGCCAGCGCAGCCAGCCTGAGGGCAGAGCGAGCACATCCGCCAGCCCCCCACAGACATCGGCAAAAACCGTGCGCAGCCGCTCGCCGGCAGAAGGCGAACTCCAGCCCTCGCCCTGCCAGTCCTCGTCCACGGCCACGACGATGTTGAACCTGCGTCCGCCGGAAACGGGATAGTGCACCACGTGCCCGTGCGGATGCAGCCAGAGGCTCACCGATTCCCCGTCCACGGCCGGGGGCACGGCCTTCATGTCCACCAGCGCGCGATAGAGCACATGGCCGGCCGGCCGCGGCGGGCCGTCGGCCAGGAGCTGGCGGCGGATGGCGGAGCGGATGCCGTCGGCACCGACGAGGGCCTCACCCCTCGCGGCTTCCGGCGGCAGGCTGCCCTCGGCCACAAGAACCTCCAGGCCATCGCCCCCCTCCCTTTCCGTGACATCGGCCCCGGCCCGGCGCCAGCCGGCAATGCGCACGCCCGTATACAGGGAGACGGCCGACTGGCCACGGGCCACCTCCAGCAGGGCAGCCAGCAGATCGGCGCGGTGCACCACCTGATAAGTCGTGCCAAAGCGATTGCGAATGGTCTCGCCCAGCGGCACATGGCCGATCTCGCGACCGTCGCCGCGGCGGATGCGAATGGCGTCGGGATAGACCACGTGCGGGCGCACGGCCTCCCACGCCCCCAGCCATTCCAGGGCGCGGCGACCGTTGGGTCCCATCTGGATGCCGGCCCCCACTTCCTCGAAACGGGAGGCCTGCTCGAACACGGCCGGCTCATGTCCGGCGCGCGCCATGGCAATGGCGGTGGCCAGTCCTGCGATGCCACCGCCTGCAATGAGAATGCGGGCCATGGTTTCCACCTGCTTGCTGCAATCGTCGCATCTGCTCCGGGCGGCAAGAGGACCTTCACCCGGCGGCCGGCACAATAGCGGGATCCTCTCCGCACGGCCACGACGCAGATCAAGGGCCGGCTTGTGCGTGTCAGTTTCTCAGGTCGAAGAGCGGACGCAGGCGAATGCCCAGGGCTGTGCCCATCAGGCCGAAGACCAGCCATTGCCAGCCATGCAGCGAACCGCTGACGATGCCCGAGAAGTAGGCGCCCACGTTGCAGCCGAAGGCAATGCGGGCGCCATAGCCCATGAGCAGCCCGCCAATGGCCGCGCCCATGGCCGCCCGCCACGAGATGCGCTGAAATCCCCTGAAACCCCCGGCCAGCGTCGTGGCCAGGGCCGCCCCAAGAATGATGCCCAGGTTGGTGAGCGAGGTATCTTCCGCCAGCCAATGACCGGCGAGCGCCTGTTTCGGATAGGGCCAGTTCCAGAAAGGGGTGTCGAAGACGAAATCCAGCCCCAGGGTCCTGGCCACCTTGGCGCCCCAGAGGGTGTAGCCAAAGGCGATGGACCAGGTATGCCCGGCCACGGCCAGCACGGCAAAGTTGAGAACGGCCAGCAGGACGCCTCCCGCCATCCAGCCCCAGGGACCGGTGATGATGCGCATGCGGTGTCTCCTGCCGCCAGCCGGAGGCGATGACGCCGAAGGCGGCAGATGACCAGCGGCACGGGCCAGGCGCTCCACTCGCCCGGCCAGCATGAACAGCCCGGCGAAGATGGACAACTGCATGAGCAGCGCCGGCCACAGGCCCAGCTTGTGCAGAAGCGAGATGGTGCCAAGCGAGGGGGTCCCGAACCACCAGGGCAGATCGGCCGATCCCCACAGGGATCCGACAAGAAAGAAGGGAAAGACGATCATCATGCGCGTGGAACCGCCACCCAGGGCGTAAAGCGTGCCGGAGGCGCAGCCGTTGGCCAGCTGCATGGCGAGGCCGAACATGAAGGCCCCCACGGCCACGGAGACGCCGGCCGGGGCATAGGCCCCGCTCACCGCATGGCCAAAGAGCCGGCCATTGGCGATGGCGGGCATCACCAGCAGGCTGCCCACCGCCAGCATGACCATCTGGGCACGAATGCCGCGCCCCTCACCATGCACGAGAAAGCGCCGCCACTGGGCGGTGAAGCCGAAGGCGGCATGCGTGAGCACCACACCCAGCAGGATGCCCACGAGAAAGAGCAGCGCCTTCCTCGGCGCGATGGTCACGTGGATGTAGGCGGCAAGGGCCACAATCACCGCCAGGACCGCGACCACCTGCCCCCATGCAGGGCGTCTTTCCACTGCCGCTTCGCTCATGGCCCCGATGATAGCCGATCGGCAAGATTTGACCAGAGGCCGCGCCGGCATGGCGAAAGGCGGGTTGACGCCCGGGCTCGCGGCGGGCTTTATCGCCCATGCCCGCGCAGGTCCACGGGGTGTGACCGGCGCCTGTGAGCGTCCGTTTGCCGCCAGTTATTCGGGAATGCCGCCACATGATGTCTTCCGCCGCCATGCCCGATTCCCCGACGCCCCGCGAAAACGACGGACGTGCCGGCCTCGCCCGGCAGGCGCGGCGGGTGGCGCTCGTGGCCACATGCCTGCTGGACGCGTTGCGGCCACAAGCGGTGGAGGCCGCCTGTCGCCTGCTGCAGGGGGCAGGCGTGCAGGTGGCGGTGCCACCGGCGCAGACCTGCTGCGGACAGCCCGGCTGGAACGGTGGTGACTGGGCGGGAGCGCAGGCCGTGGCGGGCACGACACTGGACACCCTTGCGCATGCGGAGGTGGATGCGGTGATCGTGCCCTCCGGTTCCTGCGGCGGCATGATCCTGCGCCACTGGCCACGGCTGTTTGCCGAAACGCCGAAATACGCAGTGGCGCGCGACATTGCGGCGCGCACGTTCGAACTGTGCGAATTCCTGCATCTGCGCGATGCCGAGCCGCTGGCGGGGCGCTGGGCCTTCGGCGCCGTGGCCTTTCATGATTCCTGTTCCCTGCAGCGGGAGATCGGAGAGACGGCAGCACCGCGAGCGCTGCTTTCCCGGGTGCCGGGGCTCGATGTGGTCATTCCGGCAGATTGCGAGATCTGCTGCGGTTTCGGCGGCCTGTTTTCCGTGGAGCTGCCCGAGGTTTCCGTGCGCCTGGCCGATGATCGCATCCGCGCCATACGCGCGACAGGGGCGAGGGTGCTGACCGGCGCAGATGCCGGCTGTCTGATGCATCTGGCCGGGCGCATGGCAACACTGGGGCTGAAGGTGGCAACCTTTCATGTGGCAGAGATCCTCGCCGGTCGCGTGCATGACGACACGCCCGGGATCAATGGCATCACGCCAGCCGAAGCCCTGGCGACAGCCCGGAAAGGAGGAGCGGCATGAGCATGCGTGGCCGCCGGAACTTCCGGCAACGGGCAGCAGCGGCACTGGCCGATGCGGGCCTGCAGGAGGCGCTGGGCAACGTGCCACGCGGCTTCATCGCCAAGCGGCGCAAGGCTCTTGCACGCCTTGCCGAATTCGACATGCTGCGGGCCGCGGCCAGCACCTTGCGGGCGCGTGTGCTGCGAGAGCTGGATGTGCATCTGTCCCGCTTCATCGAACAGGCGGAAGCCGCGGGGGCCGAGGTGCACGTGGCCGCCACGGCGGCCCAGGCCCGTGCCTGCGTGCTGAACATTCTCGCCCGGCACGGCGTGCGACGGGTGGTGAAGGGCAAGTCCATGATCTCCGAAGAAATTGCCCTCAATGCCGCCCTCGAACAGGCAGGCATCTCGGTCACGGAAACGGATCTTGGCGAATACATCATCCAGTTGCGCGGGGAGATGCCCAGCCACATCGTGGCGCCGGCCATTCATCTCTCGCGCACGCAGATCGAGGCCGATTTCCGTCGTGCCCATGCGGACCGCCCTGCGGATCGCGTGTTCGCGGCGAATGCCGATCTGGTGGCAGAGGCGCGCTCCGTTCTGCGGCGGGCCTTCTGCGAAGCCGAAGCGGGCATTACCGGCGCCAACCTGCTGGTGGCGGAGACGGGCAGCTGCGTGCTGGTGACAAACGAGGGCAATGGCGATCTGTGCGCCACGCTGCCGCCGGTGCACATCGTGATCGCCAGCATCGAGAAAGTGGTGCCCACGCTGGCAGATGCCGATCTCATCCTGCGCCTGCTGGCCCGCTCGGCCACGGGGCAGACGATCACCACCTACACCAGTTTCCTGACCGGTCCGAAGCGACCGGAGGATGCGGACGGACCCGAGGCGATGCACATCGTGCTGCTGGATGGCGGGCGCACGTCCGTGCTGGCCGGGCCGTTCGCGGACATCCTGCGCTGCATCCGCTGCGGGGCGTGCCTCAACCACTGCCCCGTGTTCGGTGCCGTGGGCGGGCATGCCTACCTTCCCGAATCCCTGCCGCCGGGTGTCTATCCCGGGCCCATGGGCGCAGTGCTGCAACCGGCCCTGCATGGAGTCGCGCGAGCGGCCGATCTGGCCGATGCCTGCACCCTGTGCGGGCGCTGCGCGGAGGTGTGTCCGGTGGGCATTCCGCTGCCCGATCTCATCCGCCGCTGGCGGGCAGAGGCCGTCACGGCCGGGGCCGTGCCCAAAGGGCGCCGTCTGGGACTGAAGGCCTGGGCCTGGCTGGCTTCGCATCCTTCGCTCCATCATCGCATGGTGTGGCTGGCGGTGCCTCTGGTGCGCTGGCTGGCGCGGCATCCGCGGCTGGCTGCCCGTTTGCCCGGGCTGCGGCGCTGGGCAGGCGGGCGGCGGCTGCCCATTCCGGCGTCACGTCCGTTCTTCCGCGGGGACAGACGCGATTGCAGCCGGCCGCATTGAACATCGGCTTCCTTGTGCGGAAAAGATCGAGGATGACATTACGCAAGGGCGAGAATGACCGGGCCCTCCGGGACGTGGGCGATGCACGGGAGAAGGTGCTCTCGCGCCTGCAGGGCATCTGCGCCATGCAACGGCGAGCCCGTGGACTGGAGCCGCCGCTGGCACCACCCCGGCCGGATGCGGGCGAACTGGCCGATCCGCAGCGGCGTCTGGCTGTCTTCACGGAGCGTGCGGAAGCGGCCGGGGCCGTGGTCGAGGTGCGGGCGTGCATGGCGGAGGTGCCGGACAGTGTTGCCACCATCGTGCGGCGGCATGGGCTGAAGGCGAGGCCCCTGTGGCTGCCCGATCCGGCCCTGACCGGGCTGGACTGGCCGGCGGCCGGTCTTGTGGTGCACGCCGGGGCTGCCCCGCCCCTGTCATGCATGGAGGATGGATATCTGGCCGTCACGCCGGTCATCCATGCCCTTGCCGAAACGGGTTCGATCATGCTCGCCAGTGGACCGTCGCATCCGGCTTCCGCCGCCTTCCTGCCGCGGGTCCATGTGGCCGTGGTGCCAGCAGACCGCATCGTGCCCGGGCTGGATGACGTCTGGGAGACGTTGCGCGATGCCGGCGGACGCGGCACAATGCCGCGCGCCGTGAACTGGATCACCGGTCCCTCGCGCACGGCCGACATCGAGCAGACGCTGGTGGAAGGCGCTCATGGTCCGGCCCGGCTGCATGTGCTGGTGGTGCGCGGGGGCTGACCGATCCGGCCGCTGCTCATCCGCATCTCCGCCTGCGGCCGCGCGATTCGGCTGGCTGGCACATGCCGGGATCTCGTGCCGGGCGGCCTCTCCTCCGGCAGCGCCGCCGATACAGGGAGAAAGGGTGCATGAAACTGTTGCGTTACGGTCCGCCAGGCGAGGAGCGCCCGGGCATCATGGATGCGGCAGGACGCATCTACGATCTTGCCGAGGCCATTGGCGACATCACCCCGGCCACCCTCGCCGGTGGCTGCCTCGACATCGTGCGCGGCCTCGACCTTGGCGACCTGCCGCCGGTGGAAGGCTCGCCGCGCATCGGCCCGCCGATCCTGGCGCCGCAGAAGTTCATCGGCATCGGGCTCAACTATTCCGATCATGCCGCGGAGGTGGGCATGGAGAAGCCGGCCGAGCCTGTGGTGTTCACCAAGCACGTGACCTGCATCTGCGGGCCGAATGACGACGTGATCCTGCCCCCCTTTGCCGAAAAGGCCGACTGGGAGGTCGAGCTTGGCGTGGTGATCGGCAAGGTGGCCCGCAACGTGCCGGAGGCAGAGGCCCTGCGGCATGTGGCCGGCTATGTTCTGGTGAATGACGTTTCCGAGCGCAGGATCCAGCTGGAGGGCACGGGCCAGTGGGTGAAGGGCAAGTCGTTCGATACCTTCGGCCCCATCGGTCCGTGGCTGGTGACCACCGACGCGCTGCCCGATCCACAAGCCATCGACCTGGAGCTCAGGCTCAACGGCGAAGTGATGCAGAAGGGCAACACGGCCGACATGTTCTTTCCGGTGGCCGCGCTCGTCTCCTATCTCTCGCGGCATTTCACGCTCATGCCCGGCGACATCATCGCCACGGGCACGCCGGCAGGCGTGGGCCACGGCAGAAAGCCGCCACGCTATCTGAAGGATGGTGACGTGATGGAACTTTCCGGCACCGGCCTGGGCACACAACGCCAGCGCGTTCGCCAGGCGAAGGCCTGAAGCGTTCGGACACACCATTCATGTCAGGGGCTGCAGTCCTGTGCCATGGGGTGCATGCCCACTGTTCCGTGCCGGGTTCATGGGATGGAGGTCATGACCATCAGCATCGACGACTTCATGAAAGTGGATATCCGGGCAGGCACGGTGGTGGACGCCAGGCCCTTTCCGGAAGCCCGCAAGCCGGCCCTGCGGCTGTGGATCGATTTCGGGCCGGCAATCGGGGTGCGCACCTCTTCCGCCCAGATCACCGATCACTACACGCCGGAACGTCTGGTCGGCCGCAAGGTGATGGCCGTGGTCAACCTGCCCCCGCGGCAGATCGGGCCGTTCATGTCCGAGGTGCTGGTGCTGGGCTTTCCGGACGACGCGGGGCGCATCGTGCTGGCCGTGCCGGATGGCGATGTACCCAACGGTGCCAGGCTCTGCTGAGGCTGACCGAAAGGGAAAAACGAAAGCCATCGGCCGACCCATCAGGAGTCGAACGTGAAGAAAAGTTTGGGGCTGTCCCAGACAGGGCTGTTTTTTCCATAAGCCCATGATTGTCAAGGACGCCCCTTCGGGGCGTCGCTTTCAGCGATTTCATCCTTGACAATCATGGGCTTACAGAAAGAATGGCAAGGAAGCGCCAATGGCGAAAAATCGCCATTGGCGCTTCTCT
>CAZNLW010000112.1:0-7576 GCA_964574205.1 uncultured Rhizobiaceae bacterium | reverse complement strand
ATCATCCTCAAAGTTCTTGTAATTCAATGCCTTATCTATACTTCACATGCGACTGGCGAGCAGCGGCCCTTGCTCGTGCCTGCCCTGCGCTCTGCTGCCCGGCGTGCTGTCATGGCCTGCCGGAGAGGGGCTCGACCACGGCAATGATGGGTCCCATGGGCATGAATCCGCCGTAGCGATGCACCTCCGGCGCATAAATCTGTGAAATGGAGCCGTCCAGGAACAGGGCATCGGGCGTGTCCAGCCGGTCACGGAAAAGCCGGGCAAAGGTGTGAAAGTTCACGGCATCCACCGACAGCACGAAAAACACCGTGCGCCCGTCCTTCGCCACGCCCACGCCGTTGCGGACCTTGCGCGAGGGCGAATGTGGCCGGAAACGGGGATGAATGCGTCCCTTGATCACCAGCATGGGGCCGGACTGGGTGGCATGATCCGGCCGGATCCTGCGCCGGGCATAGGTGCGGGATTCGGTCACGCCCGCCTGCCTTCCCCGGATCCAGAACACGCCATTGGGCAGCAGGTGAAAGTTGCCCCTGCCCTTTCGCAGATTGAGGGGCTTCAGTTCCCGTCCGTCTTCGACATACAGGCCCGCCGGCGCATGGGCGGGCGTGTACATCCCGCCATTCATGCCGAAGACAAGTTTCAGTCCCTTCGCCTTCAGATGGCGTTTCAGTGCTGCAAAGCCCAGAAGCGGCCGGCCGTCATCCCCCTGCCAGAAGAGACGGATGTCATCCCGCCCCGCCTGAAAACGGCAGGCGATATAGGCATGACCCTCGTATTTCAGACGCGCACAGCCCCGCTCGGGCAACGAATCCGATCTGTCTGCCGCCACGGCCATGCCGCCCGACACAACGAACGCCAGGAGCGTAATGAGATGTCCTTTTCCACAGGCCATGGTCCGAAGCCGGAATGAACGGATGAAGTCACCGGCAACCTGCGCCGGCTGCGCGGCCGTGTGTCGCTTGCGTGCATGTGACATGAAACGCCGCCGGCATCAATGGCCATATGCATTCAGTGCAACCGGGTGCGGCTTGCCGCCACCGGATGAAGACGAGACACACGTGCCGCCTGGCGGGTGATGGCGGCGCGAGCGAAGCCGGCACTTGGGACGGTTGTGTCACGAAGGACTTCGAGGACCATCGAGGAGGCCAGCGCCACAGGCTCCATACCCTGTGAACGACGATAGGCAATGAGCGCCTTGCGCGTGCGCGGGCCCATCATGCCGTCAATGGGGCCGGGATCAAGCCCCCTCGCCCTGAGCAACCGTTGCAGGCTGGCAATGGCCCGTTGGTCGGTGAGCGGTGGCCCCTCCTGGTGGAGCGCCACGACCACGGCGCCGAAGGCAGCGGCCGAAACCGCCATGTTGGCCACGAAACCGTCATCCGGCTCCCTGTCGCCCGGCCCGCGCATCTCTCTTCCGCCTGCCTCCCCGGCCAGGGGGCCGCGCGCCAGCCGCCCAATGCGGGCCCGGTTGCGCTCGAAGATGGCGACATTCATGCCCACGACCCCATATCGCCCGTAAGGCAGCCGCAGGAACAGCGGCGAGCCGGAGGCGCCGAAGGCCAGGTCGCAGTCGTGCAGGATCACATCGGCCGACAGGTGTCGGCGCAACCGGCGGGCATCAGGGTTCATGGCCGGGCCGCAGCGCGCAGAACGCAGAAGCCGGACGTGCCCCGCATCGCCGTGATGGGCCAGCACGGCGAATTCCACGTCCCTGCCCGTCTCTCTTTTTCCGTCCGTTTCTCTCCCCCGGCGCGTCACGACGGCAAGCGCACTGGCCCGGACAGGCAATATGGGCAACGTCATGCCACAGGCCGGGGCGTTCAGCGGCAGGGCCACCCAGTCCTTCTCCGGCCGGATGCTGCGCCGGCTTGCGGCGACAGGAAAGGCCACCCCGCCGATGACGGCATTCCAAGCCTCGGACTCATGCCGTGGCCAGGCCATGGCCACGGCCTTGTGCCGTTCATCCGCTTCGTTCGCATCCGGCACAAATCGGGCCCGACGTGGCACCTTCGCCAGACCGGCCAGACAGTGGGCCGCTGTCATGATCCACTGCCTGCCCACACAGAAGGCCGTGCATTCTCGCATTTCCTGCCCGCCGACAGGCACGAGCAGGCGCCCCATGCCCTTCCTGTAGGCCGCCAAGGGCCCCAGATCCGGTGTCCGGTCATCACGCCCGGCAATCCCCGGTGGCGGGGCCGTTCCGACCGGTCCTGCCTTGCCATTGCCGGCATGCACGGAATTCGGCCCCAGCATCAGCGACAGGGCCAGCACCAGCCCGGCGGCCATGCCCGCCCGGAAGAAACGCCCACGCCGCCCGGTGTGGAAACATGCAGAGAAACGGTCAGGACCGACTCCCCTCGCCACAGAATGGCGCACGCCCTGCCCCCGCATGGTCTTTTGCCCCCGTCATTCGAATCATTCGATCTCCGGTCGGGAGATATCTGGCACATGCAATTGCCACCTTCAACCGGAACGATTGATGCACGCTGTGCGCGATTCGTCGATCATGGCACAGGCAGCAGGAAGGTGGCGGGCAGTCGCTCCTCGTCCCGGCAGACATTGTAGGTGCGCACGGCCGCGCCGGTGGTCATGCATTCCAGGCCCATGCCGGCCAGCGCGCAGGCACGGACGAGAAACGATGGCGGCGGCAGATGCACGGGCCCCATGCCAAAAAGCAGGAAATCCACCTCCCGTGCCGCGGCGAGACCGGCGGCAAAATCATCTTCTGCAACCTCCTCCAGCCGCTGCGGCCGCCAGGCAAAGATGCCACCGGGCAGGATGCAGATAGCGCCCTCCACCCGCTCCTCCTCGAAGCGGAAGGCCCCGTTGCCATATCCCTTCAGCGCCACGGGCTCCGGCCACAGCTGCCGCATCTCCGCTGGCCCCTCCATGTCTCAGCCTCTCCCGCACCGGAAGGATGAACCACCCCCCTTTTCGGCCTGCAAGCACCAGGCATGGGGCTTTCCGCGGGCTGGCGCAACGGGACAAGGCGGCGGCATGCGCCCTCATGCCTGCCCGCGGTAATCGGGATCACGGCCGGGCGGCCAATTCGGCCTTCCTTTTCTCGTCGTCGTCCACGGTCACCAGTCGCGCGTTCAGCCAGATGAGAATGGGCGCGGCAATGAAAATGGAGGAATAGGTGCCCACGATCACGCCCCAGATCATGGTGAAGGTGAAGCCGCGGATCACCTCGCCCCCGAAGAAGTAGAGCGCCAGCAGCGCCACCAGCGTGGACAGCGAGGTGAGAATGGTGCGCGAGAGCATCTGGTTGAGCGACAGGTCGATCAGCTCGGGCAGTGGCTTCTTCTTGTAGCGCCGCATGTTCTCGCGGATTCGGTCATACACCACCACCGTATCGTTGAGGGAGTAGCCGACGATGGTGAGAATGGCGGCGATGATGGACAGGTTGAATTCCATGCGGGTGAAGGCAAACAGTCCGATGGTGAGCAGCACGTCATGGGTGAGCGAGGCCACGGCGCCGAGGGCGAACTGCCACTCGAACCGGAACCAGATGTAGATCATCACGCCGAGGAGGGCGGTGAGCACGGCGATGATGCCGTCCCGCGTCAGCTCGCCGGAGACTTTCGGCCCCACGATCTCCACGCGCCGGTATTCCACCGCATCGCCCAGCGCCTGCTTGACTTTCCGGATCGCCTGCTGCTGAGCGGCCTCGCCGCCCGGCTGGGTCTCGAAGCGAATGAGGATGTCGCGCGGATCACCGAACTCCTGCAGCTCGAAGCTGCCCAGGCCCAGCTGCCCGATCCTCTTGCGAAGATCGGCAATGTCGGCCGGACCGGGTGTGCGAATCTCGATCAGGGTCCCGCCCTTGAAGTCGATGCCGAAGTTGAGCCCCAGCACCAGCGCGCCGGCAATGGAGACGAGAATGGCGAGGGTCGAGGCGATCACCGCCATCTTCGACCACTTCATGAACCGGATGTTCGTGTCGTCCGGCACCAGCTTGATGGGCTTCAGCATGGTGATCCTCATGTCTCGTAGGCCGGTTTCCGGCGCTTTCGGCTGCTCCTGCCCGCCCCGATCACGCCCCTGTTCACAGCGGCAGCGCCCTGGGGCGCGTCTTGGTCACCCAGATGGCCACGATCAGGCGCGTGAGCGTATAGGCCGTGAACACCGTGGTGATGATGCCCACGCCCAGCGTGACCGCAAACCCGCGCACCGGGCCGGATCCGAGGCCATAGAGCACCACGGCCGCGATCAGCGTGGTGATGTTGGCATCCAGAATGGTGGCGAAGGCCCGCGAGAAGCCGGCCTCCAGCGCATTGAGCACGCTTCGCCCGGCGCGCAGCTCCTCGCGCACGCGCTCGAAGACGAGCACGTTGGAATCCACGGCCATGCCCAGCGTCAGCACGATGCCGGCAATGCCCGGCAAGGTCAGCGTGGCCTGAAAGGCCGTGAGCACCCCGATCAGCATGCCCAGATTGGCCAGCAGTGCGATGTCCGCGAAGATGCCGAACAGGCCATAGGTGAAGATCATGAAGGCGAGCACGGCCAGCAGCCCGATGATCGAGGCGGTGATGCCCGCGCGGATGGAATCGGAGCCCAGGGAGGGGCCGACCGTCCGCTCTTCCACGATGGTGAGTTTCGCCGGCAGCGCACCGGAGCGCAGCACGATGGCCAGCAGCCGGGTTTCCTCCACCGTGAAGCGCCCTGAGATCTGGCCCGTGCCACCGAGGATCGGCGTCTGGATCACCGGAGCGGAGACCACCTTGCCATCCAGGATGATGGCAAAGGGCTTGCCCACGTTGGCCCGGGTGAGCCGGCCGAACTTGAGCGCGCCCTTCTGGTTGAAGCGGAAGGTCACGATGGGCTCGCCCGTGCGCGCATCGAAGGCCGGCTGGGCATCCACCAGATCCGTGCCTTCCACGGTCGCCCGCCGCGAGGTCTGCACCCAGTACCTGATGTTGGGATTGTTGGCATCGGGCAGTTCCACGCAGCCCGGCGGCACGCGCTCGCCGGGCTGGCCCGTGGGCTGCACCTCGCACAGCAGCTGGAAGGTGAGCCGCGCCGTCTGGCCGATGGCCTTCTTCAGCCGTGCCGGGTCCTTCATGCCCGGTGCCTGCACGATGATGCGATCCGGCCCCTGCTGCTGGATGGTGGCTTCCGTCATGCCCAGTTCGTCCAGGCGCCGGCGGATCACCTCGATGGCCTGCTCCACCGCCCGCTTGATGCGGGCATCAATGCCGGCCTGCGTGAAGCGCAGAATGAATCGGTTGCCGTCGCGTTCGATCTCGATCTCCGGCGCCGTGCCCCCCGCGCCGAAGAACCCCACCTCCACCGGTCGCGCCAGCTTGCGCAGGATCTCCGCTGCCTTCTCCACCTGCGCAGGATCGGTGATAGTCACCACCAGGGCGCCGTCCTTGCGGATCGAGATGGTATGGCGGATCTTGTTCTCCACCCAAAGGTTCTGGCGGACGTCACCGCGCAGCTGGGTGCGCAGCGTCTTCATCAGCGCCGGCCGGTCCACCTCCCACAGCAGATGCGAGCCGCCCTGCAGATCGAGCCCGAGGACGATGCGGTTCTTGGGCAGGAAGTCCGGCAGTTTCTGCAGAATCGAATCGGGAAGCGCATTGGGCAGGGCGAAGAGCAGGCCCAGCAGCACCACGCCCAGGATGCTGTACGTCTTCCAGGCTGTGAGACGAAACATGCCGTCAGGTCTCCCAAACAGTCATCGCCCAGGGGCCGGAGGTCCAGGGCCGGACCGGTATCATGCCGCACGACGTGCCGCCCCGGCCATGGTACAGGGCCCCTTTCCCGTCACGCTGCCTTGGCGCCCTTTTCCGAATCGGCCGGCTGGCCCTTCACCCGCACTTCGGCCACGTAGGAGCGCTTGATCTTCACCTTCACGTCCTCGGCCACCTCCACGGTGAGCTCGTCGCCATTGACCCGGGTCACCTTGCCGATGAGGCCCCCGGAAGTGACGATGGTGTCGCCGCGACGGATGTTTTCCAGCATGGCTTGGTGCTCTTTCATCCGTTTTTGCTGCGGGCGGATGATGAAGAACCAGAACACCGCCATGATGAGGATGAGCGGCAGCAGCATGCCGAGAAAGTCACCGGCGCCAGGCTGGGCCCCGGCGGCCTGGGCATGGGCAGGAGTAATGAACATGTGCGTGTTCCGTCTTGCTTGCGGATTGCGTAACGGTCCGACTGGCAATCATGTGGCGGATGGCCCAATGCCACCCGCGGGTCTTTCGCGTATATATCGGCTTGCACGCCGTTGGCAAAGGCATTCACTGGCCTGCAAGGGACATTTCCATGGCAGAACGCATTAAACCTTGGCAAGAAAGCGATCCCCCGGCCGCGGAAGAAGCGGCGGGGGCTGCGGCCGCGGCGTCGTCTGCGGCCCCTCTCCTCGCCGTGCTCGAACGCATTGCCGCAGCCCTCGAGCGGCTGGCCCCGCCGCCACCGCCATCGACATCACCCGCAACGGCTGAAGCCTTCATCTGGAACGGCGAGGCAAGCGTGCTGGAGCCAGTCAAGCAGGTGAACCGCCTGCCGCTCGACCTGCTGAAGGGCATCGATCACCAGCGCCGGCAACTTCATGAAAACACCCGCCGCTTCGCCCGCGGCCTGCCGGCCAACAACGCCCTGTTGTGGGGTGCGCGCGGCACCGGCAAGAGCTCGCTGGTCAAGGCCGTGCATGGTGCCCTGGTGACGGACTTTCCCGCCCTGAAGCTGGTGGAGATCCACCGCGAGGACATCGAGACCCTGCCGCGTCTCATGCGCCTTGTGCGCGCGCAGGCGAATTTTCGTTTCATTGTCTTCTGTGACGATCTTTCCTTCGATGCCGGCGATGCCAGTTACAAGTCGCTGAAGGCAGCGCTGGAAGGCGGCATCGAGGGGCGGCCGGAGAACATGGTCTTCTATGCCACTTCCAACCGCCGACACCTGCTGCCGCGGGAGATGATCGAGAACGAGCAGGCCCGTGCCGTCAACCCGTCCGATGCCGTGCAGGAGAAGGTCTCGCTCTCCGATCGCTTCGGTCTGTGGCTGGGCTTTCACAACATCGATCAGCCCACGTATCTGTCCATTGTCGAATCCTATGCAGACCATTTTGGCCTGAAGGTGGACCGCGACACCCTGCATCGCGAGGCCCTGGAATGGGCCGCCACCCGGGGCGCCCGCTCGGGACGTGTGGCCTGGCAGTTCATCCAGGATCTGGCTGGCCGTCTCGGCCGACCACTGGTGGATGCAGAGTGATGGCCGGCACCGTCAGCGGGCGTCGTGTCACAAAGGCCCGCTTGCACCGGTCGCCAGCCGTCTTTACCCTCTCCCGTGAGCCGGAAAGAGGCCGCTTGCGGAAATCAGGGAGGAAGGAAGCATCATGTCCGAAAAGGTGCCGTTCAAGGGGTTCGCGACGCGTTGCATTCATGCCGGGCAGCAGCCGGATCCGGCCACGGGTGCGCGCATCACGCCCATCTACCAGACGACATCCTACGTGTTCGACAGTGCCGAGCACGCCGCCAACCTGTTCGCGCTGAAGGAGTTCGGCAACATCTATACCCGCATCATGAACCCCACGCAGGCGGCGCTGGAGGCAAAGGTGGCGGACCTGG
>CAZNLW010000111.1:0-7606 GCA_964574205.1 uncultured Rhizobiaceae bacterium | reverse complement strand
GGGAATGCCACCACGGGTCTGGGGCTGGACCGGCGGGCAATCGGCGCCTCCACCTACGAGATGCTCATCGGCGAGGCGCGGCTGTCGGCGGTCATCCGCGAAACGGGCATTCCGGGGCTGGACTGTGCACCGTCCACACTCGATTTGCTGGGTGCGGAACTGGAGCTTGCGGACTTCGAGCGCAAGACCTTTCGCCTGGCCGATGCCATTCGCGACATGATGGCGGAACCGGGCGGGGCCGAGCGTTATACCTACATCCTGGTGGACTGTCCGCCCTCGCTCAATCTGCTGACCATCAATGCCCTGGCGGCGGCCGATGCCGTTCTGGTGCCGCTGCAGTGCGAGTATTTCGCGCTGGAGGGGCTGTCGCAACTGCTGAAGACGGTGGAGCGGGTGCGCAACACGCTCAATCCGCGGCTGATGATCCAGGGAGTGGTACTGACCATGTACGACCGGCGCAACTCGCTCTCCGAGCAAGTGGCGCAGGACGTGCGGTCGGTGCTGGGTGACAAGGTCTACGAGACCATCATCCCGCGCAACGTGCGCGTCTCGGAGGCGCCGTCGCATGGCAAGCCGGTGCTGCTCTACGATTCGCGTTGTCCGGGTGCACAGGCCTACATCCGCCTGGCATCGGAAGTGATTCGAAGGGAGAATGATCTGCGTGCGGCCTGATACCGATTCGCCTGCGCAACGAGAGTGGTCAGACAGGATCGTTCCTGATATGACCAGAGGCAAGATCGGCCGTGTGCTGTCGCGCAGGCTTGTCGTCTGTCGGCAGTGCTGGGGCAGAGGTGGAAGGCCATTCTGCCGGAATTTGTCGGAGAAGATGAGAGCGCCGGTCTTGCGACCGGTGGCGGGGCGCGGACAGGGGCAACCCTCAGGCGCCCCGTTCGGATTCACGGATGAAAGGTCTGGCGAATGGCGATCCTGCGCGTGGAGAAACCGGCGCATCCGAGATCGGGCCGGAATGGCCATGTGTTCGGGCAGGAGCGACTCGGTGCAGCTCGAAGCGGGATCATAGAGTCGGCCGTGCGTTTCACGTGAAACGGGAAATCGAGAGGGAAGCGAAGGGGCATGAGCAGCAATCCCAAGAGACGGCTGGGGCGGGGCCTGGCGGCTCTCATCGGCGATGACGTGGCGGAGGAGGATGTGATCCGCCAGATGAAGGGGCTGCGGCAGATGCCGATTGCCGCCATCGTCCCCAATCCATACAACCCGCGTCGGAAGTTCGACGAAGAGGAGCTCAAGGCGCTGGCAGAATCCATTCGCCAGAAGGGTATCCTCCAGCCACTGGTGGTGCGGCCGGCAGAGCGCGAAGGTTTCTATCTGCTCGTGGCCGGTGAGCGGCGCCTGCGGGCGGCACAGAAGGCAGGCCTGCACGAAGTGCCGGTGATCGTGCGCGAGATGAGCGATGCCGAGGCCCTCGAGATCGCCATCATCGAGAACGTGCAGCGCGCCGATCTGACTCCGCTGGAAGAAGCGCGTGGCTATCAGAAGCTGATCGACGACTATGGCTATACCCAGCAGCAGCTGGCGGAGGTGGTGGGCAAGAGCCGATCGCACATTGCCAACACCCTGCGACTGCTGTCGCTGCCGCCGCAGGTGCAGCAGATGGTGGAGATGGGGCAACTCTCGGCCGGCCATGCGCGGGCGCTGATCACCGCGCGCAATCCGCTGGCCATGGCGCAGCGCATCGTGAAGGAAGGCCTGTCGGTGCGCGAGACGGAGGCCCTGGTGCGCGAGGATGGGCGGATCCGAACGGTCGCGGCGCTCGATGGCGAGAACGCCGCAGCCGAAGCCTCCGTCGAGACCGAGGCCGATGTGAAACGGGGCCTGAAGCGCCTGAAGCGGCAGATGCCGGACGAGAAATCGCCAGACGTGGTGGATCTGGAGCGGCGACTGGAGGAGGCCCTGGGGCTTTCCGTTTCCATCGTGGACAAGGGCCGCAAGGGCGGGCGCATCACCATCACCTATTCCACGCTGGAACAGCTGGAGGACATCTGCCGTCGCCTGGCGGGCGCCATGGCGGACTGAAGGGCATCGGGGTGGAGGTTGCAGCTGTCCGATCTCTCCCGGACTCCTTGACCGGCAAGGCCCTTCACGGTTCCCTCGGTGCTGCCGCTGAGAGTGCCGGTTCTGCAGTTTTCTTCAGCAAAGGCGTCCTGCCGATCTGAAACAGCTCGGGCCGGAAGGATGCCTGACCTCAGGCAGGTTCGACGGTGAGCGACAGGGTGCGCTCGTCCACGGCCACCACCTTGACACGAGTGCCCCTTGGCAGATCCGGGCCGGTGACGCGCCAGAGGGTGTCACCGATCTTCACCTCGCCATGGCCATTCACGATGGGCCGGGTGAGCGTGGCCGTCTGACCGATCAGGGAATGGAGGCGGCGGTTCAGATTCGGTCGGTCGCTTTCCTTGTTCAGCTCAAGACCGATGAATGGCCGCACGCCGAAGACCAGGACCACGGAAAAGACGGAAAAAACCAGCAGCTGCCCCTGCCAGGGCAGCTCCGGAAAAAGCCAGTCCACCATGCCGGTGAGCAGGGCAGCGCCGCCGAACCACATGAGAAAGATGCCGGGCACCAGCACCTCCGCCACCAGCAGCAGGAGGCCCAGCGTGAACCAGCCATAGGCATCGAGGAAATCCATGATCAGGGTCTCCGTGGCCATGGTGCGCTCCTTGTCCTTCCTGTGAAGCCGAAGCTCCTGTCACACTGATGGGTGGCTGCTCTCAGCGGCCGCCGGTGGGTGGCACGATGGTTCCAGTGGTGCCGCTTTCCCCTGCTTGGCCGCTCCCGGCGCGGCTGCCTTTGCTTCCTTTGCTTCCTTCCGATCCCGGGCCAAAAGCCTCACGGGCCAGCTCGGCGATGCCGGCGATGGAGCCGATGACGGAACTTGCTTCCAGGGGCATCATGAGCACCTTCTGATTGGGCGCGCTGGCCAGCTGCTCCAGGGCCTGCACATATCTGGTGGCAACAAAGTAATTGACTGCACGCACGTCACCTGTGGCGATGGCATCGGACACCATGCGGGTGGCCCGGGCCTCGGCTTCCGCCAGGCGCTCGCGGGCCTCCGCTTCGCGAAAGGCGGCCTCCTTCTCGCCTTCGGCCTTGAGAATCTGCGCCTGCTTCTCGCCATCCGCCTCCAGGATCGCAGACTGGCGCACGCCCTCGGCCCGCAGGATGGCGGCGCGCTTCTCGCGTTCGGCGATCATTTGCTGGGCCATGGCATCCACGAGATCGGCCGGTGGCAGGATGTCCTTGATCTCGATGCGCGTGACCTTCACGCCCCAGGGGCCGGCCGCCTCGTCCACCACGGCGAGAATGCGGGCGTTGATCTCGTCGCGATGGGAAAGCAGCTGGTCCAGGTCCATGGAACCCATGACCGTGCGCAGGTTGGTCATGACCAGATTGACCAGGGCATATTCCAGCCGGTTCACCTCATAGGTGGCCCGGGCCGCGTCGATGATCTGGTAGAAGGCCACGCCGTCCACGGTGACCATGGCGTTGTCGCGGGTGATCACCTCCTGGCTCGGCACCTCCAGCACCTGCTCCATCATGTTGGCCTTGTTGGAAATACGGTCGAACCAGGGGATGATGACATGAAAGCCCGGCTGCAGCGTGCGGATATACTTGCCGAAGCGTTCAACCGTATAGTTGTAACCCTGCGGTACCACCACAATACCCTTGTAGAGGGTGACGAGCACCAGCAGCAGCAGGACAATGACGACAACGGAAATTCCCTCGATCATGTGCTTTCCTTTTTCGTGATCGGTTCGGACCAACGCCACGCTAACGCAGAACCCGCAAGGCTTCCAGTACCCCCGATCTGACGTTGCAGACCTTCAGTGGCCGTTAACCGAAACGGTCATTGCCGGCCGTGCTTTTACTTCCGTTAAGACCTTATTGCAGCAGGCTCGGGGATGAAAACACCCGGATGCCGGCACTCGGCTGGCAAGGGCGGGGGCGAGTCGAATCCGAGGAAGAGGCGTCGGTCATGAAGGCTCTGCGTGTCCAGTCCGGGGGAACCTGCAAGGCGCTGCTCCGCGACGAACTGCAGCCGCTGCCCGATCTCGATCGCCAGGAGCGGCAAGCCCTGCGCCTGCAACAGGCTCAGTCCATCATGCGCATGACACCCTGGACGGTCTCGTTCAATGTGGTGGTCTCGCTGGTGGTGCTGGCGCTGGGTCACGATCACCTGCCCTCGATCCCGCTGCACCTGTGGGTGGGTTACAATCTGTCGGTTTCCGCCCTCATCCTGCTCCACTGGTTCATGATATCCCGGCGATGCGGTGACCGCAGCTGTGCCGAGGGCTACGTGCGGGCGATCGTGGTGCAGGGCGTGCTGCTGGCCATTGCCTGGGCACTGGCGCCGGTCCTGTTCTACGAACCGGCGACTGGCGACATGCGCATTCTCATTTCCTCGCTCACCATCGGCGCATTCTCGCTGGGCGCCTATCGCCTTTCGCAGGTGCCGGTCGCGGCAGGCATCTATGTGAGCCTCCCGGCCCTTTCCCTGGCCTGGGCCTCGTTTCGCCACATGGAGGATGCCGCCATTGGTGCGGCCAGCGCCATCCTGCTCGTCGCCTATGCCCTGGCGGTGATGCTCATTGCCTGGATGCGATACGAGGATGCACGGCGGGACATCCGCAACCTGGAGCAGATCAAGCGCCAGCGCAACATCATCCGCATGCTGCTCAACGAGTTCGAGGAAAACGCCAGCGACTGGCTGTGGGAGACCGATGCGCAGGGGCGGCTGCTGCATGCCACGCCAAGGCTCGAGGACATCACCGGCCGCAGCCTGGACGACCTGAAAGGTCAACCGCTCCACCGGATCCTGGGGGTGGATCGCAACGAGGCCGGATGGCGCAAGTTCCATGTGCAGCTGGAGCTGGGACGCATGGTCAATGGCATGGTGCTGCCCGCCCGCATTCATGGCGAGACGCGCTGGATGAGCATCACAGGCCGGCCTCTGTTCGGTAGCGAAGGCGAGCTGCTGGGATTTCGCGGTGTGGCCGGCGACATCACGGCTCAGGTGCTGCATGAGCGGCAGTTGCGCAAGGAAAAGGAACAGGCGCAGCAGGAAGCCAGGGCCAAATCGGAATTCCTGGCCCTGGTCTCGCATGAACTGCGCACGCCTCTCAATGCCATGGTGGGCTTTTCCGAACTCCTGGAAAAGGAGACCGCCGGCCCGCTCGGGGACGAATATCGCGAATATGTGCGCCACATTGCCCAGGGTTCGCGTCAGCTCCTGCGGCTGATCAACGACATTCTCGACTACACGCGTTTCGAGCGGCAGAAGATCACGCTCATGGACGAAGTGGTGGACCTCGTGGAACTGGCGGAGCTGGCCGTGCGGCAAGCGGCACGGGATCCTCGCGCACAGGGCCTGAGGGTGCGACTGGAGGCCCCGGCTGAAGACATCCTGGTGCGCGGCGACATGGGGCGGCTGAAGCAGGTGATCGACAACCTGCTGACAAATGCCGTGAAGTTCACCGAAGCAGGAAGCGTGACCGTTTCCATATCGCGCACGGAAGACGGGGGTGTGCGCGTGGCTGTCTCGGATACCGGACCCGGGGTGCCGGAGGCAGAGCGCGAGGCCCTGTTCGAGCCCTTCCGCCAGGCCGAGGGCACACTGACGCGGCGGCATGATGGCATCGGGCTGGGGCTGCCCATTGCGCGCAGGCTCGTCCGCCTGCATGGAGGCGAACTGTGGCTGGAAGAAGCAACGGGGGGTGGCTGCCGGGCCGTGTTCACGCTTCCATCCTGGCGGGTCATCGATGGCGAAGCCGATGCGGCACAGGCAGCGGCCTGAGGCTGCAGGCCAGCGGGTCAAAGGCGGATCGCGCCACCTCCGGCGCCTGACATGACCGCCGCGGAAGGCGTCGATGACGCCCGCTTTTATCCTTGAATGCCCTTGCCGTATGGGCTTAAGTTATCGTCGTTGGTCGGCCCGTGGGCGACATCCTTCCGCCTGCGCGATCCGGCCGGCCTGTCCGTGATGGCATCTTGCGCATCCTGTCGCGCATCCTCATCCGCGGCTGCCATTGCGGCAGGTCTTCTCCCAAGACCAATCCGAGGCCTGGCACGGTTTCTGTCGCCAATCGTCGCAATTCTCTGAAGCTCAAGACCATCGAGGGAGAACGGGAACATGGATCGTCGCAAGTTCATCAAGGCTGCGGGGCTCGGTGCCACGGCGATGGCTGCCGCAGGCACGCTGGCCGCGCCCGCGATTGCCAAGGACGTGAAGCACCTGAAGATGGTGACCTCCTGGCCGAAGAACTTTCCCGGCCTGGGCACGGCTGCCAATCGCTTTGCCGAACGGTTGGAAAAGGCATCCGATGGTCGTTTCAAGGTGCGCGTCTATGCCGGTGGCGAGCTGGTGCATCCGTTGAAGTGCCTGGATGCCGTGCAGGAAGGGACGGCGGATCTCTATCATTCGGCCGAATACTACTATGTGGGCAAGGACAAGGGCTTCGCCTTCTATTCGGCCGTACCCTTCGGCTTCACGGCCACGGAGATGAACGCCTGGCTCTACTTCGGTGGCGGCCAGAAGCTGTGGGACGAGCTCTCCGCCCAGTTCGGCGTGAAGGGGCTGCCCTGTGGCAACTCCGGCGTGCAGATGGGTGGCTGGTTCCGCAAGCCGGTGAACACCATCGAGGACTTCAAGGGCCTCAAGATGCGCATGCCGGGCCTGGGCGGCGAGGTGCTCAATGCCATCGGCGCCACGGCGCTGACGCTGGCCGGCGCCGAGATCATGCCGGCACTGCAGCGGGGCACCATCGACGCCACCGAGTGGGTGGGCCCGTGGAACGATCTGGCCTTCGGCTTCTACAAGGTGACCAAGCACTACTACTATCCGGGCTTCCACGAGCCGGGCACCATGCTCAGCCTCGGCATCTCCAAGAAGCTCTGGGATTCGCTCTCGGATGCCGACAAGCAGCTCTTCATCAACTGCGCGCAGGCCGAGAACTCCTATGACCTGGCCGAGTTCAACGCCAACAACGGCGCGGCCCTGCGCACGCTCGTGGAGAAGCATGGCGTGAAGCTGCACCAGTTCTCCGACGAGATCTTCAAGGCCTTCGGCGAGGCGGCCAAGGACGTGCTGGCCGCGGCCGGCAACTCCTCGCCCATGGCCAAGAAGATCTACGAGAGCTTCATGAAGTTCCGCAAGGAGGTCACGGGCTGGACGGAGATCTCCGACGTGGCCTACGTGAACAAGCGCAAGCTGGCCGGCTGGTAAGCGGTCAATCCTTCATGGACAGCGGGCCGGAGCCGCCTCCGGGTTCTGGCTCCGGCCCTTTCCCGATTCTCGCAAGGGGCAAGATCCCGGGGGTCCGATCCCCCTTTCCTGCCTTGCGACCGCTCGTGGCGGCATCTCGCGCCGCGGGGCCGGAACGTGGCGGCCGGCAGGGCAATCCGGCTTCGGTTTCTCGCGGGAGGGTGCCAGGCATGCGGCGCTTCATCTGCCTCATCGACCAACTGAACGAACGTATCGGCCACGGCGTGGCCTGGATTGCGCTGGCCATGGTGCTGGTGCAGTTTCTCGTGGTGGTGATGCGCTATGTCTTCGCCATCGGCAACATCGCCATGCAGGAATCCATCTGGT
>CAZNLW010000110.1:6002-7652 GCA_964574205.1 uncultured Rhizobiaceae bacterium | reverse complement strand
AATATCTCCACGATCCGGCTCCCGGAAGGGATGCGGCAGGCGACAAGGTGACGCCCGCCAGCTCCTCACGCGAGGCCGAACAGGGTTGAGGCCGGCTGGCTGCCCCGTATGCATGTGCCGGGGCGCTCCTCTTGCTGCCCGGGGGCGTGGGGCATGCGTTTTCAGTCTTGACGGCGGGTCGGCGTCTGCGCCACAGCATGCGCAACATCTGCCTGTGCCTCATCCCCCAGGAGAGCAAGCCCACCCATGTCGCTGCTCAACCGTCTGGCCACGCGCCTTCTCACCACCGCGCTGCCCCCGGAGACCTCGCACGAAGTGGCCCTGTGGCTGCTGGAGCATGGCCTGTTTCCGCAACTGCCGCAAAGGGATGCGCCCTGTCTGCGGGTGCGGGTCGCGGGGCTCGACCTGCCCAATCCGCTGGGCATGGCCGCAGGCTTCGACAAGGATGCGCGGGCCTTTCCGGCCCTGCTGGCGATGGGCTTCGGCCATGTGGAAGTGGGCACGCTCACGCCCCTGGCGCAAGGGGGCAACCCGCGGCCGCGGCTGTTCCGCCTGAAGGACGACGGCGCCATCATCAACCGCATGGGCTTCAACAACATGGGTCAGGCCCCGGCCCGGCGCCGCATTGCCCGCTGGCGGGCCGGCGGGGGACGCGGCATCCTGGGTGTGAACATCGGTGCCAACAAGACGTCGCTGGACCGCATTGCCGACTATGCCCATGGCGCCCGCTGCCTGGCCCCGGTGGCGGACTGGCTGACACTCAACGTCTCCTCACCCAACACACCCGGGCTGCGCCATCTCCAGGGGCCGGAAGAGCTTGCCCGCATTCTTGACGCCGTGGGCGAAGCCATGGCGGGAGTCGGACATGAACGGCCGGTCTTCGTGAAGATCGCACCGGACATTCACGACGAGGATCTGCCGGTCATCGTGGAAACGTGCATTGCCCACGGGGCGGCGGGCCTGATCATCTCCAACACCACGGTGACCCGTCCAGCGGGGCTGAAAAGTGTTCATGCCGGCGAAAGCGGCGGCCTGTCCGGACGGCCGCTCTTCATGCGCTCCACCCGGCTGCTGGCCAGGGCACGACTGCTCTGTGCGGGGAAACTGGCGCTCATCGGTGCCGGTGGCGTGGACAGTGGCGAAAGAGCCTGGCAGAAGATCCTGGCGGGAGCCGATCTCGTGCAGCTCTATACCGGATTCATCTGGCAGGGCCCGGATATCGTGCCGGCCATCCTGCGCCATCTTGAGGAAAAATGCCTAGCGGAGGGGCTGGCCTCGATTGACGCGGCCGTGGGCCGATGCGCAAAAGAGTGGGCGGAAGGCAACGCCGGCAACGAGGACGAATCATGAGTGTCAAGATCTATCACAATCCGCGCTGTTCGAAGTCGCGCGCGACCCTGAAGCTGCTAGAGGAAAAGGGCATTGTCCCCGAGGTGATCAAATATCTGGAAACGCCGCCGACGGCGGAGGAGCTCAGAGACATCATCCGCATGCTCGGGCTGGCTTCCGCGCGTGACCTGATGCGGAAGAAAGAGAAGGAATACAAGGCGCTGGGGCTCGATGACCCGGCCCTGAGCGAGGATCAGCTCATCGAGGCCATGGTGAAGCATCCGCGGCTGATCGAACGGCCCATCGTGATCAGCAACGGCA
>CAZNLW010000110.1:0-5902 GCA_964574205.1 uncultured Rhizobiaceae bacterium | reverse complement strand
CCTTGTCATGCCGCCGGGCGCGTGGAGGCCTGACGCAAGGTCTCCAGGGCCTCTTCCAGGTCGGCACGGTCGAAGGGCTTGGCCAGGAAGCCGTCCATGCCCGCTGCCAGGCAGCGCTCGCGCTCCTCGGCAGAATTGCCGGCCGTCAGGGCCAGCACCGGGGTTCGGGGCAGGCCATGGGCTGCCTCCAGGCGGCGCAGGGCGGCCGTGGCCTCAAGTCCGTTCATGCCGGGCATGTGCACGTCCATGATGACGATCTCCGGCCAGCCGGGGGGGCAGGTGGCGTCGTTCCGGTCATTTTCCGCCTGAAGCTTCGAGAGCCGTTCCTCAAGCCAGGCGAGAGCGGCCGCTCCGTCCGCCTTGTGCACCACCTGCCAGCCGCAGCGTTCCAACAGGGCCGTGGCCAGCGCGGCGTTGATGGTATTGTCCTCCACCAGCAGGGCCAGGGGGCGGGCGCTCTCGCTTTCCGCCACCGAGCTGGTGCCGGCCGATGCCCTGGATGCCGGTTTCCCAGCCCGGCCTTCAGGCGCCTCCCTGCTGTCCTGCCCATGCCCGTTGTTCCGCCCACGCATGCGCGCCACGAGCTGATGGCAGAAGGTGGTGCGGCGCAGAGGCGTGAGCAGCCATCCGGCCAGGTGCCGTGCGCGCATGACATCCTGCAGGTCGCGGCGCTGCTCGGGGCGCAACAGCAGCCAGACGCGGGCCAGGTCCTTCCGATCCTCCGCAAGCGCCCGGCGCAAGGCCTTGGCATGGGCGGCATCGACCACGGCAATCTCCCTTTCTGGCACATGCGGCAGTGCGGTCAACGAATCCCGTGCATCGTCATACGGCACGACAATACCGCCATGGGCCTCGACATAGGCGGCCAGAGCCATGCGGCGCGGCGAGGGCGGTATGAGGAGATGCACCTTGCGGCCCGAAAGCGGCTGTTCTCCCTTTCCCTTCTCGATTTCGCCTTCCTGCCTCCCGGTCTGCAAAGGCAGCTCGAAAAAGAAGACCGTGCCCTTCCCCGGCGTGCTCCAGAAATTCAGCCGCCCTCCCAGACGTTCCACGAGGCGGCGGCTGATGGCCAGGCCCAGGCCGGTGCCGCCGCGGCCATCGGCATTGCGGCCCTGCTCCCAGGCCCGGAAGATGCGCTCGCGATCGCGCGCATCGATGCCGATGCCCGTATCCTCCACCTCGAATCTGATGCGGATCCGCCCCGAACGTTCCTGCATGCCGGCCGGCATGGGCACCGGCACAACGCGCACCAGCACGCCGCCTTCGTCCGTGTAGCGGATGGCATTGCCGATGAGATTGAAAAGCACCTGACGCAGACGGCCGGCATCGCCCACCACGCTCTCGGGCACGGCCGGATCCACATAGCAGGCAAGATCGATATTCCTGGCATGGGCGCGCGGACTCATGAGCTCGCAGACATCCTCCACCGTCTCGCTCAGGCGGAACGGCCGCTGCGTGATGCTGATCTCGCCCGTCTCGGCACGAGCGGTCTCCAGCAGCTCGTCGATGATGGACAGCAGGGCACGGCCGGAGGCCTCGATGGTCTTCACATAGTTCTCCTGCTCGGGCGTGAGGCTGGTCTCGCGCAACAGCCCGGCCATGCCGATCACGCCGTTCATGGGTGTGCGCAGCTCGTGGGTGATGATCGCCAGCAGGCGGCTTTTCGCCTCGGCGGCCTCTTCGGCGCGAGCGCGGGCGTCTTCCAGCTCGTCCAGTGCCCGCGTGAGTTCCGCGGCATGATTGCGCAGGGCACGCCAGGCCGAAAGCGCCGCCATGGCCCCATAGGCAAAGATGAGAATGGTGGCCGCCAGCAACAGCAAGCGCAGGGCGGCATCCTCTCCCTGCAATCCGGCCAGCGCCAGCATGACCGCGGTCAATGTCGCCAGGGCCATGCCGGCAAGCGAAATGGCAAAAAGACGCGCCGATGCGGCGCTGCGAATGCGCGAAAGCGCCACGCGAGCGGAACTGTTGGTCGATGCGGGCAAGGGTCCCCTCCCCCTTACAGCTTCAGCACAATCGAGATGCGGCTATCCTTCGCCCCTGTCAGGATGCAGCCTGCCAGAAAAGACTTGGAGGGCCGTTGCCCGGTGCGGTGCAATTTTAACAATCGTGGCAAGGGGTGTATGCTGCGCCGGGATCCGGCGGCAGATCCCGCCGGAGGAGACGGAAGCGAACCGCAGATTGCCGAGATGGCACAGGCAGGTGGCCATGGCTGAAGGCGCGGCAGGCAATGATGTGTGGGTGGTGGATGGAAGAGCCGTGCCCTTCACCCATCCGGACAAGCTGCTCTATCCGGCCGATGGCCTCACCAAGGCGCGGCTTGCGGACTACTATCTTGCCGTCTGGCCGCGCATGGCCCGCTTTCTCGAAGGCCGGCCCGTCACCATTCGTCGCTTTCCGCGGGGCCTGGGGGCCGGCGGTTTCTATCAGCGGCGGGCACAGGAATGGTTTCCCGATTGGGTGCGCGTGGCCGAGCTGCCCATGAAGGAAGCCCCGGGCCAGACAGTGCGCGAGGTGGTGGTGGATCATCCGGCCACCCTGGTGTTTCTGGTCCACATCGGCGCGCTGGAGATCCATGCGGCGCTGGCGCGAGCGGAGGTGCCAGATGTGCCGGACATGATCGTCTTCGACCTCGATCCGCCCCGAGACTACACGGATGCCGTGCGCTCGACGACGCTGGACTTCCGCGACATGTTGCAGGAACTGGGGCTTCCCGCGTTCGTGAAGAGCACGGGCTCGCGGGGCTTTCACGTGACCATTCCCATCCGGCCGCGGTATTCCTTCGACGTGATCCGGCCGCTGGCACGCGCCCTGGCGCAGCGCATGATCGCCAAGGATCCGGAACGGCTGACACTCAACCCCCGCAAGGAGCAGCGACAGGGGCGCATTCTCGTCGACATCTGGCGCAATGCCTATGCCCAGACGGCCGTGGCCCCCTGGTCCACGCGGGCGCGGCAGCATGCGCCGGTGGCCGTGCCCCTGTTCTGGGAAGAACTGGAGAAGGGGCACATCCATCCGCGGCAATTCACCCTGGCCGGCATTGGCGAACGGCTGGAAGGCCCGGATCCCTGGGACGGTCTGTTCGACGCGGCCGTCGATCTGGAGGCCTGGGCGAAAACGGCCCCGGCCGCACTGGCCGAACTGTTGAGCGAACGCACCGCAACCGGCCGATGAGCCGAAAGGATCATCGGGTGGAAGGCTCCGGCAGGGCGGCGGTGCCGGCAGGTGTTGCAGCGGATGTGTCGTCCCCTTGCCGTGCCTGTTTTTCGCGAATGAGGCGCTCGCGGTCCTCCTTCAGGAAGTCGCGCTCGCGCTCGGCCAGGCGGGCACGGCGGCGCCAGCGGCCCTGACGCAGCCAGGTGGCAATGCCGCCGGCCACAAGACCAATGAAGATACCCGCAAAAAGCACCACCCAGAGGGGCACCTCCACGGCCAGCCAGGGATCATGGGGCAGGATGGGATCAAAGGACACGGTCACCCGCTGACGATTGGCCAGGGCAAAGGCCGCCAGCACGATGAAGGACAGAATGCCGAGAAGAGTGGACACCAGCCGTTTCATGGCCCCTCTTGCCCCCGTCTCCGTTTCAGCTGTGTGGTGCCGATCTGTCAATCACGATCCGCCGTCGCCAGACCGTCAGTGACCGCCTGTCCCTGCCTGCCCAGCGCCCCGACCAGCGCCCGGCCTACTTCTTCGCCGCCTTGCGGTTGATCTGCGGATTGTCGGCATTGAGCCGCTCGCGCAATTCCTTGCCGGTCTTGAAGTGCGGCACCTTTTTCTCCGGCACTTCCACCGGCTCGCCCGTGCGGGGATTCCGGGCAATCCTGGCCTTGCGATAGCGCACAGAAAAGGCGCCAAAACCGCGCAGCTCGACACGATTGTCCTCTTTCAGCGCACGCACGATCTCATCGAGAATGGTATTGACGATGCGCTCCACGTCGCGCTGATACAGATGCGGGTTTCTGGCGGCAATGCGTTGGACAAGTTCGGACTTTATCATCTCGAGCCCCTCGCATCCTGAGCAAGCCGAGGGTGCCAGAGGGCCAGCAGCCCGTCAAGCATCAACCCCTGCAGGTGCAGCTGTTGCACGGGAGCGGCCAAGGCGCGAGCCTGCTCCTCAAGCCCCAGCCCCTCCAGCGCCGCCACGAGCAGGCGCAGGCCCAGGCCCAGCTCTTCGGTCAACCGTTTCGGCTTGCGCTCGATGATCTCCAGATCCTTCGGAATGCCCTTTTCCTTCTCCAGCCAGACACGCGCCGTGCGCTCGTCCCCCAGCGCATCCACCAGCTTGAGGTTCAGGGCCTGATGGCCCGTCCACACGCGACCATCGGCCAGACGGCGGGCCTGTTCCTTCGACAGGTTGCGGCGCGTGGCCACCAGCCCCACGAACCAGTCAAAGGAATCGTCGAGCAACGCCTCGGTGACCTGCCTCACCTGCGGATCCAGCGGCTCGAAAGGATTGGGCCGGGCCTTGTAGGGCCCCGTACGCAGGGCCTGCATCTTCACGCCGAAGCGGGAAAGCAGCTCGTGCAGCTCGGCCCACTGGAAGATGACGCCGATGGAGCCGGTGATGCTGTTGCGGCGGGTGATGATGCGGTCACCGGCCATGGCAGCGATGTAACCGCCGGATGCCGCGACCGAATCGACCACGGTGACCACCGGCTTCTTCTCGGCCACGCGGCGAATGGCCTCATAGAGGGCCTCGGCCCCCGTGACCGTGCCGCCGGGGCTGTCGATGCGGACGATGAGGGCGCGAGCCTTCTCGTCCTTCGCCACCCTGTCCAGCAGATCCAGCAGGCGCTGGTTGCCGGTGATGAGGCCGGTGATGCGCACGCGGGCGATGTGTTCGCCGCGGATGGGGGGCGCCTCCCGCCACAGCAGCGCGCCCAGGGCCAGAACGATCGCCAGCACGGCCAGCACGCGCCACGTGGTGAGCCTGCGGCGCAAGCGGCGCAGGGCGGCAAGCAGGTCTCTTTCGCTCGTTCCCCCGGTCATGCCCTCTTTCCCACAACCCACAGGCGAAACAACAACGGGCGGGATTGCGTGATCCCGCCCGCCTTATAGCACACGTCCGTCGCCGGAAAAGGGGAACGGCAAAGGAAGAGGATCACTTCTCCTTGTCTTCCTCGCCTTTCTCCTTCTTCTCGAGCGCGGCCTTCAGAATCTCGCCCAGCGAGGCACCGGCAGCGGTGGAGCCGAACTGCTCCAGCGCCTTCTTCTCCTCCTCGATCTCCAGCGCCTTGATGGAGAGGCCCACCTTCTGGTTGGCGCGGTCGATGGACACCACCTTGGCATCCACGCGCTCGCCAGGAGCGAAGCGTTCGGGCCGCTGCTCGGAACGGTCCTTGGCGAGATCGGCGCGGCGGATGAAGGACTTCACGTCGGTGCCGACAATCTGCACCTCGATGCCATTGTCCTGCACATCGGTGACCTCGACAGTGACCGTGGCGCCCTTCTTCAGACCCTCGATCCTGGACAGCGGATCGCCCTCAAGCTGCTTGATGCCCAGCGAGATGCGCTCCTTGGCGCGATCCACACCCAGCACCACGGCCTTGACCACCTGCCCCTTCTTGTAATCCTTGATGGCCTCCTCGCCGGGGCGGTTCCAGTCGAGATCGGACAGGTGAACCATGCCGTCCACATCGTCCTCCAGACCGATGAACATGCCGAACTCGGTAATGTTCTTGATCTCGCCCTCGATGACGGTACCCGGCGGATAGCGCTCCTCGATGGTGTCCCAGGGATTCTCCATGGTCTGCTTGAGTCCCAGGGAGATGCGGCGGCGCTGGGGATCCACGTCCAGCACCTGCACCTCGATCTCCTGGGAGGTGGAGAGAATCTTGCCGGGGTGCACGTTCTTCTTGGTCCAGCTCATCTCGGAGACATGCACCAGGCCCTCCACGCCGT
>CAZNLW010000109.1:0-7802 GCA_964574205.1 uncultured Rhizobiaceae bacterium | reverse complement strand
GATGAAGCCGTGCCGGAGATCAGCCCGCGTCCGTCTCGTGATGGCGGCGCAGAGCCTCCATGGAGGTGCTGTGCATGAAGGGCCGCGCGCCTTCCGGCCGTGCAATGGCGGCAGCTGCATGGGCCATGAGCGCCGCCTCGTGAAAGCCGGAGAGAATGAGGTTGCGCTTGCCGGGATAGGTGCAGGCATCGCCAATGGCGAAGACACCGGGCTCGGACGTCTGAAAGCGTGCCGTGTCCACGACGAACCGGTTGCCCTCCATGGCAAGCCCCCATCTGGCCAGGGGGCCAAGCTTTCCCGCCAGGCCGAAGAAGAGCAGCAGACGCTCCGCCGGGATCTTCATGGTCTCCTGCCCCCGTGCAACGATCACGGCGGAGAGCTGGCCTCCTTCACCTTCCAGCCCGCGGATCTGGCCGAGGACGAAATCCATGCGCCCGGCCTCCACCAGGGCCTGCATGCGGGCCACACTGTCCGGTGCGGCGCGGAATTCACGGCGACGGTGCAGCAGGGTCACGCGACGCGCCTCGTCCACCAGCTCCAGCGCCCAGTCCAGCGCGGAATCTCCCCCACCGGCAACGACCACGTCACGGCCACGAAACAGAGCCCGGTCCTTCACCGCATAGAAGACACTTCTGCCTTCGTAGTCGGAAAGGCCCGGAATGGGAGGCCGGCGCGGCTCGATGAGACCGCCGCCGACAGCGATGATCACCACCCGCACGTCGAAGGCAAGGCCCGAGGCCATGGTCACCCGAAAGCCCCCGTCGGCCCGCCTCTCGAGCGTTTCGGCCCGCTCGCCGAAATGATAGACGGGATCGAAGACGCGGGCCTGTTCCAGCAGGCGCTCTGTGAGCGCGCGACCGGTCAGGCGCGGATGAGCGGGAATGTCGTAGATGGGCTTGTCGGGATAGAGCTCGGTGCATTGCCCGCCCGCTTCCGGACGCGCATCCACCACGTGGCAGGCCACCCCCTCCATGCCCAGCTCGAAGGCGGCAAAGAGCCCGGCCGGCCCGGCCCCGATGACGAGCGCCTGGGTCTCGATCGTTTGCGTCGCCGCGGAACGAGCGGCGTCCTCTTCCTGACTGCCGGGGGCACGGCCACTCATGTGATGTTGCCTTCTCCTCGGAAACCCGAGCCGGCGGCCTCAGCCCTGCTGCGCCGGCACATGAAGCACGATGCCGTCCATCTCCGGCGTGATGCGGATCTGGCAGGACAGGCGCGAGTTCTCGCGCACGTCGAAGGCAAAGTCGAGCATGTCCTCCTCTGCCTCGGAACGCTCGGTGATGGCGGGCAGGCGCTGCACCCACGCCGGATCCACGTAGACATGGCAGGTGGCGCAGGCACAGGCGCCGCCGCAATCGGCATCGATGCCGGGCACCATGTTCTTCACGGCGGCTTCCATGAGGGTCATGCCCTCCTCCGCCTCCACCTCGTGACGCTTGCCGTCGGGATCGATGAAGATGACCTTGACCATGTATCCTCTCGCTCGAAACCCCTGAAAGGCCAGATACTGGAGCCGTCGCCCCGCACTGGCGGCCGTCCGTCCTCCTCTTCTCGCGGGGCTATGAGCCATCGCCCCGGGTTTGTCAATCGCCGGCAGGGACCGGCTTCCGTGCTGTGACGCGACAGCCCCGCCGGGGGCTCGGGATTCAGGCGCGGCCAATGAGCTTCAGCCACGCCGCCTCGTCGATGACCTGCACGCCCAGCGCCCTCGCCTTTTCCAGCTTGGACCCGGCCCCGGGCCCGGCCACCACGAGATCCGTCTTGCGCGACACGGAGTTGGTCACCTTGGCCCCCAGCCGTTCGGCCAGGGCCTTGGCCTCGTCGCGCGTCATGGACTCGAGATGACCGGTGAAGACGATGGTCTTGCCGGCGACGGGACTTTCCGCCGCCACCTGTTCCACCGGTTCCACCGTCACTTCCTCCAGCAGCTGGTCGATGACCTCGATGTTGTGCGGCTCGCCGAAGAAATTGTGCAGCGATTCCACCACCACCGGGCCCAGGCCGTCGATGTTCTCCAGATCCCTCGCCGCCTCGCTCTCCATGTTTGCGGCAATGGCCTTTGCGGCGGCATAGAAGTGCTCCCAGTCCCCATAGTGACGGGCGAGCAGGCGCGAGGTGGTCTCGCCCACATGACGGATGCCCAGGGCATAGATGAACCGGTCCAACGGGATGCGACGCCGCGCCTCGATGGCGGCAAAGAGATTGGCGATCTTCTTCTCTCCCCAGCCTTCCAGGCAGTGGATGCAGATCTCGCCCTTCTCCTCGCGTGCCTGCAGGGTGAAGATGTCTGCCGGGGTGCGGATGAACTTGTGATCGAAGAACTGCTCGATGGCCTTTTCGCCCAGGCCTTCGATGTCGAAGGCGCGGCGCGAGACGAAGTGCTTGAGCCGCTCCACCGCCTGTGCCGGGCAATAGAGCCCGCCGGTGCAGCGCCGCACCGCATCCCGCTTGCCGGTGCGCGGGTTGAACTCGCGCACCGCCTTCGACCCGCACACCGGGCAGTGATCGGGAAACGCGTAGGGTTTTGCATCCGGCGGGCGCTTCTCCAGGATCACGTCCACGATCTGCGGAATGACATCGCCGGCCCGCTCCACCACCACCGTGTCGCCGATGCGGATGTCCTTGCCGTCGCGAATGGGCTGGCCGTCGGAACCGATGCCCTTGATGTAGTCCTCGTTGTGCAGGGACACGCGGGAGACCACCACGCCCCCGATGGTCACCGGCTCCAGGATGCCCACCGGCGTCAGCGCCCCGGTGCGACCCACGTGGATCTGGATGTCCTTCAGCACCGTGATGCCGCGATGCGCCGGAAACTTGTGGGCGATGGCCCAGCGCGGCGCGCGCGCCACGAACCCCAGCCGCTCGCGATAGTCCAGCCGGTTGACCTTGTAGACCACGCCGTCGATGTCGAAATCCAGCTCGGGCCGGAGCTCCAGCATCCGCCGGTGATAGCCGATGAGTCCTTCTGCATGGCCGTGCAGCTCGTTGTAATCCGAGACCGGAAAGCCCCACCGGCGGAAGGCCTGCATCATCTCCCATTCGGTCTCGGCCGGCAGCGCCGAATGCTCGCCCCAGCCCCACACATAGAAGCGCAGCGGGCGCGCGGCCGTCACCTTCGGATCCAGCTGACGCAGGCTGCCGGCGGCGGCGTTGCGCGGATTGGCAAAGACCTTCTCGCCCTTTTTCTGCTGTTCCGCGTTGAGCGCCATGAAGGCCGAGATGGGCATGTAGACCTCGCCACGCACCTCCATGATCTCGGGAAAATCCGGCGCCGTGACCCTCTGCGGAATGTCGGCGATGGTGCGCGCATTGGCCGTCACGTCCTCGCCCTCGTAGCCGTCGCCACGGGTGGCCGCCACCACCAGCTCGCCCTTCTCGTAGCGCAGGGAGATGGAAAGACCGTCGAACTTGGGCTCGGCGGTGAATTCCAGCGGATCGTCATGGGACAGGCCGAGAAAGCGGCGAATGCGTCGCTCGAAGTCGAAGATCTCGCCCTCGCTGAAGGCATTGGACAGCGAGAGCATGGGGACCGTGTGCCGCACCTTGCGGAAGGCGGGAGCAGGCGGCGCGCCCACGCGACGGGAGGGAGAATCGGGACGGATCAGATCGGGAAAGCGGGCCTCTATGGCCGCGTTGCGCCGGCGCAGGGCATCATATTCCGCATCGGAGATGACCGGCGCATCCTCCACGTAATAGTGATAGTCGTGCTCGGCGATCTCCTTTGCCAGACGTTCCAGCTCGATGGCCGCCTCCTCGCGCGTCAGTTCCTCCACCGGCTTGCGCCGCAACGTGTCATAATCCAGCACGCCCATGATGACGTCTCCTCCCGCCTGCCCCTGATGAATGATCCGTTGCCGGACCGGATGGCCTGCTCAGGATGCCGCCTTTGCTCCACAAGCACGGTATCTGCCGGAGGGGAATTCAGGAGCCCTCCACAACCGCCCTGTGCCCGGCATCGGCGAGCAGGCGCGCCGCCTGGGCCCGCGCCTCGGCCGTGATCTCGTGAGCAGAGAGCATGCGCGCGATCTCCTCCTGCCGTTCGCGCCCCGTGAGCGTGCGCACAAACGTGCGCGTGACCTCCTCGCCCTTGTCGCCGGTCGCCACCTCCTTGGCGAGGACATGGTGATGATCGGCCCGCGCCGCAACCTGTGGCGAGTGGGTCACTGCCAGCACCTGAAGACCGTTCTCCGCAAGCCGCTTCAGCCGCTCGCCCATGGCGGCGGCCACGGCGCCACCGACGCCCGTGTCGATCTCGTCGAACACCAGAACAGGGGCAGAACCACGGGCGGCCAGGGCGGCCTTCAGCGCCAGCATGAAACGCGACAGCTCGCCGCCCGAGGCCACGCGGACCAGCGGACCCGGCCGACTGCCGGGATTGGTGGCCACCATGAACTCCACCGCATCGATGCCGGTGGGCCCGGCCCTGTCCGGATCGCTGAGGATCTCGGTGGCAAACCGCGCCCGCTCCAGCTTCAAGGGCGCCAGTTCCGCCGCCACCGCCGCATCCAGCCGCGCTGCCGCGTCACGCCGTGCCGCGGAAAGGGCCTGGGCCGCCTGCATGTAGGCGGCTTTGGCGGCTTCCACTTCCGCCTCCAGGGCCGCCAGATCCGCCTCGCCCTGATCCAGAGCCGCCAGCTGCCCCTCCAGATCGGCCAGCAGGGCCGGCAGTTCCTCCACGGACACACGATACTTGCGCGCCGCGGCCCGCAGCGCAAAGAGACGCTGCTCCACGTCTTCCAGCTCGCGCGGATCGTGCACGAAACGGCTGGCCGCCTCCTCGAGCAGCCTTTCGGCCTCTGCCAGTTCCACCAGAACCCGGTCGAAGGCCTCGCAAACATCGTCCAGCCGCCCGCCGGCTGCCTCGCGCTGGCGCTCCAGCCGCCTCAGGGCCGCATTGATGCGGCCGGCCACCCCTCCCCCTGGATTGTTCAGGGCCTTCTGCATCTCGGCAATGGCCTCGGCAAAGCGCTCCGCATGCATCATCACCTGCCGGCGTTCGGCCAGGCGCTCCTCCTCGCCCTCTTCCGGCGCAAGCCCGGAGAGTTCCTCCACCGCGTGCTCCAGCCACTCGCGCTCGCGCCGTGCCTGCTCCAGCCGCATGCGGCGCTCCTCGAGCCGGCGCCGCGCGCCCTGCCAGGCCTGCCACAGGTCTGCCACCTCGGCCACCTGACCCTGCAGGCCGCCATAGGCATCCAGCAGCTCGCCATGGCGGGCAGGATCCATGAGTGCGCGGGCATCGTGCTGTCCGTGGATCTCTACCAGCCTCTCGCCCACTCGGCGCAGCAGGGAGACGGAAACGGGCTCGCCATTGATGCTGGCGCGCGAGGCCCCCGTGGCCTTCTGCACGCGCCGGAGAATGAGCTCGCCCGGCTCTTCGCCACGTTCGATGCCCTCTTCCGCCAGCAGGGCGAAGACGGGATGGTCGGCCGGCAGCTCGAAACGGGCCGTCACCACCCCCTGCTCGGCGCCGGCGCGCACGAGCCCCGCATCGCCGCGCGCTCCCAGGGCCAGGCCCAGGGCATCCAGCAGGATGGACTTGCCCGCGCCCGTCTCGCCGGTGAACACCACGAGACCTTCCCCGGGCGCAAGATCCAGCCGTTCGATGAGCACGATGTTGCGTATGGACAGCTCTGCCAGCATGGCCTGCCTGACCGTTGCGCCATGACCCTGTTTCACGGGGTTATAGCAGATGCGCCGGCGATCCCAACGCCCCGGCCTGCGTCATCCCCAGCCGGCCTTTGACTTTCGTCGCAGGATGTGCAGATTGGAAACGTGCACGAGAACACAATCCACGGCACACGTGGAGGAACGAAGCGATCAACCAGGAAGGGAAGAGGAAGAGGGAGATGAAGAAAGCCCTGATCTTTGCCACGGTTGCGCTAGCCACCGCCATTTCCGTCATGGAGGCCCATGCCGCCTCGCCGTGGGGCAAGTGGAAACGCCCCAATGGCGACATCGCCAGGGTCTACCAGTGCGGCGGCGGCATGTGCGGTGTCATCGAGAAGGGCAAGCGCAAGGGCTTTGTCATGTTCAAGGGCATCAAGAAGCAGGGCAAGGCCTGGAAAGGCGACATGAAGCATCCCGAGATGCCCGGGTTCATGACCTTCAACGGCACCGTCACCATGGTGGGGGCCAACAGGCTCAAGGTCCAGGGTTGCGCCATCGGCAACTCCATGTGCGACGCCGAAACCTGGACACGGGTGAAGTAATCTGCCCCGAAACGGCGGTTTTTCACGCCTTTCACTTGCGGATCACGGATGAACGGGCCGGCCTGCGGACAGGCCGGTCCGCATCGTCTTCCCGATCCGTTTTTCGGCATCGAGACCTGCCAGCATGATCCAGATCAAGGATTGATCGGGGCGGCTTCCGATACACGCATGATCAGCAATCCCCTTGGCAACGGCCACCCGTGCCGGTCCTGTTGACATGCATCGGAGTGCCAGCATCATGTCGTGCAGAACACGCTTCCTCCTGCCTGCATCCCTGGCCATCGCCCTGTCCGGCAGTCTCGGCCTGCCGGTTCTGCCAGCCACCGCGTCCGCCCAGCAGCTGGACATCATGGGCCAGCTGGAGGCCATCGTGCAAAGGTCTGCTGCCGAGCTGGCCGTGCAGATCAACCTCTCCGGCCGCCAGCGCATGCTCACGCAGAAGATGAGCAAGGAGGCCTTTCTCGTCGCCCTTGACATCGAGCCGGAAAAGAACAGGGAAAACCTGAAGACCACCATGGCCCTCTTCGAACGCACGCTGAAGGGCCTCATGAACGGTGACCGGGAACAGCAGCTGGCGCCGCCCCCCAACCGCAAGATTCGCGCCCAGCTGGAGAAAGTCATGGTGCGCTGGCTGCAGTTCCGGCCATTGGTGGACAAGGTGGCCAACGGTGCCACCGATCGGCCCACGCTGGAGCGCATCGCCCGCACCAACCTGCCTCTGCTGAAGGAGATGGACCGGGCCGTGAAGCTCTACGAAAAGGCCGCCGGCACCGACACGGCCGAAAGCGCCCTGGTGATCAACCTCGCCGGTCGCCAGCGCATGCTCACCCAGAAGATGACCAAGGAATATCTGCTCGTGGCACTGGAGATCGATGCCAGGGAGAACCGAAAGAACCTGGCCGGAACGATGGCGCTGTTCGATGCCACGCTCAAGGGCCTGCTCGATGGCAACGACCGGCTGCCCCCCGCCAAGGATCCGGCCATCCGCGCCCAGCTGAAGAAGGTGATGGCCCTGTGGAACGCGTTCGCGCCCCTGCTGAAGCGACCGGTGACCCGCGAAAACCTGCAGGCCATCGCCCGGGCCAACTTGCCATTGTTGAAGGAGATGGACCGGGCCGTGAAGATGTTCGAGGAACGCTGGTAACGCGCGCACCTCATGCCGACATCAGCAGCAGTTTTCGCACGGCAAGACATCATCGCGCATTACGGGATGAAGTGCCCATCTTCTCATCATCTGTTGCGCATGCACAAGTTGCAAGCCGGATGCAAATCCGCTAGGTTTGATGACGGTATCCCGATCGGAGGGCGGAGAGACTTCGCCGCCTTCCCAAGGATGCGGCGAAGAGCGCGGACAGGGATGGATCTCCGGGGGCACCCATCCCGTCCGCGCTTTCTTCATGTCCGACTGGATGGAGTCGCATGTGAAGTATAGATAGGAGATTGAGTTGAAAGAACTTTGAGGATGATTGGATGACCGTGAATCGCAAGGGTCTGACGATGTATCGTCAGACCCTTGCGATTCACTCAGAGCCGGAAAGGCTGTCCTGCTGGCGCCGGGCCGCCCCAAGTCAGCAGGACGCATTGTTTTTTCTG
>CAZNLW010000108.1:0-7890 GCA_964574205.1 uncultured Rhizobiaceae bacterium | reverse complement strand
TAGGGCAGGCGCGCAATGCCGGCCAGGCCTGCGTCCGGCGGCCGGGGCAGAGAGAAGATCTCGTAGTCGCGCCCGTTCACGGAAAGCGTGGTGCGTGCCGAGAAGCTGTCTTTGCACTGCGTCATGAAAGGTCTCCCTCCTTGTCATGGCGCAAGGGGACGGTGGAGAGCGCTCCGGCGGCGGCGGAACCGGCAGGATGACGCCGGCCCCTGTATTCGGGATCATGCACTGCGCCGGCCATCCCTTTCCTCTTGCGGTTCCGCGCCTTCCTCCGCCTCGCGTCCGGTCAATCCTGTTGTTCAATCCTGCCGTGGCCAGAAGCCGGCATGGCCTTCAGGCCTTCCATAGCAGATCCCCGCCCCTGTGTGCCATTGGCCGCTTGGCCGCATCCTGGTGCATGGAGCGTGGCTGTCCGATCGTCGCCATCCACCGGATTTCGGTGGAGTTCCCGTCTCCTGGCCGGCCGGGCTTGCCAGCGGCGGGCGGAACGGGCAAGGATGCGCCGCAAGCCGTGCCGGCGGGCGGGGAGCGAGAGCATTGTCGATGCTTTCTCTCTGCCCGCAGGTGTTTCATGGTGCGTCATGGCGGAGTGTCCGGATGACAAAAGACATGCGACTGATCGGCCGCGCCCTGGCCTGTCGGCGCGGAGGGCGCCTTGTCTTCTCGGGGCTGTCGTTCGCGGTGGCCGCAGGCGAAATGCTGATCCTGCGTGGCCCCAACGGCGCAGGCAAGACCACCTTGCTGCGCCTGATTGCCGGATTCACGCCGCCGGCTGCCGGCACACTGGTGCTGGAGGGCGGGCTGCCTGATCTGACCGTGGGCCAGCAGAGCCATTACATCGCGCACCAGAATGCCATCAAGCCGCAGCTGACGGTGATCGAGAACCTGCGGTTCTGGTCGCGCTTTCACGGGGGGTGTGCGGATCGCGTTTTCGAGGCCATCGAGGCGATGGATCTGACTCACCTTTCCCATTATGCGGCAGCGTTGCTCTCGGCCGGACAGAAACGTCGGCTGGCGCTGGCGCGGCTGCTGCTGGCAAAACGGCCCATCTGGCTGCTGGACGAGCCGACGGTGGGGCTGGATGCGGAATCGGTGGCACGGCTGCAGCAACTGATGGCGGCGCATCTGGATGGCGGCGGCATTGTCATCGCCACCACGCACATCGATCTCGGCATGGCGGCGGCCCGGGTGTTCGAGTTCGCCTCCTGCCATGTCGGCGAGGAAACCGTGGAAGAGGCCATGGAGGCAGCCCCATGACGAGCGTCCTGGCATCCATCATCGGGCGCGACGTGCGTCTGGCGCTGCGGGCCGGAGGCAGCATCGGCACGGCCTTCGGCTTCTTCCTGACGGTGATCGTGCTGCTGCCCATCGGCATCGGGCCGGATCAGGCGCTGCTGTCGCGCATTGCGCCGGGTGCGCTGTGGATTGCGCTGCTGATGTCGGTGCTGCTTTCGGCCGATCGCATCTACAGCGCCGATCACGAGGATGGCTCGCTGGAGGTGATGGCGCTGGGACCGGCCCCGTTGGAGGTCGTGGCGCTGGCCAAGGCCATCGCGCACTGGTTGACGGCAGGACTGCCGCTGGCCGTGGCCGCGCCTCTGCTGGGCTTTCTGCTCAATCTGGATACGGCGCTGATCCCGGGGCTGGCTGGCGCCATGCTGCTGGGATCGGTGGCGCTCTCCATGCTGGCGGCCATGGGGGCGGCGATCACCGTGGGCCTGCGCAAGGGCGGGCTGCTGATCTCGCTGCTCATCCTGCCCCTCTACATTCCGCTGATGATCTTCGGGATTTCCGCCTCCACCGGTGGCGGAGGCGGGCCGGACATCACGCTGCCTTCGTTCCTTATCCTTGCCGCCATCGTGCTGCTGGCCGTGGTGGTCTCGCCGGTGGCCTCGGCCGCGGCCCTGAGGGCACACATGCGCTGAATGCCGAGTGGAGGTCGTCGAACGTGAAGAAAGGTTTTCCAGCCTGCTGATCAGGCTGGAAATGCTTTTCTTCAGAAAAACAATGCGTCCTGCTGGCTCAGGGCACGGCCCGGCGCCAGCAGGACAGCATTTCCGGCTCAAGTGAATCGCAAGGTTCTGACGATATATCGCCAGAACCTTGCGATTCACAGCCATCCAATCATCCGCAAGGTTCTTTCAACTCAATACCTTGTCTATACCTCACATGCGACGAGGTCAGCGTTCTGCGCAGACATGCTCCCGCCCAGGCCAGTGGCGTTTTCAGTCGGCAAAGGGCACGTCGGGGATGCCCTCCACCCTTGCCGAATCATCCAACTGCGCATAGGCATCGTGCAGGGCGTTCTGCAGGCCCTCCTCGATGACGGGATGGTAGAAGGGCAGGCGGATCATGTCGGCCACCGTGAGCTCGTTCTCGATGGCCCAGGCCAGATGATGGGCGATGTGCTCGCCGCGAGGGATGCACATCTCCGCGCCGAGGATGCGGCCGTCGTCCTTCTTCGCATAGATGTGCAGGATGCCGCGGTTGGCCTGCATCACGCGTGCGCGCGCCTGGGTGGAGAAGTCGCGTTCGCCGACGACAAAGCCCTCATCCTCCACCAGTGTGGCATCCAGCTGGGCAAAGCTCTCGCCGACCACGGCAATGTTGGGATCGCAGAAGACAATGCCCAGCCGTGTCTTGCGGCGGAATCGCCGTGGTGACTCGCCCCTGGCGACACGGGCGGCATTGTAGCCGGCGATGCGGCCCTCGTCCGCCGCCTCGTGCAGGATCTGGCGTTCGCCGTTCACGTCCCCGGCGATGAACAGCGGCATCTCCCCGATCTGCATGGTCTCGCGGTCGAAGGCGGGCAGGCCGCGGTCATCGAGCGACACGCCGGTGGCGGCGAGGTCGATGCGGTCCACGTTGGGGCGACGGCCAAGCGCCACCAGCACCTTGTCCACCACCGTCTCGTTGTCGCCGGCCTTCACGCGGATGCGGCCATCCCCGGCCGGCTCCAGTTCGGCCGGGGCACCGAGCCAGATGGGGAATTCCTCGCGCATGAGGGCGATGGCATCGAAACTGACGCCGTCATCGGTCAGTCCGCCGATGGTCTCCATCATGTCCACGCCCACCATCTCGATGCCGAGGCGGGCAAGGGCCTGGCCCATCTCCAGGCCGATGGCGCCCAGCCCCAGCACGGCCATGGATCCGGGCAGGTCTTCCTGCTCGAAGAGGGTATCCGTGGTCAGGATCCTGTCGGCACCGAATGTCTCCAGCCAGGCCTGTGGCACCACGGGGCGGGAGCCGGCGGCGATGACGAAGGCCCTGGCCCGGATGCGCTCGCCACTGTCGAGCTCCACCTCGTCCGGCCCGACGAAGCGGGCTGCAGCCTTGATCAGGCGTCCGCCGTCGGCCAGCTTCTCGGCCTTGCCCTTCGGGCCGGCGGCGAAGCCGTCGCGCATCTTGCGCACATGGGCGAGCGTTTCGGGGATGTTCACCGAGAGGTTTTCAGCGCCATGGATGCCTTCCTTCTCGAAATGGCGGGCATGGGCCATGTCGTCGGCCGCCTGGATGAGCACCTTGGAGGGCATGCAGCCGACGCGGGCGCATGTGGTGCCCAACGGGCCGGGATCGACGAGAAGGAAATTGCGTGTCTGACGCGCCACCTGGCCGGTGGCATACAGGCCGGCAGAACCGGCACCGATGATGCAAACCTCCACCTCCCGGGTCATGATCGGGGATCCCCTGCTGCGGAATTGTGAGTCTGGAAATGCTAGTTGTGCTTCCTATATGCTGAATCGATCCGAATGTCACGCGCCGAGTCGCCATGCCGGCGGCAGGGAGCGCAGGGGACCGAGGGCGAAACCAACCCGGGAGACATTTGCAGAAATGAGCGAGGCCATGCAGATCGTGTGTCCCTCCTGCGGGGCGATCAACCGTATTCCGGCCGGCAAGCCGGTGGAGAAGGCCAAATGCGGCAAGTGTGGCGGGCGGCTGTTTGCCGGCAAGCCGGTGGATGTGAACGATGCACTGTTCGCCAGGATGGTGGCGAAGAATTCCATTCCGGTGGTGGCGGACTTCTGGGCCGAATGGTGTGGCCCATGCAAGATGATGGCACCGGAGTTTGCCAAGGCGGCGGCGGAAATGGAGCCGCGGGTGCGTTTCGTCAAGCTGGACACGGAACGCCATCCCGCAACCGCGGCGCAGTTCGGCATTCGCTCCATTCCTACCATGATCCTGTTCAAGAACGGGCAGCCGGTGGCGCAGACGGCCGGGGCCATGAGCGCATCGCAGATTCGCCAGTGGATCGAGAGCAATCTGTGAATTCGGGGCGGCACAGGCGATGAGCGATGATGAGAGAGAAGCGGCGGTGGATTCGCTGCGTCTGCCGGAAGGGGTGGATCCGGCCATGTGGCTGGCCAATGTGAAGGCGGCGGCGGCGCGGGCACTGGCGGAAGCCGAGGCCCGCCGGCAGGCGGCCGCAACGGGCACAGATGAAAGCGGGGGCAAGAAACGGCCGCGCGAGATCGGCGGGCCGGAAGGGCCGGAGCCCACACGTTTCGGCGACTGGGAACGCAAGGGCATCGCCACGGATTTCTGAGCCGCGTCCTCACTCGTCACCAGAAAGAACGGGGGACAAGATGCCGGGCGCAGCCTGTCCTTGCGTCATCTTGTGGCCATATTCGACCGTCAGTGACGCGGGTGCCCCAAGCTGCCACGTGTGGCAGGGCCTGCCCCGGTGATTCCTTCCCGGAGATCCTGCAGATGAACCGGAGCTGAATGGAGGCTTCAGCCTCCGTTGAGCCCACATGTGGCAGTCTGCCAAGGGGAAGGGAACCTTGCTGTCATGACGGCGAGACATAGTGCCGTCTGACGATTGCAGGCAGACGGAGGGAAATCAGGATGCGCGGCAAGGGATGGCGCAACGGGGCTTTCGGCATTGCACACATGTTGGCCGTGCCCGTGATTGCGGGCATGATGGCCATCATGCCCCTGGCTCCGGTGGCGCAGGCACGCGAGGATCAGCGGCGACTTTCGGCCAGCGAGCTGCGCATGCTCTTTCCCGGCCGCTTCGAGGCCGTGGTGAAGGGCTATCGCGTCACTTTCGTGGCGCATCGCAACGGCCGTCTCGTCGGCTATTATGGGGCGCTGAAGGATACCGGTCGCTGGCGTGTGCGCGGCACGCGGCTGTGCATCGTGCTGGAGGATTGGCTGGATGGCAGGATGCGCTGTTCAGCCGTGCAGCGCGGTGGCGGCGCGTGGCTGCAGGCACAGGGCATCCGTTTTCGCCGGTTGTGAGCGCTTCACCCTTCTCTTCGATTGCCGCGCGGCCGAACAGGTCCTACCGGGTCGCGATGCGCTCGCTGGGATAGACCCCCCACAGGGCACTTTGCTCGATCCAGCCCGTGTAGCCACCAATCTTCAGCCGGCACCACTGGCCGTCGCACTCGAGCAGACGACCGATGACTCCGCTCTTCACGCGGGCGATGGTGCGCCCATCGGGCGTCTCGCGCAGGTCATAGAGGCCGTTCTTGTTCCAGGGGGCAATCATGGCCGTGCGCCAGCCGGAAAGCAGCGTGCGCAGCACCCAACCTTCCGCCCCTTCCGCATCACGGATGCGGCGCCAGTTGCCGAATTCCGCCACCACTTCCACCGGCAGCCCCTTGGCCTCGTAGACCCAGGCAATGCCATATTCGCGGGAAGGGCCGCGGCGCACGTTTACCTTGTTGCTTTTCAGCGACACGAACCGGGGGAGTGGCAGGCCCGAAGGCCCTTTCATCACGGGCAAGGCCGCCATTCGATCGCCGGTTGTGGTATCGGCGTCGTTCCTGGAATCCGCTACCGCGGCCGCGGGTGCCGATGATGGCACGGGACTGCCCTTCACGACGGCCGTGGCCCGGGCTGTCGGTTCGCTGACGAAATAGCCCACAACTATGGCGGCGCCGATCACTCCTCCGGCCACCATGCCGCCCCAGGTGCCGAAACGGGACGCGAGGCCGCGCCCGGAACCTGACAAAGCCATGGCTCGTGCTTCCCCTCTGCTGCGGAGCGGTCGGTGTCTTTCGACCGCCTTGTCACTCACCATCCCCAAGGAAGGCCCCCGAGCCGAGACAGGATCCATGCTACACCAATGCGTGCGACCTGTGAAGGGTGCGCGGTGCCAGCATGATCGACTCCCGGCGAAGCCTTCCTTCTCCTCGCGTTCATTCGTCTCCTGCCCGCATGTGTGCCGCCTGACCGGGCAAGCGGAAATCATCCACGCGTCCCGCAGGAGGCACCGGCCACTGGCCTGTCTCGAAGAGCGTGGCCGCGGCTGTATCCTCCGCCACGTTGTGCCGGGCGCGCTGCAGGGAGAAGGCATCGGCATCCTCCATCACGGCAATGACGGTGGCGTTCTCTTCCGGCAGCCTGTCCAGCGGCACGGTCTCGATGCCGCCCTGCGGCGTGGCGCGGCCCACCACGGGATGCTCGGAGGCGGCGATGCCGGCACCGGGTTGCGGCTGCACAGGGACTGCGGCCGTGGTTTCTTCGCTCTCGCCCCTGCGTGTGGCTTCCACGTCACGGATGATGACGGTGGCCACGAGATTGGCGAGCTTGGTGTTGCCGGGGCGGATGAACTGGATGCCGTTGCGCGCGCGCAGGCGCGTGAAATGGCCGTTCACGTCAAAGCCGTTCTCGGCATAGCCACCATTCTCGTCGGCAAATTCGCGATAGGTCTCGATGTGACGCACCCCGTGGGCAGCGGCGCGCTCGCGGATGATGCTGTCGATCCGCTTCAGTGCCTGGTTCAGGGCCGGGGGGCGCACCGGCGGCAGGCCGACAATGTAAAGCGGAATGCCGCGCTTCTTGAAATGCCCGATGAGCATGTCCCAGCGGCGGGCATATTCGGCACGCCATTCGGGCGAGCCGAAACGCAGCACCTGACCGTTGACGATGATGTCACGGGCGTCATTGGCCCCCAGCATGACGATGCCGATGTCCACCGGACGCGAATCCAGGGTGCTGGGGATGACCCTGTTCCAGTCCAGAAGGCGCGGACGGGAAAGTCCCGTGGCCTCGCGCAGCCGCCCCCTGGCCTCGAAGCGATCATCACCCTTCAGCACGCGCCAGAGGCCGGCGAGCAGGCCGGTGGCCATGCGGTCGCCGAAGACCATGATGCGATAGCGGTCCTGTGCCTGCGGAATGTAGGGAGCGGCCTGAACCAGGCGGCATGGCCAGGCGAGCATGAACATGCAGACAAGGATTGCCAGCACTGCCCGGAATGCCGGTGGTGCTGGCGAGTGCCGTCGTGCTGTCGCAGGATGCCCGGACATGCCCGTTGCCCCCGTCGGTTTCGTCTCAGGTGCCGCCTTGCGCGTGCATCGACCTCAGTGTGCCGCATCAGCGGCGGCGGCGCAAATGTTCAAGCAGCGCCCTGTTCACGTAGCCATCTGGCGGAATGCCGGCAGCCGCCTGGTAGCGGCGCACGGCCTCGCGGGTTCGGGGGCCGATGTGGCCCTCGAAGGCGCCGCGATAGAGTCCTTCGCGGGCCAGCATCTTCTGCAGCTCGATGCGCTCGGCGCGGGTGAGCAGGCGGTCGCGCACCGGCCAGGCGGCCACCAGCGGGCCGGCGCCGGCGATGCGATCGGCGAGATGCCCCACGGCCAGGGCATAGGCATGGGAGGCATTGTAGCCGAGAATGGCCCTGAAATTGCCGGTGACCAGGAAGGCGGGCCCCTTGTGACCCGCCGGCAGCAGGATCCAGGCCCGGGCATGGCGGGCATAGAAACGGCCGCGTGCCGGACGCACGCCCAGGCGCTCCCAGGCGGCAATGGAACGGGCGTGCCTGCGGCCCACGAGACGCCAGTCGAAGTTGCGCGGCAGGCGAACCTCGAAGCCCCAGGGCACGCCGCGCTGCCAGCCACGTTTCTTCAGATAGTTGGCTGTAGAGGCCAGGGCATCGGGTAT